>CASENM010000029.1 GCA_949289295.1 uncultured Bacteroides sp.
CAGAACTCTGGATGAAACCAAACGTGCGGATGCGCTCGTCGGGACGGGTGGTCCCGCCCCTTGCCGCGCGGCGTTCCCCGACCGATGAGTCTTTATCCTGTTTGCTAACGAAACGTTGCGTTTCTATTTGGATTCTTCAGTCTTATCCCTATCTGTTATGCTTTTAAGGATTCACCGGTCGGGCAACTGCTCTTTTGTTGTTTTCTGATAACAGCATCTGCAAAGGGGTTCATACTCCTCTTTTTCTCCTAATAGCACTCTTTTGTCGTTGTTTACAGTTCGATGTGATAGATAGGCCAGATTGCCACATTTTACACAAATGGCATGTACCTTTGTCACTTCATCGGCAATAGCACACAATGCGGGGATAGGGCCAAAAGGAATTCCCTTGTAGTCCATATCCAGACCGGCAACAATCACGCGGACACCTTGATTGGCCAATGTATTGCATACATCTACCAAACCGTCATCGAAAAATTGGGCTTCATCTATTCCTACTACATCTATTTCCGAAGTGAACAGCAGTATGCTGGCTGATGAATCAATGGGAGTGGAGTGAATGGCATTGTTGTCATGTGAAACCACTTCTTCATTTGAATAGCGCGTGTCGATGGACGGCTTGAATATTTCTACACGCTGATGGGCAAATTGGGCACGTTTTAATCTGCGTATCAGCTCTTCAGTCTTTCCCGAGAACATTGAACCGCAAATCACCTCTACGCGTCCTCTCCTGCGAGTTTCTTCTTTAATATCTTCTGAAAACAAATTCATCGTCAGATTTTTTTCAATCGCGGTACAAAAATACAACATTACTTTGAATTTACGAACTCATCTCTTATAAACCTCATAATTTCAGGATGAAACATAAAACATCTGTTAAATATTAAACAAATATCATCGGTGGTTGCAAATTCTTTTTACCTTTGCTCATATTAGAATTGATGAATATGGGTAAACTATATGTAGTGCCTACACCTGTGGGGAATTTGGAAGACATGACGTTCAGGGCCATCCGCGTATTGAAAGAGGCTGACCTGATACTGGCTGAGGACACCCGCACATCAGGCGTTCTGTTGAAACATTATGAGATAAAGAACGCCTTGCAATCGCACCATAAGTTCAATGAACATCAGACAGTGGAGGGTATTGTCAACCGAATCAAAGGAGGCGAAACGGTAGCACTTATCTCTGATGCAGGTACACCGGGAATATCTGACCCGGGATTTCTCATAGTGAGAGAATGTGTGAGAAACGGCATTGAGGTGCAATGTCTGCCGGGAGCGACGGCTTTTGTTCCGGCTTTAGTGGCATCGGGATTGCCCGATGAACGTTTCTGTTTCGAAGGCTTCCTGCCACAGAAAAAAGGGCGTATGACACGGCTTAATGCGCTGAAAGAAGAAACACGGACGATGGTTTTTTATGAATCGCCCTATCGGTTGGTAAAGACACTGACTCAATTTGCCGAACTGTTCGGAGAGGAAAGGCGTGTGGCCGTATGCCGAGAGATTTCAAAGATACATGAAGAATGCATACGAGGTACACTTCAGGAGGTGATTGCGCATTTCACAGAAACTGGACCTAAAGGTGAGATTGTAATCGTATTGGAAGGAAAAGAAGATTAATTATAAATTCAAAAACTGATAATCTATGAAGAAGATTGTTTTTTCTGCTTTTTGCATTGCCGCATTACTGACTTCCTGCAACAATACAGGACAGAACAAAGAAGCGCTTCAGGCACAGAATGATTCGCTGGTGTTGGAGCTTTCTAACCGCGATGCGGAGCTGGATGAGATTATGGGCTCGTTCAATGAAATTCAGGAGGGATTCCGCGAAATCAATGAAGCGGAAAACCGTGTCGATTTGCAGGGGGGGGCTCTTGAAAGCAAGTCTACCACTGAAAAAATTAAAGAAGACATCCGCTTCATCAGCGAAAAGCTGAAGTCAAACCGTGAGCAGATTGCCAAACTGGAGGAACAGCTGAAAAACAGCAAATATCAGTCTGCCCAATTGCGCAAGGCCATCAAAAATCTGACCGCTGAGCTGAATGCCAAGCAACAGCAAATAGAAACGTTGCAGGCTGAATTGGCTTCCAAGAATATTCGTATTGCAGAACTTGATGAAGCGGTGACAGATTTGAACAAGAACGTAGATGAGCTCAGCGCTGAAAATGAAGCCAAGGCAAAGACTGTTGAAGTGCAGGACAAAGCACTGAATACGGCTTGGTATGTGTTCGGGACGAAATCAGAATTGAAGGATCAAAAAATTCTGAAACGTGGGGATGTGTTGAAAGACAGTGAGTTCAATAAGGACTATTTCACTCAGATAGATATCCGCAAGGATAAAGAGATAAAGCTCTATTCAAAGCGTGCGGAGCTGCTTACCACCCATCCTGCAGGTTCCTATGAACTGGTAAAAGATGACAAGAATCAATTGACACTGAAAATCACTAATCCCAGTGAGTTCTGGAGTGTCTCACGCTATCTGGTCATTCAAGTGCGATAATAAAAACGTTTCGGCGTTTTGATCAAAACGTCCCGTCGTTTTAGGGAAAACGCTTCGGCGTTTCATCCTGAACGGCGGGACGTTTTTTAGGGCCTGAAAAATGTTTGCTTGGAAAATCTAAACAGGCTCTTATATAGTATCTCTGTTTGGTCAGAACAGTTTTGACGGATATTCACCCGCATCTACAAGCGACTGAATCTTATCGACTACGCCCTGACGGTCTGCCGCATAAGTTACGCCGAACCATTTGGACGTAGTGTCAAGCACTTTTACGGAAGCGGTTCCTTCGTTTATCAGCTTGTTCACCATCAGTGGAATGAAGAATTCGGACTTCAGGTTGCCGATGTTTTCTTTCAGGAAATCAACGAAAAAGTCTTCAGAGTATTTGAAATAGTCGGGAGTAAAGCCCCACATATTCATGGATACAGGCGTGTTGTCAGCTATGCCTACCCATTCTCCTTTTTCATCCTTGTAAGAAACTACACCGTCTACACGCATGATTTCCGTACGTTCAACCACTGTAGTCAGATGCGCGTTCTCGTCGGTCGAACAGATACCGCGGGCCACTGTACCGCTTTCTGACAAGGTGTTTCCCACACGGAAACCTACCATACAATATTCGTTCTTTGTCCCTTCCGGAAGTTCTGACAGGTATTTCCCGATTACAGCAAAACTGTCACGTCCGTAAAAGTCATCGGCATTGATGACAGCAAACGGCTCTTTAATGACTTCCTTGCCCATCAGTACCGCATGGTTTGTACCCCAAGGCTTCACGCGTCCTTCAGGACAAGTAAAACCTTCCGGCAAATCATGGATGTCCTGGAAAACCACTTCTACCGGAATATGATTCTCGTATTTGCTGATTATCTTTTCACGGAAATCTTTTTCGAAATCCCGGCGAATCACAAAAACAAGTTTGCCGAAACCGCCGCGGATTGCATCGAAAATTGAATAATCCATGATTGTCTCTCCGTTAGGTCCCAGTCCGTCAAGCTGTTTCAAACCGCCGTAACGGCTTCCCATACCGGCGGCCAATACAAATAAAGTTGGTTTCATAAGTGTATTAATATTTAGTAACTTCCACAAAGGTAGAAAAATAATATGAGTAACAGCAAATAGTTTTCCAACAAAATCGTTTTTTCATTGTTTTTTTATATATTCGCAAGAACTAACTAGAAAACGTGAAAATGAAACGCTACGTGAAATGGGGCGGAATTATACTGGCGGCTCCAATTCTGCTGTTCATAACAGTATGTATATTTCTTTACATTCCTCCCATCCAGAATTTTATTGTGAGGAAAGCCGCTCAGTATGCCACTGAAGCTACAGGTATGGATATCCGCATCCGCCGCATTTCGCTGTCATTCCCGATTAATCTTGTCGTGCACGACACGCAAGTCATTGACCGGAATGACACGATTCTTGATGCAGGTACCCTTACCGTAAAGATACAAATGTTTCCTCTGTTGAAAAAACAGGTGGAAATTGACGGGATAAAACTGGAAGACACATCGGTCAACACAAGCGGTCTTATCGAAGGGGTGCAGCTGAAAGGGGAATTGGGAGAGTTGTTTTTCAATTCACACGGAATCGAGCTGACTCCTGAAACGGCCATTCTCAACAGGATGAGCCTGAAAGACACGCATCTGACTCTTGCCTTAGCTGATACAACTGCTTCAGATACGACGGCAAGCAGTCCCATATACTGGAAAATCAAGTTGGAGGACATAGCGCTCGACAATGTGTCATTCCGTTTGCTGATGCCTCTCGATACTCTTTCGATGGGGTTCGAAATCGGTAAGGCATCCTTGACTGACGGTCTTGTCGACTTGCATAAAGGGAGTTATACGGCCGGACGCTTTGACATGCTTGAGAGTAAGATTACCTATGATTCGGGAAGCAGTCCCAGATTAGAAGATGGACTTGACCCCTCTCATATTGCGCTGACTGCCATCAATATCGGGATAGATTCTATTTATTATGCTGGTAATGATATACGGGCATTTATCCGCCAATTTGAGCTGAAGGAACAGTCGGGATTGCAGATTATTTCGACAGAGGGAGAATTGTTGGCCGATAATCAAGCTATCCACGTTCCGTCGCTTCTGGTTAAAACCGCCAATTCAACCTTCCAGTTCAATGCAACTGCCGATTGGAGTGTGACGGAACAGAGCAAAGATGGAAAGTTGAGTGCCAGGCTGATGGCTGAAATAGGAAAGTCGGATCTTTTTAAGATTGTTCCCGATTTGCCGGAAGAGCTGAAACGCTCATTCCCGTCCGCACCGTTGGGAATACGGATGGGAGTCGACGGCACTTTGGATGAACTGAAGCTGACTGCCTGTTCAGTTGAACTGCCCGGACATTTCCGCATGGAAGCGTCAGGAAATGTCACTCATGTACTTGACAGTCTTAACCGTCAAGGGAAACTCAATCTGAACGGTTATTTTTCGCAGATGTCTTTTGTCAATGCGTTGACAGGAGGAATTACACTTCCCGGAGGGACGACCTTGGCTGGAGAAGCTGGAATGGAAGGGAATTTGCTGACCGCTGACATGCGCATAAAGAAAGAAGAAGGGAGGCTGGAACTGAAAGCATCTTATCGGGCGGATAAAGAAGCATATAAAGCTTCACTTGTGGCCGACAAGCTCAATGTTCATGATTTCATGCCAAACGACTCGCTTTTTGAACTCTCTGCCCGGGTGGATGTGGAAGGCAGGGGTTTTGATTTTTTCTCTCCGGCCACGTCACTGACGGCCGGTGCGTCGTTGGACCATTTAGGGTATGGCTCGCAAGTATTGTCGGGCATCCAGCTCGATGCAAAGCTGAAGAAATCGGACGCTGTACTGCACCTGAATGCAAAAAACGATCAGATGCACATCGTGTCGCAATTTGATGCGAACTTGAATCCACGGTTCATACGGGCCGGCGGTTCAATAAATATTCTTAATCTGGACTGGTATGGCATGGGGCTTACTTCTGAGCCTTTCAAAACCACTCAGGATATCGAGTTGCATGCAAGTACCGACATGAAAAAAAGTCACAGCGCGCGTATCTCCATGCGTAATATACATCTGATAACAGACAAGCGTACTTTCACGACAAAAGACTTGCATGTCGGCGGTACGACTGCACGCGATTCGATTCATTGTTTTGCGAATGCGGGCGACTTGACTTTTCTGTTTCGCAGTAAAGGAAGCCTCGATGAGTTGATGCGGCAGACAACTAATTTGACTGCTTTGTTGGCTGAACAATGGGAGGCCCGGAAATTTGACCAGGAAAAAATCAAGGCAGTCCTGCCTACGGCGCAGCTGCGCATTTTTGCAGGTTCAGATAACCCTGTGTCGAACACTCTGTCTATCCGACACTTGTATTTCGACAGATTGAGGGTTAATCTTACAGCAGACCCACAAGCCGGACTTAACGGAACAGCCAAGCTGTTCGGGCTGCGTACAGACAGCCTTTCGCTGGATACTATCCGGTTCAATGCTGTCCAGATGAATAATTTATTAGTCTTGAAAAGTGAGGTGAAAGCAAATGACAAGCCTTATCAGGAAGCTTTTGACATTATAGTGGACAGCAAGGCGGATTCTACACATGCAAATATCCATATAGGCTACTTCAACGGCAGAAAAGAATGTGGGGTAGACATCGGTATGACGGCAGGGCTGCAACCTCAAGGGGTAAGTCTGCACGTAACGCCGTTCGACCCGACACTGGTGTACCGTGAATTCAGAGTGAACAAAGACAATTATGTCTATTTGAGAGATGACGGACGTATTATGGCTAATCTGGCCATATACGACAAAAACCATACAGGACTTTATCTGTATTCCACCCCTGACAGTACCGTACAGCAAGATTTGACATTGACGGTAAACCGTCTTGATATTGCCGAATTCCGACGAATTGTTCCCTATATGCCTGATATTGCCGGTGTCATCAATACGGAAATCCACTATGTACAGGCCGGTCAGGCTGATCAGATAGCAATGGAAGCCAGTATAGACAGTCTGGAATATGAAAATCAACCTATGGGAAACTGGGCACTCAGTGCCGTATATTTGCCCAAGCAGACAGGCGAGCAAAGCATCGACGGATTTGTAATGCGGAATGATAAGGAGATAGCCAGTTTGAACGGTTCTTATTTCCCGGCACGGCATGACAGAGAGCCTGACCGCATTGATGCACGCATGACACTTTTTCACTTGCCGTTAGAGATTGCCAACTCATTTGTGCCTGGCAAGATGGCTGTGTTGAGGGGAGATTTGGATGGAACCATGTCGGTAAAAGGTATGGCGGACCGGCCTGTCCTGAATGGAAGTATAAATCTGGACAGTGTCAATGTCTTTGTGCCGCAAGCGTCATTGAACCTGCGTTTTGACAACCGGCCGATTGAAGTGAAGGACAGCCGAATCATATTTGACAAATTCAAAATATTCACGCGGGGTGAGACACCGTTTACCATAGATGGGGATATCGACATGACCGATATGGCCCACATGCAGATGAACCTGAAAATGGATGCTGATAATTTTGAGCTGCTCAATGCCAAGAAAACAAAATGGTCGTTGGTACACGGAAAGCTTTATGTGGATTTCCATTCTTTATTGAACGGAACAGTCGACAAAATGCAGATCCGGGGAAATATGAACATCCGTGGAGGCAGTGACTTCACCTATATCTTGAAAGATTCACCTCTGACGGTGGAAGACAAACTCGGAGAAACGGTTACATTTGTCAATTTCAGTGACACTGCATCGGTGGGGAAACAGAAGCTTCCCGTCATGACATTGGGTGGGATAGATATGCTGATGACACTGCATATCGATGAAGGAGTGCAATGTCGCGTGGACATGGATGAACAGGGAAGTAATTATATGTTGTTCGAAGGAGGAGGTGACCTGTCTTTCCAGTACACGATGGAAGGAAACATGTTGCTTAACGGACGCTATACCCTGTTGAGCGGCGAGATGAAATACGAACTTCCTGTCATCCCGTTGAAAACGTTCCATATCAAGGAAGGAAGCTATATCGAATGGACCGGAAATATCATGAATCCGAATCTGAACATTCAGGCTACGGAAAGGATGCGTGCGTCTGTGGCGCAGGAGGGACAAAATTCACGTACCGTAAACTTTGATGTAGGTGTAAACATCACAAACAGGCTGGAAAATCTGGGATTTACTTTCACGATTGATGCTCCCGATGACGGAGGTGTGCAAAACGATTTGGCGGCCATGTCGCCCGAGGAGAAGAACAAATTGGCCGTTACCATGCTGGTTACAGGGATGTATATGGCTGAAGGGAACACGGCGGGAGGAGGGCTCAGTGCCAACAGCGTAATGAATTCGTTTTTGCAGGATCAGATTAACAAAGTTGCTGGAAGTGCGTTGAAAACCATTGATGTGAATTTCGGCATTGAGCAGACGGATGACGGAGAAACGGGTGGAACGCGGACCGACTATAATTTTGAATTTGCCAAAAGATTCTGGAATAACCGGATTCGGGTCATTATAGGCGGTAAAGTTTCAACAGGGAATAATGTGCAGCAGGATGAATCGTTTATTGACAACATTTCTTTAGAATATCGGTTGGATAACAGTGGTACACGTTATATTAAAATATTCCACGACAAGAATTATGAAAATGTACTCGATGGAGAGGTCACGGAAACGGGGGCCGGTATTGTGCTCCGCAAAAAGGTGGGTAAACTGAGCGAGTTGTTCATATTCAGGAAAAAGAAAAAAGATCTTAATGCCAGGAAGGAAGAAGACGATGAAGACACAGAACATGAAAAGACTGAATTATAATTTCCTGATAGCCGGGCTGTTCCTGTTGCTCACAGGGGCATGTTCCACTACTAAGCATCTGGCTGAGGGGGAGGTGCTCTACATCGGTACGCCCACACCTGAAATAGTCAATTACGAAGAATGCGATGCAGGAGAAAAGACACTGGAAGAAGTGATGGGTGCAATCAATGTGGCGCCGAACAATTCACTTTTCGGCAGTCCAAGCAAGCGTATCCCTTTTCCTTTCGGATTGTGGATTTACAACCGCTTTGAGCGTTACGAAAAAGGAATCGGGAAATGGATATTCAACAGGCTGGCTGCCGATCCGATTTATGTTTCTACTGTCAATCCGGACACTCGGAGCAAAGTGGCTACCAATTTACTGAAAGATTATGGGTATTTCGACGGGAAGGTGACTTATGAAGTGGACACGACCGACAACCCGAAGAAAGCACGCCTTAACTATACCATTGATTTCGGACATGGTTATCTGCTGGATTCAGTGATGTATGTAGGCTTTGAAAAAAGAACGGACAGCCTGATTGACGCCAGTCGTGCACAATGTCTGCTGCATCGGAATGATCCGTTCAATGTAAACACTCTGAATGAAGAGAGGGAAAGGCTGGTAGAACTGTTCCGAAACAACGGCTATTACTATTACCGTTCGGAATTCATTACTTTTCAGGCAGATACTCTCATGAATCCCGGATATGTCAATCTGAAAGTGGTACAGCAAAACAATGTGCCTGAGAATGCGCTCCGCACCTATTATATCGGCAACACAACCGTAAATCTTATTGGACAAAATGGGGAGCTTCCGACCGATTCGGTGGATTTTCATCATTTCATGGTCAAGTATTCAGGGAAAAAGCCGGGAGTCCGTTTTGGGGTGTTGCGCCGGAGGTTCCTGTATAGAAACGGCGAGATGTATTCGCTGATGCGCCAGAATTATTCTCAAGAAGCATTGTCGAGACTCGGTATATTCAAATTCAATGAATTCAGATATGACCCTCGTCCCAACACGGAAGATACACTTGACATTACAGTCAATGCCATGTTTGATTTGCCGTATGACAGTGAGCTGGAACTGAACGTAAAGACCAAAAGTACAAAACAAACCGGACCCGGAGCCGTGTTCAAGTTGTCCAAGAAGAATTTCAAGCGGATGGGAGCTTCACTGAATCTGGAGTTGAAAGGTTCATACGAATGGCAGACCAGTTCTACAGTAGACGGAGAAAGTTCCGTGATGAATTCATATGAACTGGGCGCCGCTTTGTCGCTGACATTTCCGCGGCTTGTTCTTCCCTGGCAGACCAACCGGATGAACGCTTTCCGTTTTCCAGCGCAGAGTGATTTCAAAATCTATGCCGATCAGGTGAACCGTGCCCGTTACTTCAGAATGCTCTCGTTCGGGGGTGAAGTGACTTATACTTTCCAACGTCGTCGTGGGTTGAAGCATACTGTGACCCCATTGCATCTGGCTTTCAATACACTGCAACGGAGAACCGCACGTTTCGACTCTATTGCCAGCCAGAATCCGATGTTGTTCCACAGCTTGGATGATCAGTTTATCCCTTCGTTTACCTATACGCTTACTTATGACAATACTTACAAGAAGAAGCGCAATCGCTTGTGGTGGGAAAATTCATTCACGTCGGCTGGAAATGTTACATCCATGATTTATGCGGCGTTCGGTCAGGGCTTCAAACAAAAAGAAAAAAAGCTGTTCGGCAATCCTTTCGCGCAATTTGTGAAATATTCGACCGAATTCAGATACCTTTTTAATATAAACGACAAGCAACAGATAGCTGCACGTGTAATGGGAGGGGTAATCTGGGCTTATGGCAATAAAACAATTGCCCCTTACAGCGAGCAGTTTTATGTGGGAGGTGCCAACAGTATCCGCGCATTCACTATCCGTTCAATCGGTCCCGGACGTTTCCATCCGGCCGCAAGTGCAAACTATTCGTATGTAGACGAAACCGGTGACATCAAACTGGAAGCCAATCTGGAGTACCGGTTCCGTATGTTGTCGAATTTTTTGGGGGGTAACCTGAACGGAGCTGTATTCCTGGATGCCGGCAATGTATGGCTCATGCGGAAAGATGAAGCAAGACCAGGTGCGGAATTTACCTTGAACCGCTTTTTCGACAGTATCGCCACAGGCACCGGAGTAGGAATCCGATATGATTTGTCATTCCTGATTTTGCGTCTGGATTTGGGAATAGCTCTTCATGTACCCTATGAGACTGAAAAGAAAGGTTACTACAACATCCCTAAATTCAAGGACGGATTGGGCATTCATTTTGCAATTGGCTACCCGTTCTGAAGGACGTTCTTTTATGTGGGGAAGTGCTCGATGAATGAACGGCAACCCTGTTTGGGAAAAATCCAGACAACTTCCAAATATTTTAAGCGTTTTTACCATACAATTTTTCCTGTAAATAGGAATAATTATCTACCTTTGTGCAGTTTTTATTGGTTGTTAACAGAATCTTGCGGTTCCATCCCTATGCAATAGCATGGCATTTGGCAATTTCGAGACACTTTGCGGCAGAAAAACACTGTCCGAAAAAGCAATCAATGCGCATAGAGAAACATCATTTAAAACACTTAATATATGTTTTTTACGTTTATTGTTGTCGTTATTCTAACGGCTGTTGTATTGGTAACGGCGGCTATCTGCATAGCCAAGCTTTTAGCCCCCCGTTCATTCAACCCACAGAAAGGCGAACCTTATGAATGTGGTATTCCTACCCGAGGACAATCATGGATTCAGTTCAAGGCGGGATACTACCTCTTTGCCATTCTGTTCCTGATGTTCGACATCGAAACCGTATTCCTCTTTCCATGGGCTGCAGTAGCTCGGAACGCGGGACTCGTTGCGGTGGCGAGCGTCAGCATTTTTCTACTCATCTTAGTGCTGGGCTTGGCTTATGCCTGGCGGAAAGGAGCGTTGGAATGGAAGTAAATAAACTGGCGCCTATACGCTCCATGAAGTATGAGGAGTTCAAGAACAACGATTACCTGGAGAAACTGGTCCGTGAGCTTAACGATGAGGGCGCGGGGGTAATTCTCACCACAGTGGACCGTCTGATCAACTGGGGACGGAGTAACTCGGTATGGGGATTGCTGCTGGGAACCAGCTGTTGCGCCATTGAGTTCATGGCGCTGGGTGCGGCGCGCTATGACATGGCGCGTTTTGGATTTGAGGTTACTCGAAACTCGCCCCGTCAGGCTGATGTGCTCGTCGTGATGGGAACCATCACCTACCGTACTGCTCCGGTGATGAAGCGTCTGTACGATCAGATGGCTGAACCGAAATATGTGGTAGCCGTAGGAGGATGTACCATTTCGGGTGGACCTTTCATTAAATCGTACAACGTGGTGAACGGCATTGACCAGATTATCCCGGTTGATGTGTACATTCCTGGATGTCCGCCACGTCCGGAGGCTTTTTATTATGGCCTGATGCAGTTGCAGCGGAAAATGAAAGTGGAACGCTTCCTGGGAGGAGTAAACGGAAAAGACCGTCAGCATGAGCCGAACGGGAAAAAGGAGAAAGGAGGTGACGAATGAAACGTGATGAAATCATCAAGAAGATAGAAGGTGCGGAGCTCTGTCCGGGCAATGCTGGAGTAATCAAGGTGCCCCTTGGCCGTTTCCGCGAAGTGGCAGAAGGTCTGAGATATGACAAGGAAAGCCCGATGGACTTCCTTCGTGAAGTGGTCGGAATGGACTGGGGAGAAGAAGGTCTCGGTGCTGTATATTTCATGGAATCAACTGCTACGGGTGAAACTGCTGCATTGAAAGTGGTTTCGGATGACAGGGAAACAGCCCTGCTGCCTACCGTGAGCGACCTCTGGAAAACAGCGCTTATCAAGGAACGTGAAGTATATGACTTTTTCGGCATCCGATTTACAGGACATCCTGACATGCGCCGGCTTTTCCTGCGCGAAGACTGGATTGGATGGCCGTTGCGCAAGGATTATGACATGAAGTCGAATCCCCTGCGTCTGGACAACGAAATCAATGCGGATGTCACGCGTGAATATCGTCTCCGGAAAGATGGCACGCTTGAAGGCATCGATCATCCGATTTTCGGGGAAAATGATTTTGTGGTGAATATGGGACCGCAGCATCCGTCAACTCATGGTGCTCTTCGTATGCGTATCGGACTGGACGGTGAGGTAATCACGAAAGTGGATCCTATATTGGGATATATCCATCGAGGCATCGAGAAGATGAACGAGAGCCTCACCTATCCGCAGACATTGGGTATGACCGACCGTCTGGACTATCTGAGTGCACATCAGAGCCGCCACGCACTGTGTATGTGTATCGAAAAGGCTGCCGGCATCGAGATTTCCGAACGTGCAAAGTATATCCGTACCATTATGGACGAGCTGCAGCGTATTGATTCTCACTTGTTGTTCTATTCATGTCTGGTGCTTGATATGGGTGCCATGACACCGTTCTTCTATGGTTTCCGCGAAAGGGAAATGATACTCGACATCTTTGAAGAGACTACAGGCGGACGTCTGATACAGCACTACAACATGATTGGAGGCGTGCAGGATGACATCCATCCTGATTTCTGCCGGAAAGTAAAGGAGTTCATTGCGCATTTGCGTAAGGTAATTCCTGATTATCATCGTATCTTTACAGGAAATGTCATCGCAGATACCCGTCTGAAAGGTGTGGGTATGCTTTCGAAAGAGGATGCCATCTCACTGGGATGTACAGGAGGTACGGGACGTGCTTCGGGCTGGGCGAATGATATGCGCAAGCGTCATCCTTACGGACTCTATGATAAGATTGACTTCAAGCAGATCATATATGACGGATGTGATTCGTTCTCACGCTACATGGTGCGTATGGACGAGATGATGGAATCATGCCGGATTATCGAACAGCTCATCGATAATATTCCGGAGGGTGAATACCGCGTGAAGACGAAGCCTATCATCAAGTTGCCGGAAGGCATCTGGACATCGGCCGTAGAAACAAGCCGTGGTGAATTTGGTGTGATGATAGAGAGTCACGGAGACAAGACTCCTTATCGTCTGCATTTCCGTTCAACAGGACTGCCGCTCGTGCAGGCTATGGACACGATGTGTCGTGGATGGAAATTTGCAGACTTGATTGCCATCGGTGCTTCAGCAGACTTTGTGATTCCGGACATTGACCGATAATTAACAATTAAAATTAGTAATTAATAACGAAACTGATAGTGGATAATTAGGTCTGGCCGCTGACCGGCGTGTCAACTATTAATTATTGACTATTAATTATTCTCTGAATAACATGAACGATTATTATAACCTGGAGGCGCTCACTTCTCTCATTCACACCGCTCTGTGCGGGGTGATGCCCGAATGGGCGGCTCTCACGATTGAATGCATCGTTGTGGGCGTGATCATCATCCTGCTTTATGCAGTGCTGGCTGTGATCATGATCTACATGGAGCGTAAGGTGTGTGCCGCGTTTCAGTGCCGTATCGGCCCGAACCGCGTAGGTGGAAAAGGCGGTCTGTTGCAGGTGCCGGCTGATGTGTTGAAGATTCTCATTAAAGAAATCTTCACTCCGACACACGTGGACAAGTTCCTTTATTCGTTGGCACCTTACCTCGTGATTCTTGCCTCTGTGTTCACTTTCTCATGCCTTCCTTGGAATAACGGCGGGCTGATACTGCACATGAATATCGGTATTTTCTTTGTGCTGGCAGCCTCGTCTATCGGCGTGCTGGGCATTCTGCTCGCCGGATGGAGTAGCGACAGCAAGTACACATTGATGGGTGCCATGCGTAGTGGTGCGATGATTATCAGCTACGAACTCTCTATCGGTATTTCAGTGCTCACCATGGTGGTTATGGCCGGTACGATGGACATCCATGAACTGGTGATGGGACAGGCTGACGGATGGAATATCTTCAAGGGACATATCCCTGCCATATTGGCTTTCATCATTTATCTGATAGCAGGGAATGCCGAAGCAAACCGTGGTCCGTTTGACCTTGCCGAAGCTGAACAGGAACTTACCGCCGGTTATCATACTGAATATTCGGGTATGCACTTCGGCTTCTTCTACCTGGCAGAATATATGAACCTTTTCATTACTGCAGGTATCGCTACAACTCTCTTCCTGGGGGGATGGATGCCGCTTCATGTGCCTGGGCTTGACGGGTTTAATGCTGTAATGGACTACATCCCCGGAATTGTATGGTTCCTTGGAAAGACATTTGTGGTTATCTTCCTGCTGATGTGGATCCGCTGGACCTATCCACGTCTTCGTATTGACCAGATTCTGACGCTGGAATGGAAATATCTTATGCCGTCAGCATTGGTTGTGCTCGTGCTGATGACATTCTGCACGCTGATGGGATGGACATTTTAAGTTGTGAAACACTAAAAAGAAAGATAAGATGAGTAGCTTGAAAGAATACCTGGAAGGTTATGCCAGCGGAGTGAAAAGTCTGCTGACGGGTATGGAGACTTCAATGAAAGTGTTCTGCCAGAAAAAGGTGACAGAACAATATCCTGAGAACCGCCATACTACTCTCCACATTCCCGAACGGCACCGTGCGTTGCTGACTATGCCTACCGATGAGGAGGGTAATCACAAGTGTATCGCATGTGGGCTGTGTCAGATGAACTGTCCTAACGGGACCATCAGACTCACTACGGAAATGCGCGAGACCGAAGAGGGAAAGAAAAAGAAAGTACTGGTGAAGTATGAGTATAATTTAGGCTCATGCATGTTTTGCATGCTTTGCGTAAATGTCTGCCCGCACGACGCAATCAAGTTCACGAACGACTTTGAGAACGCTGTGTTCGAGAAAGACAAGCTCGTACTGACACTCAACAAGAAATAAATGAAGAATTAAGAATTAAGAATGAAGGATTAAAGAACTAGAAATGAAGATACAATCGCGCCGCAGGGCCACTCTTCATTCATCATTCTTCAATCTTCATTCAAAAAGGATTATTATATGAGTATATCACTTCAAGAAATAGTGTTCTACGTTGTGGCTGCATGCATCACCGTCTTTTCGGTGATGGCCGTGACGACCGGACGGCTTCTGAGAGCAGCCACCTACCTGCTGTTCGTGCTTTTTGGCACGGCGGCAATCTACGGAATCTTGGGCTATACATTCCTGGGTGCCGTACAGCTGATGGTGTATGCCGGAGGTATCGTTGTGCTCTACGTGTTCTCGATTATGCTCACACGCTCGAACAAGGATATGAAGTACCGCATAGGTTATGCCAAGTTCTTCAGTGTGCTGGCATCTGTCATCGTAGGTGCCGGACTCATGCTCTTCCTGGTGATGACCAACGGCTTTGCGCTGAACGTCATTCCGCAGGGAGACGAGCTTCCTGTCGAGAAAGTCGGAATGGCTCTGATGGGTATGGACAAGTATCAGTTCCTGTTGCCTTTTGAGGCCGTGAGTGTACTGCTGCTGGCCTGTATGATTGGTGCGATACTGATTGCAAGAAAAGAGAAATGAATGGTTTTCCGCCACTGAAGAGAGCTTGTATCCTTGGAATGGCGGAAGCATAAAGAACTTAAAAACTTAAGAAATGGAAATACATGTCGTACACTATCTGGTAGTCAGTACCGTGATGCTGTTCTGCGGAATCTACGGGTTCTTTACCCGCAAGAATCTGCTGGCCATCCTCATTTCGGTGGAACTGATGCTAAATGCCACGAACATTAATTTCGCGGTGTTCAACCGCTACCTTTTTCCCGATCAGCTTGAAGGACACTTTTTCAGCATGTTCGGCATTGCGGTAGCTGCGGCTGAAACTGCGGTGGCCATTGCCATTATCATCAATGTCTACCGTAGCATGAAGCAAATCCTGACGGATGACATCACGGACCTGAAAGGATGAGAAAAGTTAACAGTGAATCATGGACAGTCAATAACGAAGAACTGCCGCTTCACTGTACAACTATTAATTCTTAACTATTAATTATTAACTGAAGAATAATGGAATATACAATTCTGATACTCGCGTTGCCGATGCTGAGCTTCCTGCTGCTGGGTCTGGCGGGCATGAAGATGCCCCATAAGGTGGCCGGTGCCATCGGTACCCTGTCGCTGGGCATCGTGACCCTGCTGAGCTACATGACGGCATTCAGCTATTTCACGGCTCCGCGTACGGCAGAGGGCACGTTCGAGACCCTCACGCCGTGGAACTTCGAGTGGCTTCCGTTCACGGAGTCGCTCCACATTGACATGGGCATCCTGCTCGACCCGATTTCGGTGATGATGCTTGTGGTTATCTCTACCGTGTCACTCATGGTGCATATCTACTCTTTCGGATATATGAAAGGAGAGGTGGGATTCCAGCGTTATTATGCATTCCTGTCGCTCTTCTCCATGTCCATGCTGGGACTGGTGGTGGCTACCAACATTTTCCAGATGTATGTGTTCTGGGAGCTTGTGGGTGTTTCCTCTTACTTGCTGATTGGTTTTTATTATACCAAGCCTGAAGCTATTGCGGCCAGCAAGAAGGCGTTCATTGTGACTCGTTTCGCTGACTTGGGCTTCCTGATAGGTATCCTTATTTATGGCTACTATATGCAGACTTTTGAATTTGATCCTGCTCAGGAACGTTTGATGCAGGCCGGAATGGTGTTGCCTTTGGCTTTGGGACTGATGTTTGTCGGCGGTGCCGGTAAGAGTGCCATGTTCCCCTTGCACATTTGGTTGCCTGATGCAATGGAAGGCCCGACTCCTGTCAGTGCCCTTATTCATGCGGCTACTATGGTTGTTGCCGGTGTATATCTGGTGGCACGCATGTTCCCGCTGTTTGTTGCATTCGCACCCGAAACACTCCATATTGTTGCCTATGTAGGTGCCTTTACGGCATTTTATGCGGCCAGTGTGGCTTGTGCACAGAGCGATATCAAGCGCGTGCTTGCTTTCTCGACCATTTCTCAGATTGGTTTCATGATGGTGGCGCTGGGCGTTTGTACTTCAATGGATCCGCATGAAGGAGGTCTGGGCTATATGGCCGGCATGTTCCACCTGTTCACTCACGCTATGTTCAAGGCATTGCTCTTCTTGGGTGCCGGATGTATCATCCATGCAGTTCATAGCAATGAGATGTCTACCATGGGAGGACTGCGCAAGTACATGCCTATCACACACATCACCTTCCTTATTGCCTGTCTGGCTATCGCGGGTATTCCGCCGTTCTCAGGGTTCTTCTCAAAAGATGAGATTTTGGCAGCCTGCTTCCAGTTCAGCCCGGCCATGGGGTGGATTATGACAATTATTGCCGGAATGACAGCATTCTATATGTTCCGTTTGTACTATGGAATTTTCTGGGGTACGGAGAACAAGGAGCTTCACGAGCACCACACTCCGCACGAGAGTCCGCTCTCAATGACTTTCCCGCTGATGTTCCTGGCACTCGTCACTATCGTATGCGGATGGATACATCCCTTCGGACACTTGGTTTCATCGAATGGACACGCATACGACATTCATCTGGATATGAGCGTGGCTGTCACAAGTGTTGTGGTGGCAGTGATTGCCATTGCACTGGCAACTTGGATGTATGCACGTGACCGCCAGCCGGTGGCCGACATGTTGGCAAAACGTTTCGCCACTCTGCATCGTGCGGCCTACAAGCGCTTCTATATGGATGAAGTCTGGATGTTTGTGACAAAGAAAGTCATATTCCGTTGTGTCTCTACACCGTTGGCTTGGTTTGACCGGCACGCTATCGACCAGTTCATGAATTTCATGGCCTGGTGTACCAATGCGGCAGGTGGAACTATCCAGCCATTGCAAAACGGTAAAATCCAGACATATACCCAGTGGTTCTTCGGAGGTATCATCGTGCTGGTGGTTATACTTCTGCTCAGTTAATAATGAATAACGGTTTGTTACGAAACTATTAACTGTTAACTATTAACTATTAATTCAAGAAATGATGAACATATTAAGTCTATTTGTACTGATACCTTTGCTGATGTTGCTGGGCTTGTGGATGGCCCGTAATGTCAACCAGGTAAGAGGAGTGATGGTGGCCGGATCGTCAGCTTTGCTGGTACTTGCCACATGGCTTACCGTTGCCTATATCGGCATGCGCCAGGCAGGTGCGACTGAGGAGATGCTGTTCACTGACAGTGTCATGTGGTATGCTCCGCTTCACATTTGTTATTCTGTGGGAGTGGACGGAATCTCAGTGGTGATGCTTCTGCTGAGTGCTGTCATTGTGTTTACAGGAACATTCGCTTCATGGAAATTGAAACCGCTTACGAAAGAATACTTCCTCTGGTTCACTCTGTTGAGTACAGGAGTATTCGGATTCTTTATTTCCACTGACCTTTTCACCATGTTCATGTTCTATGAGGTGGCCCTCATCCCGATGTATCTGCTTATCGGTGTGTGGGGAAGCGGCCGCAAGGAATATTCGGCCATGAAGCTGACCCTGATGTTGATGGGTGGTTCGGCTTTCTTGCTGATTGGTATTCTAGGAATTTACTACGGTGCGGGAGGAGAAACCATGAACATCCTCGAAATTGTGAAGTTGAAGATTCCGACCGAGGTGCAGCAAATTTTCTTCCCTCTCACATTCTTGGGATTTGGTGTGCTGGGAGCTTTATTCCCGTTCCATACATGGAGCCCTGACGGTCACGCTTCGGCACCGACCGCTGTGAGTATGCTTCACGCGGGAGTGCTCATGAAACTGGGAGGCTACGGATGTTTCCGCGTGGCCATGTACCTGATGCCGACAGGTGCCGCTATTTGGGGAGATTTCTTCCTGATTCTGACCACCATTTCGGTGGTATACGGAGCTTTCAGTGCCGTGGTGCAGACTGACCTGAAATATATCAACGCATACTCTTCAGTAAGCCACTGTGGTCTTGTGCTTTTTGCTTTGCTGATGATGACACGTGTCAGTGCTACAGGTGCAATCCTCCAGATGCTGAGCCACGGACTTATGACAGCTCTTTTCTTTGCTCTTATCGGTATGATTTACGGGCGTACGCACACACGTGATATCCGTCAGTTGAGCGGTCTGATGAAGATTATGCCATTCCTTGCTGTAGGATACGTGATAGCCGGTCTTGCCAATCTGGGTCTGCCGGGTCTGAGTGGTTTCATCGCCGAGATGACCGTATTTACCGGATCGTTCCAGGTGAATGACGTGTTCCATCGCACTTGTACAGTTATTGCAACTACAAGTATCGTGATTACAGCAGTTTATATTTTGCGTGTAGTGGGCAAGATTCTCTACGGAACTTGCAATAATCCTGAGCATTTGAAACTGACTGATGCCACATGGGACGAACGTCTTTCCGTTATTTGCCTTATTGCGGCAGTTGCCGGACTGGGACTGGCTCCCTGGTGGGCAAGCGACATGATCAGCGGAAGTGTGGAACCGATTATCAGCCAGCTGATGCGTTGAGAATCAATGATTAACAATTAGTAGTTAACAACGGGTCCGGATGTTTCCTGACACCTATTATTAATTGCTGATTATTGACCGAAAAAGTTCCAACTATTAATTATTAACTATTAACCATCAATTATCAATTCATATCATGAACGGATTCTTATCAATGCAGGCCGAGTTCGGAATGGTGGCGGCAATCGTGGTGATGCTGCTGGCGGACCTTATCCTGAAGCGGCCCAACCATAAGCCGCTGCAGGCTCTGGCCGTTGTTCTGACGCTTGCACTGACTGTGCTTTGTCTGACAGAACCTGCAGGGGAGGCCTTCGGTGGGATGTATGTGAACACCACTATCGCATCGGCCGTGAAAGCAATACTTACGGCAGGTACACTGCTGGTATTTACACTTGCCGGACGATGGCTTGAACGTGAAGACACCTGCTACAAGGCGGGCGAATTTTATATGCTTACATTGTGTACCCTTTTCGGTATGTACCTCATGGTCAGTTCCGGAAGCTTCCTGACTTTTTACATCGGACTTGAGACTGCCAGTATACCGATGGCGTGCCTTATCGCACTCGACAAGTGGCGTCGCCATAGTGTAGAGGCCGGAGCGAAGTTTATCCTTAGCTCTATGTTTTCGTCAGCACTGATGTTGTATGGAGTGTCTATGATTTACGGCACAGGTGGAACAGCCTATTTTGCTGATGCTGCCGCTATGTTGACGGGTACTCCGTTACAGATTGCCGCTATGGTATTCTTCTTTGCCGGATTGGGATTCAAGATTAGTCTTGTGCCGTTCCATGCATGGACACCTGATACGTATGAAGGTGCTCCGACCCCTGTTACCGGATATCTTTCTGTTGTATCGAAAGGAGCTGCAGCTTTTGCTTTGACTGCCATCCTGATGAAAGTGTTCGGGCAAATGGTAGAAAATTGGAGTTTGATGCTCGGCATTGTCATTGTAGTCACGATTACAATTGCGAACCTCTTTGCAGTACTGCAGAAGGATATGAAGCGATTCATGGCCTACAGTAGTATCTCACAGGCTGGTTATCTCGTATTGGGTACACTGGCAGGAAGCGGACAAGGCATTGCTTCACTGGTTTACTATCTGGCAGTATACGTTGTGGCCAATCTTGCTATTTTCGGCATTATTGGTGTAGTAGAACAGCAGACAGGACGTACCGATCGCGATGCTTACAATGGTTTTTACCGTACTAATCCGCATCTGACATTCATTATGACGCTGGCTCTGTTCTCTTTGGGAGGTATCCCACCTTTTGCCGGGTTCTTCTCCAAATTCTTTGTGTTCGCTTCAGCGTTCCATGCAGGGCATTGGTTGGTAGTGTTCCTGGCATTGGTAAACACCATCATCTCACTCTACTACTACTTGCTCGTTGTAAAGGCTATGTTCATTACACAGACCGACTCACCGGCACCTGCATTCCGCTCTCCGGCACTTGCACGTGCAGGGCTTGTTGTCTGCCTGGCAGGTATCTTGGTATTGGGTATCTGTAGTGGTGTATACGATTGGCTGTCGGAGCTGTCTATGCAATTTTGAATTTGAAATTCTTCTGTCTTTCCTGACAGGGGAGTGGAGATAAGTCTATAATAAGAGGCTGTGTCAAACTGACATGGCCTCTTTTTTTAATGTATGGCCTTGAAATGTAGTATCAGGAGTGCTGCTGTATCGGGAGGAATCGGATACAAATGTATTGGTTGGGAGGGAAATTACAGTAATCTTCTTAGGATATCTTAGGGATAGGAAGTAAACCGGATGTCTCGGTCGGTAAGTTCAGTGTAAATATGGGATGCTGAATGGTTTGTCATACAAAACTTATTTCCTATAGAAGGGAGTGAAGTCCGGGTCTTCTGATGTGAAATCGATGAATTCTGTGGTAATGTCTGTCGGAACTTTGAATCTTTCGTTGGTAAAGATGACCGGTTGGAGAGGCCTTCTATCGATTTACGGGTAACATTGGTCGTGTGAATGACAAAAAACGAGCCGTTTCAAAATGAAATTTGATTGTCTGAAAGTAATGTTATCCTGCACATGGTGAAGAATTTCGTATATGTTCAGCTTATGTTTCCGGGGATGTTTTTCTGATTCTATGAGGATGATAGCGGTCTGTCTGACGAATGAAATCGAGGAAACAGACCGGAACCAAACTCAAAAGAGACCTGAAAACATTGCTTTATTGGAAAATCTAAACGAACTCTTAAGCAATGTTCTTTATCTGGGCAATGTTTCAGACCACTTGTTCTGTTCTACACCAAAACCTGAATTGATTTCTGCACTAGGAATCGGGAACACCAGATTCGAAATCTTATAGTTGGTGTAGGTGAATGCAATGGAGGGAGCCTGAATTGCATATACATCTGCTGCTTCATCCCAACGGCGCAGGTCATACAGGCGAAGACCTTCCTGGAACAATTCACGGGCACGCTCATCTTTGATGAAAGCCATCAGCTCGTTTTCTGTTGCTGGAAGGTCGCCGGCAGAAGTAATGTCGGCATTTCTTTTTGCTACCGTCAGCAAAGAGTTGCGTGCATCATTGATGTTGTCCGTTTTGAGACTTGCTTCTGCAATGATCAGATACATTTCCGGAGCATTTACCAGATAGTTGGTTGCGTATGCAGAGTTTCTGCTGGAATGTTGCGAGAGTTTTCCTCCGGTAAAGATAGGTACAGAGGGTGTTGATTTCTCGCTCCATCCAAAGATGGATGTACGGCAGTCGTTGGTTCCGTACATGGCCTGCAGTTTGGGGCTCGGGCTGTAGTTATATGTACTCCACAGCGTACCGTTGGAGTTTGCCGACCAGTTGTCAGTCTGTGTGATGGCCAATGACAGCATACTTTCAGTGTTGCTTTCATTCCCTGTGTACAAGGCGGCATAAGCCTTTGCGTCATACGTCAGTGTGGTGATGCCTTTTTCATCCAGAGCCATCTGCGCATATTTTTTCGCGTCGTTCCAGTTCTCCAGATACAGGTTGGTTCTTGCTAGCAGTCCGTAGACGGCAGCTTTGTTGAAATACAGGATGGAGCCGCGGTCACCGCCTGCCGCATCAAAGTGAGTCAGCGCATTGTTCAGATCCGACAGAATGGCTGTATAGCTTTCTCCTACAGTGGAACGGGTTACTTCGGCAAGTGCTTCAATCGGCTTCTGGTCTATCACCACGATGCCTGGCTGTGAAGAAAAGTCTGTCCCGTTCACTTTTACCTGATGGGCATAGATGTTTACCAGCATCAGTTCTGCATATCCTCTCAATCCGTATGCTTCGGCCATAATTTGGTCGAGTTGCGCCTTTTCTTCTGCCGTACATCCATCATACAATTCCTGCGCACCGTTGATGACACGGGTTGCGTTGTCAGCCACTTTATAGCCGTATTCCCAAATGTCGTTCAGATAGGTATCTGTATCGACGACCGTATAGGTGTAGATGTTGTTGAAGTGGTTGGTTTTTGAATTCCAATAGCTGATATCTGTCGGGATATCACCGATATTAATTGCGTAGTTTCCGGCAAAAGTATAATAAAAGAGGTTGTAGTATGTACCGTTCAATGCTGTTGAAATGTTGTTGACGGTCGACAGACCCCCTTCCGCTTCGATACCCTTGTAATAGTCGGTTTCGAGGAAGTTCTCACCGCAGCTGGAAATTCCGAGCCCGAAGGTCATCATTGCGAAAACTTTCAATATATTCTTTTTCATAAAATATTCTCTTTAAATGTTCTTTTATAAAATAAACTTAGAATGTAAGCTGGATGCCTCCGATGAAAGTGCATGTGGCGGGATATTGCCATGCAATCACGCCGTTGGCAGACGTTTCCGGATTATATCCGACAAAGTCGCTGGCAGTGAACGTATAGAGATTATCCACAGAGATGTATGCGCGCAGTTTCTGGATGAACGCCTTGGTTGTCCACTGTCTCGGCAGAGTATATCCCAAAGTAATGTTGCTGATACGCAGGTAGTTTCCGCTGTACAGGAATCGTGAAGAATCCTGTGTGGAATTATTGGGATCTCCGTAAATGTATTGCGGATATTTCGCGTCTTTATTTTCCGGGGTCCAGGAATTGAGTGCCACATCCTTCAAAGGAGTGCGCAAGGACATGCCGAAACCGGTGAATGCCGCGCCTGAATCATATACTTTTCCGCCTAAACGATAGTTGAAGTTGATATTGAAGTCCAAATCTTTCCATGTCAGGCTTGTTCCGAAACCTCCCAGCACCTTCGGGTCAGAGTCTCCGACATAACGTTTTGATGCGGCATTGTAGTCGGAAGTGGTTTCATCGCCTGTCTCGTTCAGATACCACAAGGGCTTGCCTGTTTCGCGGTCGACACCTGCATATTCTTTCATATAGAATTGGGTGTAAGGGCGGCCTTCTTCAATAATCTGGAATGTGTACTCCAAAGGATCATCTGTAGAAAGTTTGACAACTTTGTTTTTGTTCCATGTCAGGTTGGCAAAAAGGTTCCAGTTGAAATCCTTGTTTTGAATCAACGATGCGTTCACAGAGAACTCCACGCCACGGTTGCGGATTGAACCGATGTTTTGGTAAATCTCAGCGATACCTGTGGTCATGGACAAGGGCACCTGGAACAAGGCGTCGCTTGTTTTCGCGTTGTAATAGTCGAATGTCAAGTGTACGCGGTTGACAAGAGAAAGATCGAAACCGATGTCGAATTTCTTGGATACTTCCCAAGTCAGGTCTGGGTTGGCGATGCTGGTTGGAATCATACCCGGAATCTGGTTATAGTTGTAGCCTGAAGAATACAATCCGCGGGCTGCATACCAGTCGATGTCCTGATTACCTACCGTACCGTAGGAAGCGCGGAGCGTGGCATTTGTGATTACACTGTTGTCTTTCAGGAAGTCTTCTTCTGACATACGCCATTTGGCACCAACAGACCAGAAGTCACCCCAACGGTGGTTCGCACCGAATACGGATGAACCGTCGCGACGGTAAGAACCTGACACATAATACTTATCGGCATAAGAATAGTGTGCGTCCATGAAATACGATGCCAGACGCGCTTCCTGTTTGTAGTATTCAGAACCTTGGTCGGTTCCGGCGGTTGTCAGATCGCGCATGCCGACGGTTGTGAGCGGAAAGTTAGATTTTGCAAAAAATTCATAATGATAGCTCTTTTTCTGCATTTCCTGTCCTACCATGACGCTTACATTGTGGATGTCGTCGAACACATAGTTCCAACCCAGAATGTTGTTCCAGGTAATGACGGCGCTTTTGGAGTTGTATAACTGTCCCAGACCGTTGTAGTCCATTCCTTGTGGATTGTATTGCGCACTCCAGTATTGGTATTGGGTCTGTTCGTTAAGGTTCACACCCAACGTAGTCTTGGCATAGATACCTTTCCCGAAATCAACTTGGAAATAAGGGTTGAGGTTGATGGTGGTGAGCTTGTTTTCATTGAGTTCACCGCTCGTTTCATCCATCAATGCCATCGGATTGTAGTTCTGGATGTTGGCATAGTTGCCTTCGCTGTCATAAACCGGATCCATCGGGGTCATGCTGGTGATGGCCGCAGTAATCGGACTGCTCATCGAACCGTTTGTTGACAAAGAGAAGCCATTCTGTACTGAATAGCTGTAAGAAGTATTCACTCCGACTGTGGCCCATTTAAATTTGCTGTCTAGGTTGACACGTCCTGAGAAGCGTTCAAAATCGGAACTTTTTATCAGACCTTCTGTGTTCAGATATCCTAAGCTGACATAATATCCGGTAGCACCGGTACGTCCCTGCATGTTCAGGTTATAATCTTGATAATGACCTTTGTGTGTGACTTCATCCATCCAGTCGGTTGATGTTTTGCGGTCCCATCCGAAATAGTCGTCTGCTAGGTAGTCATAATTTTCCTGCCAGTCGCCTCCCTGTGCTGCGGTCAGACCGTCGGCGAACAGTTTCATTGTCTGTTCGGCGTTGGCAAAATCCATGTTGTTGTTTGCCATGGTCACGAAACCCTGTTTCACGTCAAGGTTAATGTTGAATTTGCCTTCTGAACCTTTTTTGGTAGTGACAACGATGACACCGTTGGCGGCACGCGAACCGTAGATAGCGGTTGCGGCGGCATCTTTTAGCACGGTGATGCTTTCAATGTCGGCCGGATTGAGTGTAGACATCGGGTCAACGGAATTGTTGGATTCGTAAGTCAAAGAGTTTTTGTCGGTATCGGAATCTATCGGCATGCCGTCGATGACATACAATGGTTGGGTACCCGAATTCAGTGAGCCGCGTCCACGGATATAAATGGAACCCCATACACCCGGCATGCTGGTTGAGTTGTTCATCTGCACGCCCGGCACAGCACCTTCCAATGCTTTCACGAAGTTGGCGTCGCTTTTTTTAGCGATCACGTCTTCTCCTACAATCGTGGCTGCACCGGTGAAGGATGCCTTGCGCTGCACACCGTAGCCGGTAACGACAACTTCATCCAGAATCTCCGAATCCGATTTCAATACCACCTTTACAACCGGTTGAATCTTAACCTCTTGTGTTTCGTAACCGATAAACGAGATCATCAGAGTTCCCGCCGAACTAGTGCTCTTGTATAAGTTGTTATATACCAGCCGTTTATTGAAATACTTCCTTTGTCTGTAACTTCTAAAAGACAGCTCTCTATATTCTGTAGATGTGTTTTCGTTGGAATGTTTC
>CASENM010000030.1 GCA_949289295.1 uncultured Bacteroides sp.
AAAGAATGAATCTGGTAACTAATACAAGCTGTAACATACAGGTTCAACAAAACAATAGCGACTGCTACTATTAGGTTCATAGTGACAGTTGCTATTGTTGTATATAAAAGTTTAAGACCTGTAGTTTGCCGAATGCTTACGCTGCAAAGATAGCTGTCAAAACAAAGAAAACAGCATAAGAGTTTCCTCAAATGCTGCTTCCTTATATATGTGTCTGCTTGATTACTGTTTAGTATAGACTTCTGTATGTCCGTCCTCGTAAGTCAGTTTCATTTCATTGTCAGCTATCTCATAGCGGTAAGTTTCGGGTGAGCTGTCTCCAAAATCAATGATAAACTCATTCCCATTCACAGTATAAGAAAATGTATCTGTATTTGAACTGTTATCATAAATATCTACGGATTCCCAACTTCCTGTATTGTCACCATTGAAAGTAATAATTTCCTTATTCCCAGCCTCTGTTGTATAGAGCTATTTGCCAAGTAAAGGGGAAGCGTCGGGACTTTCAGATATAGTGCCATTGTCTATGTTCAGATAAAACGTATAGTCTTTTTGTTCTCCGCTATAATATAATAGGTGTAAATTGTATTTCCATATATTTGTGGAACTGTCAAGCAAGGTATATTCTTTTTGAGTATCACTAAGGACTTCAAAGGGAAGTTTATATTCTGTACTCCAAACTGTTTGACCTGACTTGTAATTATTTCTTGAAGCAAGGATATATTGCGGCTTATAACCATAAGAAACGCTTATTGTTTCTTCATAGGAAATGGGTACGCCTCTAATAGTACCATTAGAGCTTACATATATTGTGTCTCCCATATCATTGTAGCAACAGTTTCCTATAACTACGGATTCCTTGTACCAATCAACAATATATGATGTATTAACATCTTTCATTTCTTTAAGATTACCTGTTGCCGTTTGAAACAGAATGTTGTATTCACTGTACGATTCACCGCTAAAGCAAACACTTGCCACGAATATTTTGTTCTTAGCACAAGCACCATAGGTAGTAATTCTTGATATTTCTATATCCTTATATTCTCCATAACCTAAATGTACGGTTCTCTTTCTATTAAAAGTCCTGCCGTCAGTCCATTCTAATAATTTCTCTTTAGTAGTCCTGTCATAAGCACTAATCCACAAATGGTCATCTTTTAGCCCTGAGAAATAATTTATATTTTCCCTATAAAGAGAACTCCTACATTCATAATCCATGAAATTTAATCCATAAGTAGAAAATGAATCTCCGTTAGAGTATGCTTCTTCCATTTGGATTATTTCCAATTCATCATCCCCACAGGAAACAAATCCCATGCTTGATGCAACCAATAATGAGGTTGCTAATAGTCTAAATGCTTTCATGTTAATTTTAGAAGTAAAATCTATAAGTGTTATCAGATTGAGAAACAAGTTCTTTTTTGGTATATTGGAAACCGTATAATGCCGAAGCATTCAATAAGCTATTTGCATTATGTACGGTTACAGCGAGCAATTTGTTATTGTCACCAACATATATAACCATTGAGCCATGTTCCGCTTGGCAAACACTTGTTGGGAATATCTGAATGAATATTCTATATGCAAAAGATAAATCTATATCTTCTGACATAGCGCATATCTTAGAATAGGTAAACATATCATATTCCTCACTATCATTGATGATAGTATAAGGGACATAGTTGTCAGACAAATAAGTTCTAATATTGTGAACAAAAATCTCTGAATTTGCCATATAATATAAATAGTGATTAAATCAGTTATTTTATTTGTTATAAGGATGTGGTATATCCCCATTCTTATAAATATCCATAATCGCATGAATTATAAAGTCTATCATCCATTCCCTTGTTGGATTGGGTGGATAATGGTAGAGTTTATAATCCCAGTAATGAACTTCAATCCTCCAAGCAAAAGACTTATTATCTAAAATAAATCTGTAATCTGTCTTGTCCTTAAAGAATATAAGTTGTATTCTATCTCCCCAATGCCTGCCGTACCAAATAACCATATTGGTACATTCTTTATAGTAATCTTTTTGGTCTTGGTCTATATTGGATTTAATCCATATAGAATATGTGGATAGACATTGCTGATATGTATGGAGATTCGATTGCATTAAAAAGAAAGGTTTCCTTTTATTCTATGGTTGGCATATATCATTCCTATGCAAAACATGGTTGTACATGTATCTTTCCATGCTTGCCATTTGGTTTGCCCATCCGTTGCATTATAGATATAGCATAAATCATTGAATGTATCTTCGCTACATTGGGTTAGCCAACCGTTTATAATAAAATCTTCCCTCGCATCCATATTTATTGCATCTTCAACATTTTCTATTAACCTTGAAATGTTATTTGTCATAAATATTTGGAATAGGGCATTTTCATTTACGAAACCTCTTTTCTTAAATTCATAAGTAGCTAACATTCCAGCAAAAGCGCAAGATTTAAAAATCAATCTCGTTTGCTGACCGTCAGGCAAAGTAGAACGTACATTCTCAAAATATTGCCACATCATTTTAGTTATCCGTTCTGAAATGTTGTGTTCTATGGTAAGCAACTCTGGTATTTCCAAGACTTCATTATTGGGAAGTTGCCCCAAATTCACGCCTAAGTTTATGGCATTCTTTTTAACCTCTACAAGTCCTTTAATTCTTGATAATGCGTCTATCATATTTGCATATATTATGCCTACCTGTTCCCTATGGATAAGCAATAAAAAAATAAGGTGTGGGAACACTATTTGCTTTATCCTACTAACTGGCTTCTCGCATTGCCTTGACTGTGGATAAAACAATAGCAACCCACACCAAGAGCTATATAAGAACCTTACAAGCATAAGGTAAATATATATCAATGGTGTGGTGCTATTGCTATCATCTTCACAGTCTTTCAAATTTTGCGAGAATTTGTTAGTAGAAGATAATTTCAATAAACACCTTTCGTTAATAATATGTCCTTTCGGCTTCCCAACTCAATGGGTTGCTAAAATTGGATGCAAAGATAACGAAAGGTATTGAATAAGTATAGTCATAATAGAATAAATCCTGTTCTACATGCTCCAAAGCATATATACTGATATAAAATGGGCTATATTTACACCTTGACTTTATAAATTGGGGTAGGTATCAAAATGAAGAATCCCTTTATAAAGACGGAATTTTCCAATTTGTTACCCACCTTGATTTATGGACTTTATATGCCGATGTTTTTCTTTTTATGTAAAAAAGGAAAGGACACCTCTACTTTAAGATGTACTTTCCTCATAAAAATTATTTCTTTGAATAATGGTATCTCATAGAGAATATATAAACCTCTATGGTATCATCATGTACGGAGTAAACAATCCTATGCTCCGAATTGATTCGTCTTGACCATTTACCTGCCAACTCATATTTGAGGGGTTCGGGCTTGCCGATGCCTGTGTAGGGATGTACTGCTATATCTTCCAACAAAGTTCTGATTTTGTTCAGAATCGCTTTATTTCCGCTTTGTGAGAAGTATAGGTATTCTTTCCGTGCCTGTTCCGATAATGTTATTCTGTACATGCCACCCGTTTCAAGAAATCTTCCATACTTTCACCCTCTTTTTGAGAGATGAAGTTACCATTCTTAATATCCTCTTCCCCTTTGCGTATGGCTTCCATAGTTTCAGGTGACGACATGATATATTGGGTTTCTTTCAACGAGTTGTATTCGTCTAAAGAAATCATCACTACCCCCTTACCGTTTCCACGATTGATTACAACAGTATCATAATCATCAATGACTGAATCAATATAACCTTTTAAGTTAGCTCTTAAATCTGTGTAATTGGCTGTTCTCATAAATCCTCCTTTGTTATAGACGCAAAGATATGTACTTATTTGCGTACTTGCAAATATAATTGGTTAATTGTTTTAGTATGAAGTATAAAGAAAGGACAACTAACTGAATAGCTGCCCTTTCCTCTCTCAATCAATAAAGCCCATTTAATCAATGAACCATTTGTAACGCTCATCCCCATGTAAAGCCGCATTGATTCCCAAAGCCATTTCAGTAGCATTCAAAGAGCGGTCTAAGAATGAATCAATGTAGCTTGACTTGTTAGCCCCAGTGAGCAAATTGAAGAATTTCCAAATATTAAGCTCACTTCCAAAGCTGCCAAAGTTTTCATCATTGATGTATGCTTTGGCTACGCTGTTAATCTGCGTGTCTGTAAGCAACATTCTTGGCAATGCCTTTTGATAGCCTGTTGGCAAGCATTGGTAAAGCCGCATCTTGCCTAATATCTGTGCGAACTGATGTTCACTCATGGAAGTGTTGCCTAATTGCTGCATCAGATAAAGATGCTTGGCAGGGTTGTAGTTCCCAAACAATTCCAATGCCGCACGATAAAGCTCACTTGTATTGCTTGCCCTCAAATCATCCTTGTAACCGTCTGTAAAGATGCACATGTTACAACAAACGGTATTTTTAAATCCAAGTGCAAGACGGAATAATTCAGGAACTTTCTTTGAATATAAATTCATCTGATTGTACGCCCTTACACCTACAATGGAAAGATTCAGCTTATTTCCTCCTACCGTTTCATAAATGGTTGGAATGTCAATGCTGAAAGCTGCCCTTTCATAGTAGATAGTCTTGTCAGATTCCAAAAGCTGGTTGGCTGGCTTGTGGATAGCTTCAGGGATTCTGCCTTTAATAATGTGGCTTACCCTAATGTCTGCCTGTCCTACGGTTTCACCATTAAAAAAAGACTGTGCCGCTTCCTGTATGGTTTCCACAAATGCAGCATGGTTAATGGTCAGTTCGTTGTCCTTTGCGAACACAGGTGTAATGCAGTCATGTTTCAGATGATGCAAGGTTACTTCCTGCGTGTTGGCTTCAATGAAATGGTTGGCAGGTCTTACAGGTTTGTCCATGACAATGGTAGCTTCTTCTGCAAATTCACCCAAATTCATTCTCTCACGGTTGTTTGCCATAGCTGGCATGATAACTAAATTTCTCATAATGATAAATTGTTTAAATGATTATTGATTGGATTAACTTTGGAATTGCATAAAGCCCATATCGCTTTGGGTTGCTCCGTTACGATTTTGACTTTACTACAATTCGCTGAATTACTTTTGAGTGTTATTACAGTTAGACTATCTTACATTTATGCTGTATTGTGCCACTCGTTAGTAAGTCAATCAATAAGGGTGGATTGGGGAACAGAATTTATCAAGCTGGCAGGGTGGGCAGGTGTCTGCCAATTTTCATTTTTCTTTTGCTTGGTGAGAGGGGGCTAAAAAGGAGGTGCAGTCGGACGGCACGAAGTGCCGGTCGGCTGCGCCGCCCGCACTTCGTTTAATGTTGATTCAATAATTCATCCTTGAACCTGTTCAACTTTACGCTTGCTCCATTCCGATTGCTGCAATTCATATCAAAATATTTTTCGATAAGAGGTTTGGATAGCTTGCACATTGTCCATTTCTTGCCATCCCCGTATCGGGAGTAAGTGATTCCATGAGCGGTCAACAGGGATGCAATTCTGTCAAGTATGCCTTGTACGGGAATGTATGAATCGTTACCCGTTTCAGCCTCAAATTCATTTTTCATATCTAATAAGAACTCCAAACTTTTTAATTTCTGCTTGGCTTCTTCCTGTTCGGCTTGCAGTAGTAGTTTCTCTATTTTCGCTTTTAGGTATCGGTGCTGTTCTATGGTCGCTTTGCCTAATTTGAAGTAAGCCTTAATAAGCCATTCTTCTTCCACGCACTTAGCCCGAAATATGCGCATTGCTTCGGCATTGTCCTTTATCGTTTCCAATGTGGCAATGATTAGCTGGTATTTTTCCTTTGCTTTGGCAGCTTTAATTCTGTGAATGTCATCCTCGCCGACTTCTTCTTGTTCAGCTTGAAAGCCCACATTAAAATATCCCGTAGTTTCGTAAGCCTGCCTAAGTGTTTCGGCTGATTGGTAATATCCTTTCACTTGCTCGTCAAGCAACAGTTGTTCTATGGCGAACCTATCCAAATTCTTTTTCTTGGAATCAAGAACCTCATTCAGTCGCATACGCTTCAATTCCCTGTCGAAATATTCGGGATTTTCATCTTCCATTCTTTCCCTGCAAATAGCCCGATAGCATTTTATCCTTGTCCGAATATCCTTGTCAATATCCTCTGTGGCTTGAACCTCCAGCCTGTTCGGAATGGAAGCAATGGCAGTAAGCGAATTGTACCGTTTCCCGCTGGGGAATGCACGCCTGAATCTGCCTTGACATTGAATGGCTTCGGTGAACGGATTGATTAAAGTATGTTTCACATGGTCATAATTTGACAAAATCAGAACATCACAAGGCTTTGCCAAGTTGATGTCTATTGACGGGAAAAACCGTGAAGTAAACAAATTTACTTTTTTCAAAGGCAATTCTAATTTGTCCGTGCTGTGTTCTAAGAATCGGCTCTTTAGTTCGTCCGCACTCTCTTTCGAGCAGAACACTTTATAATCCGATTCATTTATTATTCCGTTTCTCAACAAGGCTTCCACTATATTGCAGATTCCCTCCGTTGTCTTATAGAAAATGCAGACATGAGGAGAAGCGTTTTCTAACAATCGACTTACTTCCTGTGTCACACATCTGTAAAAGCTGCGTGTTGTTATCAAAGTCATATCCTCCCGATAGTCATAGTCGGGCTTGACTTCTATCCACTTGAAACGATTCCTTAAAAACAACACCAAAGTATATTTGCTCGGTTTTAGCGGTGTGGCTGAGACAAGGGCTTTATTCTTGAATTTGAAGAACTCTCTCATCGGGGCGGATATGCTTCTACGATAGCCTGTATCTTCTGTTAAATGCTCGGCTTCATCGAACAGGAAAAAGAAGCCATTGTAAATGTCTATCCTCAAATTCGCGGACACTTTCAGTACCCTTTCAAAGCCTTCGGGAGTAGTGACAATCTTCTTGTGTGCGATAGTGGAATTTCTAAGGTAAGCGGCAAGCCGTTTGTCACTTACTCCCTTGCATACTCCTTGCGCCTTGACAAAAACCTGCGCTTTGTTCTCCACCGAAGACTTGAACGGCTCGACCACGATAGAATTTCTCGGACTTAACTTTTCGTCCAACTCCATATAGGTAGCTCCTGCGCCTGTCATTACCTTATTAATAATGGCATTGCTCGGCAGCATGGGGTAGCCTTGTCTCTTTAGGGCTTCCGACAGATATTCCCCCTTGTGGATATTCAGTATCTCCACTTCCAACTCTTTGTCCTTATTCATGGTGCGTAGGATTTAAGGGGTAACAAACCTGAAAAGAATCGCTATTATATGGGCTGTGTCGTTTTGTTACCTCTCCCGAAAAGAGAAGTTCAGCCACATATAATATTGTAAAATTTGCAAACCGTTTATCCCTTACCGACTTGGCAAGCTCCGATTGGTGGTTCAGTCCAATTGCTCGGAATCTCAAATTCATTTCCATAATTTGATGAATTTAGAAATTTAACAATTGGACTAAGGCTGCATAAATAAAAAACTCCTGCAACCAAGTACTTTACGATTAGACATACTACACCCTTGCAAGGTCTGAATAAGATATGTCTAACGGTAAGTTTCGGGAATCATTATCCCGTAAAACTTGGTTACAGAAGTCGCTACTTATGCAGTAGAATTTAATTGCTGACTGACTTCTTATAGTGAATGGTTTCTTTTCTTGGCTATCCGCTTGATAGTCGTGTACGTAAACCATTCTTATTAAAAACAGGAGGACTTATTTAAGTCCTTAGCCCGAATCTTCTACCACGTTGTAGAATTGGCACAAAGATAACAAATTTGCTCTAAACTGCAATGCTCTTACAGCAAATTTTTCATAGCTTCATCCACCTGCTCATTATCAAACTTGCTTAGATAAATCTGCGTGGTTTTTATATCTTGGTGTCCCAATGCTTGTGATATAATGCCGATGTTCACTCCTGACTTCTTTAGAATTGTAGCGAATGAATGTCTTGCAACATAGGTCGTGACTTCCGCTGTTATGCCTAACTCTTTAGCAAATGCCCTTAACTCCGTATTGATTTGGTGGCAAATTTTGTGTACCCTATTATTCTGCTGCATAGGTGTAACATGACGCTTGTTATGAAGTATGGGGAACAAATAGCCTGTCTGCTGTTGATAATAATTATATTTTTGAATAATTTGTTTGGCTCTGTCTGTCAGCATCAAGTTTATGCTTCCATGCGTCTTTTGCCTTTTATAAAGCAATCTATCTTCCACTATGTTTGTTCCTGTCAAGTGGGCTATATCCACAAATGAAATTCCACCACATAAATAAGAGAACGTAAATATATCCTGTGTAAACTGCCGTCTTTCACTTGCATGGCTGCAATCTGCATCTATGATTTTAAGAATATCATCTTTGGATAACGCTCTCTTAGCTGTCTTAGTATTGAAGCGACTTAGTTTGTATTCAATGAATGGAGTTTTATCCCTGCTGACAATTTTGGCTTCAATGGCTTTGTTAAATGCAGCCCTCAGACTTCTGAACTGATAACTAATAGTAACATCGTTGTTGCCTTTCTTACGCATCCATTTCTCAAATTTTTTGCAGAACTCTACATCAATATAGCTAAAAGTGTAATTTAGCTTCTTCCCTTTGTTGAAGTTCTTTAGTGTTCTGTACGAATTGAGGTAAGCATAGCTTGTCCCTATCCTACCGTCCTCTTTCAACTCTTTTATTAAAGACAGGTAGAACTCTTCCACCGTTTGGGCTTTGATGTTCTTGCGTTGTTCATAAATTAAAGAAGTCGCTGTAAACTCTTCCTCTCTTGATAATTTTTCTATTACCTTAGTTTGATATTCCGCTTTGACCTTTAAAATAATGCTTTGAATTAATTCCTTGTTAGGACATTTGGGCTTTGGCTCTCCTTTGGTAAAATCCCAATATTGGGGATTAACGGAAATGCCCAAACTTTTCATTACTCTTTTTCTGTCTTGCGTGATTCTTAACATCAAAGGATGTTCCCCATTGGCAAGTGTCTTGCTCTTGAAACAAACTACTGCAATCGTTACGCTCATAATTTTGCGGTTTACACAGCGGTTTACACAACTACCCTTGCGAGGGTATGTTTGGGAGCATATAAACAAAAGGCATAAAAACTAAAAAAGGACTGACAACCGTTTGATTATCAATCCTTTTCCACCAGTCGGGGTGACTGGATTCGAACCAGCGACCACACGCCCCCCAGACGCGTACTCTAACCGGGCTGAGCTACACCCCGAATTGCGGTTGCAAATGTACGGATTATTTTTGAACTGACAAACAATTTGGAAACTTTTTTCAAGAAAAAAGGTGAGGGGGTGAAGAAAGGAAGAAACGGGGATGGGGAAGAACAAAAAAAACGCCTTGACGTTTTTGTTGAAACGCTTCGGCGTTTTACCTAAAACGCCGAAGCGTTTCAACAAAATGTCTGGCATGTTACGGTGTACAAATTATCCCATCGTTTCACTGTAAAAGTCCAACAGCTCGTAAATTTCTTCCTGAGTGGCGGTCTGGTTGATCCGGATGTCGCCGATGTCCGCAAGGAGGGTGAAATTGATGACTCCTGCCGCGGAATTCTTTTTGTCGTGTTTCATGAAATTGTAGAAAGTCTCGTAATCGTCGCAGGTGAAGTGTAGCCTTCCATAATTTTCTTTGATGAACCGGATGGTCTGATACAGCTTGTCTTTCGGGAATCCCACACGCAAATGCGAGAGATAAAGCTCACATACCATTCCCCATGCCACTGCATAACCGTGGAGTACCGGGCGGTTGGCATGGAGGGAGAAACTTTCGAAGGCATGTCCTATGGTGTGGCCGAAGTTCAGTGCCTTGCGGATGTTTTTCTCGAAAGGGTCTTTTTCGACAACCGTTTCCTTTACGTCCACCGATTCTCCGATCAGCTTCTGAAGCTGGTTATAGTCCGCATGGTCAAAATCGAATTTCAGCAATTCCGCCCAGTGGGAAACATGGCTGATCAGGCCGTGTTTCAGCATCTCCGCATAGCCTGACAGCAGATTATGCCGGTCGAGCGTTTTCAGAAATCCGCTGTGGATAAGCACCTGGTCGGCCGGATAGAATGCTCCGATTTCGTTTTTCAGGTCGTTGAAGTTGATTCCGGTTTTTCCGCCTACTGCCGCGTCTACCATCGAGAGCAGGGTGGTAGGTATGTTGATGTACGGAATGCCCCGTTTGAAAGTCGCTGCGGCAAATCCTCCGAGATCGGTAATCATCCCTCCTCCGAGATTGACCAGCAACGAATGGCGTGTGCCGCCTTTTTCGCCGAGCTGGCTCCATACGTAGGCTAAGGTTTCCAGATTCTTATGGATATCTCCGGGACCTATATTGATTTTTACGGCGTCTTTCAGGCACTCTGTGTCTTCCAGAAGTGGAAGGCACAATACATTGGTATGCTCGTCGGTCAGGATGAACAGTCTGTCGTAATTGTGTGTGCGGACTGCCTGTGTCAAATCTTCTTTGAGATTCTGACAGATGATGACTTGTTGTTTGTTCATGATTGTAGTATTTGTATGGCAAAATTAGAAAAAAAGTGAGACAACTGTTTTATTTGCTTTTCAAATAAGTAATTTTGCGGTCGAAAATTTAAGGATTGTCTGGATGTGGTCCGGATTTTCCGATAGGGGGATATGGGTAAAAATAAGTTAAAAAGGTATGGGGCTCGCTAAACTTTCCGGAGGAATGTGTGTCAAACTTACATTAAAAACAAGATTGAATATAATGAATTGAATATAATGAAAAGATGGGTTTTGGGATTGCTGCTGGTGGCACTGGGTGCCATTCCTGCTTTTGCACAAAGTGGAGGCGGTAAGGTAATAGTTTCAGGGAGAGTTCTTGATGGGGTAGACAAGTCGCCGGTCATCCAGGCCGGCGTGCAGATTCTGTCGGTAAAGGACAGTGTGGTCGTGGCCGGCAATGTGACAGATCTGGACGGGAAATTCAGTCTGTCGGCGCGTCCGGGAAAATATCTGTTGAAAATATCCTATATCGGTTATAAGACGGATTTCAGAAATCTGGTACTGGACCGCAACAGGCTTCGGACGAATGTGGGTGAGATTCCGCTGGAAGTGGATGCGGTGATGCTGGATGAGGCTGTGGTGGTGGCAGAGGCACCGGAAGTGATAGCCAAGGCCGATACGCTGGTCTACAACAGTTCGGCCTATCGTGTGCCTGAAGGCTCCGCATTGGAGGAGCTTGTGAAGAAGTTGCCGGGGGCTGAAGTGGACGAAAGCGGCAAGATTACCATCAACGGAAAGGAAATCACCAAGATCATGATTGACGGAAAGGAATTCTTTGCCGATGACCCGAACATTGCCATGAAGAATCTGCCGGTGAACATCATCGACAAGGTACGTGCTTATGACAAGCAGTCGGATATGGCGCGCATGACCGGTATTGACGACGGCGAAGAGGAGACCGTGCTTGACCTTAGCGTGAAACCTGAATTGAACAAGGGGTGGATAGGCAATGTCGATCTGGCCGCGGGTACGGAAGACCGCTATAGCGGAAAGTTCATGCTGAACCGTTTTGTGGAAAGCAATCAGTTTACGGTGATAGGTTCGGCCAATAACGTGAACGACAATGGATTTCCCGGTGGCGGTGGAGGATTCCGCTGGGGCGGACAGAATGGACTGAATGCCGTGAAAATGGGCGGTTTCAACTTTTCCGTGGAAAACGAGAAACTGGAAGCCGGAGGTAGCGTGAACTATAACTACAGGGACGCTGATGTGCAGAGCAAGCAGAATTCGGAGACTTTCGTGTCATCGCAGACTAGCTCGTTCAAGAATGCATTGGACGCATCAAGAAACAAGACGACAAACCTGGTCGGCGATTTCCGCCTGGAGTGGAGGCCGGATACGATGACCTGGCTGATGTTCCGTCCGCGTGTCACGTACGGGAAAACTGACAACAGGAGCAGTTCCAGCTCGTTTACTTTCAATGAGGACCCCGAACTTTCCACGGACGAGCTGGTGGAGGCCGATGACATCACCTCGCTGGTGTCGAAGGAAAAGATTATCAATACAATCGTGCGTAACACGCTGAACCGTTCGGACAATATCAATGCCCGGGGGATGCTGCTGTTCAACCGGCGTCTGGGGAAGGCGGGACGTAATGTTACGATGAGGGCGCGCTATACTTATACGAACAATGACAGTGAGCAGCTTTCCGCTTCGCAGACTGATTATTATCAGACGGCGGAAGAGGCATTGGCGAGCGGAGCCGTGTCTGAGATCCTGAACCGCTATATCACTACTCCGACAAAGACTTCCGATTATTCGGTGCGCCTGTCATACAGTGAACCGATTTTCAAGGGTGGTTTCCTTCAGTTCAGCTATGATTTCCAGTACAAGAACTCCACGACCGACAATTCCACATACGATATGCCTGTCGATTGGGAGGTCGGACAGGGTTTTATACCCGGTCAGGCGGTATTCAATACTGACTTGAGCAAGAGTGCGGAATACAATTACTATAACCATCAGGCGGAAGTGCAGTTGCGCTGGATCCGTCAGAAGATGCGTTTCAACGTGGGCGCTTCTTTCCAGCCGCAGCGTTCTACATTGAGTTATACGATGGGTGACTATTCAGTGGATACCGTGCGTACGGTATTCAATTTTACTCCCACACTCGACTTCCGTTATAATTTCTCGAAAACCAGCCAGCTCCGTGTCAACTATCGCGGAAGGAGCTCGCAGCCGAGCATGACCGACCTGCTTCCGATTACCGACGATACCGACCCGCTGAACGTGAAACTGGGTAATCCGGGTCTGAAGCCGGAATTCACCAACACGTTGCGTGTGTTCTACAACACTTTCAATACGGAAAAACAACGGGGCATGATGACCCATTTCAGTTTCCAGAACGTGATGAACGATATCAGTAACCGGCGGACGTATGACGAGACCACCGGTGGTTACCGGACCATGCCGGAGAATATCAGCGGAAACTGGAACCTGTTCGGAGTGTTGGGCACGAATACGGCGTTGAAGAATAAGAAATATACCATCAACACGTTTACGATGGCGCGCTACAATAACATTGTCAGCTATATGAGTGCCGGAGAGACACTGGCCGACACGGACAAGAACAAGACGCGCCAGCTGGTGATGAGCGAGCGTCTGCGCGGAACCTACCGGAACGACTGGTGGGAAATCTCATTGAACGGCTCATTGACTTATAACCATTCGCGCAACAGTTTCCAGGAGCAGAGCAACATGGATACGTATCAGTTCTCTTACGGTGCCAGCACCAATGTCCGTCTGCCGTGGAACATGTCGATTGCCACGGACATCTCACAGAATTCACGCCGCGGATATACGGATGCCAGCATGAATCGCAACGAGTTGCTTTGGAACGCGCAGATCTCCCAGGATTTCCTGAAGGGTAACGCGGCGACGGTCAGTGTGCAGTTCTATGATATCCTGCGCCAGCAGAGCAATATCAGCCGTGCCATTACGGCGGCAATGCGTCAGGATACAGAGTATAATGCCATCTACAGTTACTGTATGGTGCATTTCATCTATCGTCTGAATCTGTTCGGCGGAAAAGGCAACCGTCCGCCCATGGGATCCGGCGGATTTGGCCCCGGCGGTCATCGCGGTCCCGGCCCGAGACGCTTCTAAGCGTATGTAAATGGATTGAAACATTGGAAAAAGATGTGCCGAAATAGATAGACTGACCTATTTCGGCACATCTTTTTATTTCCGCTTGATTTTGTATATCTCACAAATAACATGTATTTTTGTTCAAAGTCAAGTTCTTATGGAAATCGTGATATGGAGCAATATCTTTTCGGCTGCCGTATATATCGTGTATTTCGCGGTCGTGCTGACTACAATCTTTGTGGTCATTCTGGATAACCGTAATCCGGTGAAGACGATGGCATGGATTCTGGTCCTGTTCTTCCTTCCGGTGGTGGGGCTTGTGTTTTATATCTTTTTCGGGAGAAGCACTCGCAGGGAACATCTCATCAGCCGGCGGGGATATGCCCGTCTGACCAAGCGTCCGATGGCTGAATATCAGGCACAGGTGTCTCTTCATACTCCAATAGAGAAACAATCTCTGATAAATTTTTTCAGTCGTGTCAATGGTGCTCTGCCTTTTGGGGGGAATAAGGTCACGGTCTACATCGACGGTGTATCTATGGTGACAGATCTGATAAAAGAACTGTATAGAGCCAGCCATCATATCCATTTGGAGTTTTATATATTCGAAGATGATGCCGTTGGTCGTCTGGTTCGCGATGTATTGATTGATAAAGCCCGTCAAGGTGTGAAGGTTCGTGTGTTGCACGATGATGTGGGGTGTTGGAAGGTAAACCGTACGTTTTATGAGCAGATGCTTTGTGAAGGGATAGAAGTATTGTCGTTCCTGAAGGTGCGGTTCCCTCAATTCACCGGTAAGGTGAATTATCGGAATCATCGGAAAATAGTGATTGTAGACGGGAAAGTCGGTTTTGTGGGAGGAATGAACCTGGCCGAACGTTATGTGAAAGGGGTGAAGTGGGGTGTATGGCGGGACACTCATGCCAAGCTGGAAGGGAAGGCTGTCTATGGATTGCAGACTGCTTTTCTGACCGACTGGTATGCTATGGACCACACACTGTTTACGTCTGCAGAATATTTCCCGAAGATAGATGTGAGAGGGAATGCTGTGGCGCAGATTGTGACCTCTGATCCTGTGGGAGAGTGGAGGGATATCATGCAGGGGCTGGTCATGGCGATATGCAGTGCACGCCGATATTTTTATATACAGACTCCTTATTTTCTTCCGAGCGAAGAAGTGAAAACCGCATTGCAGACGGCGGCCCTATCGGGTATCGATGTGCGGATAATGTTGCCAAAAAGGGCGGATGTATGGTTAATACATAAAGGTTCGCTGTCTTATTTGGCTGAAATGATGGATGCGGGAGTAAAAATCTATCTGTACAAGAAAGGGTTCATCCATTCCAAACTGATGGTTTCTGACGATGATTTCTCCACAATCGGGTCGACCAATATGGATTTCCGGAGTTTTGAACATAATTTTGAGGCCAATGCATTCTTTTACGATTGTGATACGGCATTGGCCCTGAAAGAAATTTTTCTTGCTGACCAGAAGCGATGTATGCTGCTTTCTATGAAAGTATGGAACAAACGTTCATGGAAAAACAAAATCACAGAGTCGGTGGTTCGTCTGTTGTCTCCTTTGCTTTGAAGAACGAGAAGTTCACACTTCCGTAGTGTCTGTGTTCCACAAAATTGGGATGGCTTCCGAAATCCTGGCTTTTCCCATGTTCCAGCACGAAAAGACCGCCGGGCTTAAGCAGATGGTATTTGAATATGAGATTTGGAATTTCGGAAAGTTCTGGCAGCGCATACGGAGGATCTGCAAAGATGAAATCGAATTGCTCTTTGCATTTTTCGATGTATTTGAAAACATCGCCTTTCAGTGGAAAACATTTGTCTGTTTTCACTTCATTCATGATTTTTCGGATAAACGCATGGTGTTGCGGATCTTTCTCTACAGAGATGACACGGCCGCATCCACGTGAGACCAGCTCAATGCTGATACTGCCTGTACCAGAAAAAAGGTCAAGAGCTGTAGGGCTTTCATCAAAGTCGAGATAGCCGTTCAATACATTGAAAAGATTTTCTTTCGCAAAGTCGGTTGTCGGACGTGCCTTGAATGTGTGGGGCACATCAAAATGCCGGCGTTTGTAAATTCCACTTATTACTCGCATAAAATTAAAGATAATATGTCGGACGGAATACCTTCCGGATTGTCTGTTCCTGTGCAGTCCAGTTCTGTCCGAAGTTTGGTGACTGTAATGTTTCGTATATATTTTTTCAAGAAATCGGTCAATTCTTTTTGTTGTGGATCTCCGTATATATAGAGATTGTCTTTCTCCTGATCCAATGCCAGTTGGCTCCACATGTTGAGCAAGTAATAACTTTTGTCATCAGCAGTGGAGGCTTGAAAAGAATTGACCAGGATGAGCCGCCGGTGTTTGAACATCAGAATGTCTAAATACCCGGGATGCACGACCGCTATGGCATCTTTTTTATTTTCTTGCCGTTCGTGAGAACGGATTGAGAGATATTCGATGATTGGGCTGATGGAAACGAAAAAACGGGCTTTCGGGAAATGGTCCGCGAGAAGCTGGTGAGTCAGCTTGTCTATAGAAAACAAGATGGCTACGTTGCTTTTGCTCAATATATTGCACAGAATCACTTCGTTGTTTTGTTTGGGCAGATTCTGGTAGAATAACATTTCGCTCTGGTCATCATCATACAGTTCGAAAGGGACGGGTGTGTATCTCGTTGTATAAAGGAGCACATTGACTTCGCGGTATTGGTATTTCAGCGCTTCTGTTCGCTGGAGAAATTCCTTTACGTTGGCTGCCATGGAGCGTTGGGGGTTCACATGGAACTGATGGAAAAAAAAATCCTTTTTCTTGTCGTATGTATAGGTGGAGAATGAAAATCCGTCAGTACTCAGTCGTACAGACAGGGTGTACTTGCCAGCTTCTTCCGGACTTGTTATCGGACAGTCTGCCGGCCTGCCGTGTTGGATTCCTGCAATATTTGAGGGGACTCCCATGTGTCTCTTGATTTTTTTATTTATATTCGTGCGGCAAAAATACATAAAATAACCAGACAGCTTGGATGCTGTGCCAACTTTTTTAATTGAACTATGTTAATTGACGATTTGTCTCAACAAATCAGACGGGATTTTTCTTGTCGGCCCACACCTGATCAGGAAAAGGCAATCCAATCGTTTGCCGGGTTTTTGATGTCGCCCGTGCCGGAATCGGTGTTTCTGCTGACAGGTTATGCGGGCACAGGAAAAACTTCTTTGGTGTCTGCTTGTGTAAATACTCTTGAGAAGTTGAACCGTAAATTCGTTTTGTTGGCTCCTACCGGGAGAGCTGCCAAAGTTTTTGCGCATCATTCTCAACATTCAGCTTATACCGTACATCGTAAAATATACCGGCAGAAAAATTTTTCCAATCAGACCGATAATTTCGTGGTGAATGATAATTTGTCGAAACATACTTTGTTTATTGTTGATGAGGCGTCTATGATTTCCAATGACGGATTGGCGGGAGCTTCGTTCGGAACCGGCCGTTTGTTGGATGATTTGATTCAGTATGTGTATAATGGAAGCGGATGTAGGCTGATGTTTGTCGGTGATACGGCACAGCTTCCGCCGGTGGGCGAAGAAGGAAGTCCGGCGTTGTCTGTACCGGCATTGCAGGGATATGGTCTGCAGGTTTCCGGCTGTATATTGACTCAGGTGGTCCGTCAGACAAATGATTCTGGTATTTTGCATAACGCTACAGGTTTGCGTTTGCGGATTACAGCCGGTGATTGTTTTTCTTTTCCTGTAATCCGTACAAAAGGTTTTCCTGATGTGAAGAGAATCACCGGAGGTGAACTGATAGAGTCCATCAGTGAAAGTTATGATTGTGTGGGGATGGATGAGACGATTGTAATATGCCGTTCCAACAAAAGGGCGAATCTATATAATAAAGGCATCCGGAATTCGATTCTGTTCAGGGAAGACGAATTGAACACCGGTGATGTATTGATGGTGGCTAAGAACAATTACTATTGGGGGAACGGTTGTAAAGAACTCGACTTTATAGCTAACGGTGATGTGGCTGTGGTGAGAAGGGTGAGGAGAGTGCGGGAAATGTACGGGTTCCGTTTCGCGGATGTGCTGCTGGCGTTTCCCGACTATCAGGACTTGGAACTGGAGGTGAAGATTCTGCTGAACACGCTTCATGGCGATGCTCCGTCTTTGAGCCGGGAGCAGAGTGATGCCTTGTTCGGCAATGTGATGGAGGACTATGCGGACATTACGGTGAAACGAGAGCGGATGAAGAAGCTGAAGGAGGATCCGTATTACAATGCTCTTCAGGTGAAATATGCGTATGCAGTTACTTGCCACAAAGCGCAGGGCGGACAATGGCAGAGGGTGTTCATCGATCAGGGATACATGACGGAGGACATGTTGACTCCCGATTATTTCCGGTGGCTTTATACGGCCTTCACCCGTGCTACGGAAAGGCTGTATCTGGTGAATTGGCCGGAAGTACAGACTGAAAAATGATTGCGTGAAAAAGAGGCCGTTTCAAAAATGAGTGGCCCCGGAAAGTTGGGCGGTGTCATATTTGATTTGTCCAACTTTCCGGGGGCACTTCATTTTTTGTCAAACAAATGTTGTCAGAATCCGGCAGATTCTATAATCTTGTCAACCGCGGCACTCAGTCCGTCCGTATTCTTTCCGCCTGCTGTTGCAAAGTGAGGCTGGCCTCCACCACCTCCTTGAATCAGTTTGGCAGCTTCGCGTACCAGTTTGCCGGCGTTCAGTCCGTTCTTCACCAGATCGTCGCTGATCATGACGGTCAGCATCGGTTTGTTCTCGAATACGCTTCCGATTGCCACGAAAAGGTTTTCGGGCACCTGGCCTTTCAGTTGGAAAGCGATGTTCTTGACAGTGTCGGCAGGCATCGGGAGCACGGCTTTGATTACCTTTACGCCATGCACTTCCTTTGCATTGTTCAGGAGTCTTGCTTTCACGTCAGCCTCTTTTTCCTTCATGAACTCTTCCACCTGTTTCTTCAGGCCCGCGTTCTCGTCAATGTATTTCCTGATGGCCACTTTCAGATCCGGCGCGTTGTTGAACAACGCTTTCAGGTCGTTGAGCGTGTCCTGTATGGAATCGAGCATTTCTTCCACCTTGGCTCCTGTGACGGCCTCGATACGGCGTACTCCGGCAGCTACGGAACTTTCGGAGATGATTTTCACCATGCCGATTTTTCCGGTGGCCGACACATGCGTACCTCCACAGAACTCGATGGAAGAACCGAACTGCACCACTCTGACCTCATCGCCATATTTCTCGCCGAAGAGGGCGATGGCTCCAAGTTCCTTGGCCTTTTCGATGGGCAGGTTGCGGTATTCTGTCAGAGGAACATTCTCGCGGATCTTGGCGTTTACCAGATGTTCCACTTCGCGCAACTGTTCCGGGGTGACTTTCTGGAAGTGTGAGAAGTCGAAGCGGAGAGAGTCGGGAGTAACCAATGAGCCTTTCTGTTCTACATGTGTGCCGAGTACCTGACGCAACGCCTCGTCGAGCAAGTGCGTGCATGAGTGGTTGGCCGCACAGGCCGCACGGCGTTCGGTGTCCACACAGGCCATCATCGGCGCGTCCAGATGTTCCGGAAGCTTCCTTGCGATATGTATGGGCAGGTTGTTCTCTTTCTTCGTGTCGATGATATCAACCGTTTCAAACTCGTTGACGAGTACGCCAGTGTCACCCACCTGTCCTCCGCTTTCCGCATAGAACGGAGTTTCGCTGAGCACAATCTGGTAGTAGGTCTGGTTTTTCTGCCTGATCTCACGGAAGCGCAGGATGCTGGTCTCGTATTCAGTATAGTCGTATCCGACAAATTGGGTTTCTCCTTCTTTCAATACCACCCAGTCGCCGGTCTCTACAGTAGCCGCATTGCGTGCGCGCTGCTTCTGTTTCTGCATTTCGGTGTTGAACTCGTCCTCGTTTACCGTCATTCCGTTCTCGCGGAGAATCAGTTCGGTCAGGTCGAGGGGGAATCCGAATGTGTCATACAGTGTGAAGGCATCCACTCCGCTGATTTCTTTCTTTCCGGCACTTTTCGCGTCGCTCATCACTTTGTCGAGCAGACGGATACCGGTTTCGAGTGTGCGTAGGAAAGCTTCTTCCTCTTCTTTCATCACCTTCTCGATGAGTGTCTGCTGGGCTTTCAGTTCAGGGTATGCTCCGCCCATGTTTTCTATAAGGACCGGAACGAGCTTGTACATGAAGGCCTGTTTCTGTCCCAGGAAAGTGTAGGCGTAGCGTGTGGCACGGCGCAGGATGCGGCGGATGACGTATCCCGCCTTGGCGTTCGACGGCAACTGTCCGTCTGTAATGGAGAAGGCGATGGTGCGGATATGGTCGGCCACCACACGCATGGCCACATCCGTTTTCGGGTCTTGTCCGTAAGTGACTCCAGCCAAGTCACCTATAGCCTTGATGATGGGTTGGAACACATCTGTGTCATAGTTCGATTTCTTGCCTTGCAGTGCCATGCAGAGGCGTTCGAATCCCATACCCGTGTCGATTACTTTGGCCGGCAGCGGCTCCAGACTTCCGTCGGCTTTGCGGTTGTATTGCATGAACACCAGATTCCATATCTCGATGACCAGCGGATTGTCCTTGTTCACCAGTTCACGTCCGGGTGTTTGGGCCTTCTCTTCGTCAGAACGCAAATCTATGTGGATTTCTGAACATGGACCGCAGGGACCGGTCTCGCCCATTTCCCAGAAGTTGTCGTGCTTGTTGCCGTTGATGATGTGGTCTTCAGGCAAATATTGTGCCCAGTAGGAGGCCGCTTCGTTGTCGCGTTCCAGACCTTCTTCGGAGCTTCCCTCAAAGACAGTGGCATACAGGATGTCCGGATTGATTTTCAATACTCCGACCAGGTATTCCCAGGCCCATTCGATGACTTCTTTCTTGAAATAGTCGCCGAAAGACCAGTTTCCCAGCATCTCAAACATGGTGTGGTGATAAGTGTCATGGCCGACTTCTTCCAAGTCATTGTGCTTTCCGCTGACACGCAGACATTTCTGCGAGTCAGTCACACGCTTGTATTTTGCGGGATGGTTTCCCAGGATGATATCCTTGAATTGGTTCATTCCTGCATTGGTAAACATCAGTGTAGGGTCATCTTTGATGACCATCGGTGCGGACGGTACAATCTGATGTCCTTTTGACTCGAAAAATTTCACGAACGAGTCACGAATTTCATTTGCTGTCAGCATAGTGTTATATGGTCTTGTAGTTAATATTCCCAAAATCAATTTGCAAAGATAATCGGTTTTATTATTTTTGTCTGTATGTTTGGCGCAAAAACTTGATGTGGTGTGCTTTAATTTTTTTCAAAACTAGCTCTGAATGCGTAAAGTATATTATATATACAATCCTAAAACCCGTACATACGATCGTATTTACCCTACAGTCAGGCAGCGTATATTGAGTTATTTGAGACGGCTGTTCGTGGGGATGGGATTGGGAGCCGGAAGCTTTATTCTGTTGCTGCTGGTGTTTGGCTCTCCTTCGGAGAAGAATCTTCGTGTAGAGAATTCCAGACTTTTGTCGCAATATCATATCTTGTCGTCCCGGTTGGATGAGGCGGAAGAAGTGATGCGCCGTTTGCAGCAGCGCGATGACAATCTGTATCGCGTTATCATGCAGGCCGATCCTGTGCCTGAAGGTTTGCGTACGGCCACCTATCAGAATACAAACCGTTACGAAGAGTTGTCGGATATGGCCAACAGCGAACTGGTGGTGAACACAACGCGGCAGATGGATGTGCTTGCCCGTCAGATTTATGTCCAGTCCAAATCGTTCGACGAGGTGGTGGATTTATGCAGGCAGCACGACAAAATGTTGGAGTGCATACCTGCCATCCAGCCTGTGGCGAACAAAAATCTGAAACAGACTGCTTCGGGGTATGGAACGCGTATCGATCCGATTTATAAGACGGTCAAGTTTCATGCTGGTATGGACTTCTCGGCCAATGTGGGTACTCCTGTCTATGTGACAGGAAACGGGAAGGTGAAACAGGCCGGATGGGATGGGCTGTACGGTAACTGCATTGTGGTGGAGCATGGGTTTGGGTATGTAACCCGCTATGCTCATCTGAATAAGATTAAAGTGAAAGTAGGTCAGGAGGTGGTTCGCGGTGAAGTTATCGGTGAGGTCGGGTCTACCGGAAAAAGTACCGGGCCTCATCTGCATTATGAAGTGCATGTAAAAGGACAGGTAGTCAACCCTGTAAATTATTATTTTATGGATTTAAGTGCGGACGATTACGACAGGATGATTGAGATTGCCTCAAATCATGGTAAAGTTTTTGATTGAAATAAAGAATATGGCATTGAAAGCGGACAAGGAATTGAAGTTGTTTTATTCAATCGGCGAAGTGGCAAAGATGTTCGGTGTCAACGAATCATTGTTGCGTTACTGGGAAAAAGAGTTTCCCATCATATCTCCCCAGAAAGTGGGCCACACCCGGCAATACAGGAAGGAGGATATAGAGAATGTACGTATGGTATATTATCTGGTGAAGGTGAAAGGTATGACTTTGGCAGGGGCCAAGCAGTGCCTGAAACAGAACAGGGCGGCAGTCGTGAATAACAGCGAAATCATAGAGCGGTTGAAGAAAATCAGGGAGGAGCTGGTCAGGATGCGTAAGGAGTTGGACTACATCACTTGAATAAGGTATCATGTGACGGCATGAAAAAAACGCTTCGGCGTTTGGCTTAAAACGTCGAAGCGTTTGGGATAAAATGCCGAAGCGTTCTTATTCTGTTATCTGATCGTCAAAGTTTTCGATACGCGTCACTTTGTTGATATGTTCCAGCTTTTTGAGATTGGTGCAGATTGTATTTACATCATCCACATCATGCACAAACAGTTGGATGCGCCCTTCAAAGATGCCTTCGTTCGATTCGATGTTCAGTTTGTGGATATTTACATTCAGTTGTTGGGAGATGATTTGAGTGACAGAATTAAGCACTCCGATGCCGTCTATACCTTTTATATAGACATTGACCGGGAAGTTCAATGCTTTTCCGATTTCCCACTGTACTGCCAGCAGACGGTTCCCGAAGCTTGTTTTCAGTTGGGCGGCAATCGGGCATTGACGTTTATGGATGATAATCCGGTTGTTGTCGTCAATGTATCCCAGTACGTCATCGCCCGGAATCGGTTTGCAACAGTCGGCAATGATATAATGCTTCTGCAGCTCATCGGGAGTCAGTTTGAGAACCTTTTTCTTGTCGATGTTCAGAGAAGCGGTATCCGCTTGTGAGGTTACGCTGTCCGTCTGTTTGGATTTGTTGTTTCCGAATGCGAACGAGATATATTTCTTCCAGCTGGTAGGTGCAGGTTTTTCTTTGAATATGTTACGCTCCGCCTCGCCGAGTATGATGCTTTTCTGGCCGATCTTATAGCTGAGTTCGTCGCCCGATTTCAAATTGTGCAGTGCACAGAGCTTCTGTACGTTCAGCTCGTTGTATTCCAGTCCTTCTTCTTTGAAGAAGTTGCTGAGCAGGTCTTCACCTCGCATTTGGAATTCTTTCTTTTCCCGTTTGAGGATTGATGTAATTTTGGCTTTGGCTTTTGCCGTAGTGGCGAAATTTATCCATGAAGGCTGCACCTTCTGTGATTTGGACGTAAGAATTTCCACTTGGTCTCCGCTTTGTAGCTTATGGCTCAACGGCACTAGTTTATGGTTTACTTTTGCACCGATGCAGTGGCTTCCAAGGAACGTATGGATGGAGAAGGCAAAGTCGAGCGCTGTCGAGTTTTGTGGCATTGTCTTGATTTCCCCTTTTGGCGTAAATACGAATATCTCGGATGCGAACAGATTCAGCTTGATTGTATCCAGAAAATCGAGGGCGTCAGGTTGGGGGTCATCCAAAATTTCTTTGATGGTTTTCAGCCATTTGCTCAGTTCTCCTTCATCTTCACTGCCTCCGCCTTCCTTATATTTCCAATGGGCGGCAAATCCCTGCTCTGCCACGTCGTTCATGCGCTCGCTTCTGATCTGCACTTCAATCCATTGTCCCTTGTTGCTCATCAGTGTGACGTGGAGTGCCTGATAACCGTTGGCTTTCGGATGGCTTACCCAGTCACGCAGACGGTCGGGATGTGGCTTGTAGATTTTGGAGATGGCTACATAGATGTTGAAACAGTCGTTCAGCTCTTCTTCTTCGTTTCTAGGGGTGAAGATGATTCTTACGGCAAGAATATCATAAATCTCTTCGAATGTGATATGCTTGTTCTGCATCTTGTTCCAGATAGAGTAAGGGGATTTGATTCGGGCAAGGATGCGGTAAGGAAGGCCCATCTTGTCCAATTGTTCCCGGATAGGAGCGGTAAACTCTTCAAAGACTGTTTCACGTTCGTTCTGGCTTGCCTTGAGCTTGCTTTCGATTTCCTGATAAGTTTCAGGATGTTCGTATTTGAAGCTCAGATCTTCCAGTTCTGTTTTAATCCGGTTCAGTCCCAGACGGTTTGCCAATGGGGCATAGATATATAAAGTTTCTCCTGCAATTTTATATTGCTTGCTCGGCAGCATGGAGCCAAGTGTCCGCATATTGTGAAGGCGGTCTGCAATCTTGATGAGTATCACGCGGATATCATCATTCATGGTGAGCAGCAGCTTTTTGAAGTTTTCCGCCTGTGCTGATGCCCGGTCTCCGAAAATACCTCCGGATATTTTGGTCAGGCCATCGACAATCTGTGCAATTTTCGGACCGAAAAGATTCTCGATGTCTTCTACGGTATAGTCTGTATCTTCCACGACATCATGCAGCAATGCCGCGCAAATGGATGTCGATCCCAGCCCGATTTCACAGCAGGCGATGCGCGCCACTGCAATAGGATGCAATATGTAAGGTTCGCCCGACCGTCTGCGCACACCTTTATGTGCCTGTCGGGCGAAATTGAATGCCTTGGTTATGATTTCTACTTTTTTTCTGTGCCTGCTTTCCAGGTATCGATCAAGCAGTTCTTGAAATGCGTCATCTATTAATTTTTCATCTGCTTGTTCTTGCGTGAGTTTCTCATCTGTCATAATTCTTTCCCTTCTTCTTTGAATCTATATTGCAAAAATAGGGAAAAATACGAATCTGGCAAGCAAATGTTCTTTTTTCTATCGGATGCGTAGCGATTTTCCGGCTCGGATGTTGCTTCCCTTTATTCCGTTGAGGCGGCGCAATTGTTTGATGCTGACCCCATACTTGGCTGCAATTCCTCCCAGAGTTTCTCCGCTACGGATGCGATGATATACAGGTTTCCCGTCAGTTGCTCCTTTTGTGTCTTTGACGGAGACGGTGGCTCGGCGGGTCAGATAAGTATTTGTCTTATAGGTGTAAACGCTGTCTTCCAGGTCAATGAATTTGCTTATCATGTTGGTTGGCAATCGTAGTGCATATTGTTTTTCATTGCCGGGAATGATGTCCTTCTTGAATTCCGGATTCATGGCCCGGAGTTCGTCAATGTTGATTTTACATACTTCGGCCACTTGGTTCAGATGCAACGGACGTGAGACGTGTATAGTGTCGGTGCTTTCTGGCATTCTCATCTCCATGGGAGTGATATAATGTTCACAATAGTAAGTCATGATGTAGTTGGCGGCAATAAATGCCGGAACATACCCTCGCGTCGCTTGGGGCAAATAATTGTAGATGCTCCAGAAGTCGGTTTCTCCTCCTGCACGGCGGATTGCCTTGTTGATGGTCCCCGGACCGCAATTATAGGCTGCCAGCACCAGATTCCAATCGTGGTATATGTCATACAGATCTTTCAGATAGCGTGCAGCTGCACGGGTGGATTTGATAGGGTCTCTCCTTTCGTCTACCAGCGAATTGACTTTCAGTCCGTAGGCCTGTCCTGTACGGAGCATGAATTGCCAGAGACCAACAGCTCCTTGGGAAGAAGTTGCTAGCGGATTCAGTGCAGATTCGATTATAGGTAGATATTTCAGCTCCAGGGGAAGGTCGTACAGGTCGAGAGCTTCTTCAAAGATAGGCATATAGAAATTATTGGCACTCAGCATGAACGCTACTTTCTGGCGCAGACGTGTGGCATACATGTCAATGAATTTTCTGACAATATCATTATAAGGCATTTCTATGATTGCCGGAATACGTTTAAGACGGTCCATGTAAATGGAGTCACTGACCTGAGGGTTCTGAGTACTGGCCGTACAGTTCTCTGACGGATTGATATAATTCTTTGAAATCCAGTCGAGATAAAGGCTGTCGGTTGCGGATATCATCCCTTGCGGCAGATCTATTTCTTCTTGTTGTCCGTCGGTTGAGCGGATGACAATGCTTTTTTCAGTCTCTTGGGCAGACAAAAGTGATGTGCCGAGAGAAATGCTGGTCAATAGGCTGAGCAATAGTTTTTTCATGGCTTAAAATTTAATATTACATTGCAGTCCCACACCCTGTGGGCGGTGACGGAATGCATCATTGAATACAGTAGGTTCCCATGTCATGGTTAAATCTTTGCTGATGTCGAAGTCTGAAAGTTCCGCATCTACATAAGCGTCTATTACCGATAACAGATATACGGCAATAAATGCAATTACACTTAAATCGCGTTGGCGGCGGTACAGGTCTTTTCTTCTCCGGAACAAATCCTGATAATAGTCAAGACGGTCATTTACATCAATGCCGGGAGGGAGAAACTGTTCATAACTGTTGTTGTTCGGGTTGTTGCTCATAATGTCCTGATAAGCTTGCGAATAGTCTTTATACATTTGTCCGTTCCAGGTCAGTGCATATGCGCATCCCACAAATCCTCCATAAATGATAGGCAGTTTCCAGTATTTCCGGTTATATATTTGTCCTGCTCCCGGAATGACCAGGCTAAGCCATACTGTTTTGTTTGAATTGGGAATCCATCTTTTCTTTTCCTTGACCGGCTCCAGAGTCGACAGGACAGAGTCGTTCTTGTGGGCTAAAGCAGCTGTGTCAATCGGCGATTCCAAAGCTTCCAGTCGTTGTTGTTGCCGCAAATCAATGGAGTCTGCCAATGCCAGACTGTCTCTCTGGTTGATAGCTCTTATGGAGTCTGCGGTCAGGATGCCTTCCCTATGCTTCTTTGCACGTTGGGCATACGTATCCGTGTACCCCATGAATGAGGCACAGAAAAGTAATATGACGGATAAAATATATGTGAATGTCGGCCGTTTCAATTCTTTTTCTGTTTATTCTGTTTTCTTTAGTAAGTCCAGAATTTCCATTATGCGCTCCAGATCAGCTTCACCGTTGAATGGAATGCTGATTTTTCCTTTTCCTTTCGGGTTGCACGATAATTGTACTTTTGCGCCAAAGAAATCACAGAGGTGGTTCTGCAACATGGAGTATTCTTCAGACAATTTTATGTTTTTAGGGCTGATTTTTTTCCCTCCCGATTCTATGCTCTCTCCTGCAGCCAGTGTCTTGACCATTTCTTCCACTTTCCTGACAGAGTATCCTTGGGAGATGATTTCATTGAAGATGCGTATTTGGGTTTTGGGGTCCTCAAGTGCCAACAGTGCTCTTGCATGTCCCATATCTATCTCTTTATTTTTCAATGCCATCTGGATAGGCGCAGGAAGTTTAAGCAGACGGAGATAATTGGCGATAGTGGCCCGTTTTTTCCCGACACGCTCACTTAGCCGTTCCTGGGTGAGCCCGTATTGTTCGATAAGATGCTGGTAGGCCAATGCAATTTCCAGCGAGTTCAAGTCTTCACGCTGGATATTTTCTATCAGTGCCATTTCCATGATATTCTCGTCATCAGCCGTTCGGATATAGGCAGGTATAGTATGCAATCCTGCCATGACCGAAGCCCGGTACCGTCGCTCTCCGGCGATAATCTGGTAGGAGTCTTCGTTAAGTTGGCGCAGAGTGATTGGCTGGATGATTCCGATTTCCGCAATGGAGTCAGCTAACTCCTGTAAGGCAATCGGGTCAAATTCATGTCGGGGCTGGTTCGGATTGACTGTAATCTTGTCCAGTTCGATTTCGTTGATGGAAGACGACCCGGAAGTCTTTACTTCATCATTTGAAATCAAGGCATCAAGTCCTCGCCCCAAAGCATATTTTTTTTGTACTGCCATTGCTTATTTACCGTTTCTGTTTATAATTTCATTTGCCAAAGCAAGGTGGTTTTTTGCTCCGGTGGAATCCGCATCATATAAAATTGCCGGTATTCCGTGGCTGGGAGCCTCGCTTAATTTCACGTTGCGTTGGATAATCGTTTTGAACACCAGTTCCTGGAAATGTCTTTTCACTTCATCATAGATTTGGTTGGCCAGTCGCAGGCGCGAATCAAACATGGTCAGCAGAAAGCCTTCGATTTCCAGTGAGGGATTCAGTTTGCTTTTTATAATCTTAATCGTATTCAGCAATTTGCTGATGCCTTCCAGTGCGAAATATTCACATTGTACCGGGATGATGACCGAGTCGGAAGCTGTCAGTGCATTGATGGTGATGAGTCCGAGTGAAGGAGAACAGTCGATGAGGATATAGTCATATTCTCCTTTCATCGGTTCCAATGCGTTACGCATGATTTTCTCTCTTTTCTCCAGATTGAGCATTTCAATTTCCGCCCCTACCAAGTCGATGTGGGATGGAATGATGTCCAGTCCGTCTATGTCAGTCGTATAAATCGCTTCCCGGATGTCAACCTGATTGATTAAACATTCATAGATAGAACAGTCGATGTCTTTCAGGTCTACTCCTAAGCCCGATGAGGCATTAGCCTGAGGGTCAGCGTCAATCACTAGTACTTTCTTCTCGAGAGTAGCTAAAGATGCAGCCAAGTTGATGGTGGTGGTTGTTTTCCCTACACCACCTTTCTGGTTGGCAATAGCAATAATTTTTCCCATATTAATCAGTTTATCTGATTGCGAAGTAACGAATAATCGGTGACAATCTTCATCAAATATGCGTCGCTTTTTGATGAAGTGTTGATAAGTCACTGCTTTTGTTAATAACTTCAGCGAGGACAAAGATATATATTTTTGCTTAATTCCGGTAACGGGTTTGGTAAGATTAAGATTTGTTGTAACTTTACGCTCGCTAAACAGAATACTGATTTATGACAAAAAGACCTTTATTGCTGTTGTCTAATGATGACGGTTTTGATTCGAAAGGAATAAATGAGCTTATACAAACCTTACGTCCGCTGGCAGATTTGATTGTGGTGGCACCTTCAGGACCGCGTTCCGGTGCATCGGGAGCAATCACTTCTCAAGTGCCTTTACGTTGCCATTTGGTCTCCAAAGAGCCTGGGGTTGTGATTTATAAATGTAGCGGGACACCGGTTGATTGTGTCAAATTGGCTTTGCATTCTTTTGTGCCGCGTATGCCTGATATGATTATCGGGGGAATCAATCATGGAGACAATTCGTCGGTTAACGTACATTATTCTGGGACAATGGGTGTTGTGATTGAAGGTTGTCTGAAAGGAGTGCCTTCGGTAGGTTTTTCTCTTTGCAATCATGCGCCTGATGCTGATTTTTCCGCTTCATTGCCTTATGTACGCAGGATTGTGGAGAATGTATTGCGTGAAGGACTTCCGGTAGGTATTTGTCTGAATGTTAATTTCCCGGATACTCCTCATTTGAAAGGTGTCCGAATCTGTCGGCAAACTGATGGTTCATGGACGAGCGAGTTTGATGAACGGAAGCATCCGTTAGGTGGGCGTTATTTCTGGATGACAGGGGTTTACATCAACAATGAGCCGGAGGCGGAGGATACTGACCATTGGGCATTGGAACATGGTTATGTGGCTGTCACTCCTACGCGGATTGATATGACTGCTTATCATCAGATGGAACGTTTGAAATCTTGGAACTGGAGTTTATGAAGTATTATTTGATAGTGGGGGAGGCATCGGGTGATTTGCATGCCTCAAACCTCATGAAAGCATTGAAGCGTCAGGATAATTCTGCTGAGTTTCGTTTTTTTGGCGGGGATCTGATGAAAAGTGTGGGAGGTACTTGTGTAAAGCATTATAAAGATTTGGCATACATGGGTTTCATTCCTGTATTGCTTCATCTGCGTACGATTTTCAGGAATATGGATTTTTGTAAAAAGGATGTAGAAGCTTGGAGTCCTGATGTGCTGATTCTGGTGGATTATCCGGGTTTTAACCTGAAAATCGCGGAGTATGTCAAGTCGCATACGGATATTCCTGTTTTTTATTATATATCTCCGAAAATATGGGCATGGAAAGAATACCGTATAAAGAATATCAAGCGGGATATCAGTCAATTGTATTCTATTCTTCCTTTTGAAGTGGATTTTTTCCGCAGACATGACTATCCTGTTCATTATGTAGGCAATCCGTGTGTGGATGCTGTGGAAGAGTTCCGGCGTATGAACATGGAAGACACGAGGGGGAGATTCTTGTCGGACAATCGTCTTTCGGAAAAGCCGATTGTTGCGTTGCTGGCCGGAAGCCGGAAACAGGAAATCAAGGACAACCTGACGCGTATGCTTCAGGCGGCACGTAACTTTCCGGATTATCAGTTTGTGGTGGCGGGCGCTCCTGGAATAGAACCGGATTTTTATCAGAAATATATGGGAAAAGATACGGAAATAGTTTATGGGCAGACCTATCGTTTGCTTCAGTATTCTGATGCGGCTCTTGTCACCAGCGGTACAGCTACGCTGGAAACTGCTTTGTTCCGTGTGCCTCAAGTAGTCTGTTATTATACGGCAGCTGGGAAACTGGTGTCTTTCCTGCGCCGGCATATCCTTAAGGTCAAATACATTTCACTTGTAAATCTGATAGCCGGGAAAGAAGTGGTGAAAGAGCTTGTAGCTGACGGCATGACTGTCCGGAATGTCAGGGATGAGTTATGCGGCATACTTCCCGGTGGAAGTAAGCGGGAAGATATGCTCGACGGTTATGATAGCATGATACGGATTCTCGGTAGTCCAGGTGCTTCAGAGCGTGCGGCAGAACTGATGATTCGTCAGTTATAATATGGAAATCATATAAAGGTAGACTACCGAAGCCGGGACGGCCATCAGCGTGCTGTCGAAGCGGTCAAGCATCCCTCCGTGTCCGGGGAGGATATTTCCGGAGTCTTTAATTCCCAATGTACGTTTTATCAATGATTCTGTCAAGTCTCCCCATGTGCCGAACACTACTACGGTCAATCCCAGTCCAATCCATACTCCCAGAGACATGAATGGGAAGAAATGTGCCATAACTGCTGCTGCCGCCACGCAGAATGTTCCCCCTCCGATAGAACCTTCCCATGATTTCTTGGGAGAAATCCGTTCGAAGAGTTTATGTTTTCCGAATAACACTCCGGTGCAATAAGCTCCCGTATCATTTATCCACGTAAAGATAAAGATAGACAAAGGCAGTATCGGATTATATTCGGATACGCTTCCTGTCAGGCCGGTATGGAAGGCCAGTACGTTCAGTAACGCGAAAGGTAAGGCAATATACATCTGGCTCATCATCGTGTAGGCCATATTGTGGAGCGGATTCTCGCGTTTCAGATATAGCTCGCCGATTGTCAGATAAATGATGAGGAACAGATAGGGTATCAGTATTTCGTAGTGGCCGGGAACTATCCCTGTATAGGCAAAGCCGAAAAAGAGAAAAGCTCCGGCCAATGTAGTGATAACCCGGTTGGTCTGGACTCCTTTCTGTTTGCTCACGATGGTTCCGAATTCATAGATGGTCAATGCGGTGATTATGGCAAACAGTATGCAGAAAGACACTGGGCCTCCCAGAATGCTTCCAACCAATACGGCTACGAAAATAATACCCGTTATTGTCCGTTGTATAAAATTGTTTTTCACGATACCAAAATTTTAAAGATGGTTGTTTTAAGTGTCATTTCTCTTTTTCGGAGGTTTCAGTTTGCTTCCCTGGTTCTTTCTCGGAAGGAGTGTCCGCTTCTGTTCCATCGGTCTGCGGGTCTTCCGACGGTTGGTCATCATTCTTGTTTTCAAGTTGTTTGACTTCTTCTTGTCGGGTCTCCAACGATTCTGTTTCTGCCATAATCTCTTCCGAGCGTGAAGTCCATGGCCGTTTGCCGAATATATGTTCCACATCTTCGGCAAAGATTACTTCTCTTTCAATGAGCAATTGAGCCAGCTGGTTATGTCCTTCACTGTGTTCTTTCAGCAAATCTTTGGCACGCGTGTATTGTTCATTGATCATGTTCTGTACTTCCTGATCAATCATTTCTGCTGTACGTTCACTGTAAGGTTTGGTGAAACTGTATTCATCTGTACTGCTGTAATAGCACAGATTGGGGAGTTTGTCGCTCATCCCCGCATAGGCAATCATACCGTATGCTTGTTTGGTGACACGTTCCAAATCGTTCATTGCCCCCGTAGAAATATGTCCGATAAACAATTCTTCGGCCGCACGTCCGCCTAATGTCGCGCACATCTCGTCAAGCATCTGTTCTTTGGTCGTAATCTGGCGTTCTTCCGGAAGATACCAGGCTGCTCCCAATGCGCGCCCACGCGGTACGATGGTTACTTTTATCAACGGGTTGGCATGTTCGAGGAACCAGGATATGGTAGCATGGCCGGCTTCATGGAGGGCGATGGCGCGTTTTTCAGCGGCTGTCATTACTTTTGTCTTTTTTTCCAGTCCGCCTACAATGCGGTCGATAGCTGCCAAAAAATCATCTTTGTCGACCGATTTTTTCTGGTGTCTTGCGGCTATCAGGGCTGCTTCATTGCACACATTGGCAATGTCTGCTCCGCTGAATCCTGGAGTCTGTCGTGCAAGCAAGTCCACGTCGACCGAACCGTCCAACTTCAGCGGACGCAAGTGCACACCGAACACTTCCTTGCGTTCATTAAGGTCTGGAAGGTCTACGTATATTTGCCTGTCAAAGCGTCCGGCACGGAGCAGGGCTTTATCCAATATGTCTACCCGGTTGGTTGCGGCGAGAATAATTACGCCGCTGTTAGAGCCGAATCCGTCCATTTCGGTCAGCAATTGGTTCAGTGTGTTTTCGCGTTCGTCGTTTCCACCCATACTCGGATTTTTGCCTCGCGCTCGTCCCACTGCGTCAATTTCATCAATGAAGATGATGCAGGGAGCTTTTTCTTTTGCTTGGCGGAAAAGGTCGCGTACACGCGAAGCACCTACGCCCACAAACATTTCCACAAAGTCAGAACCTGAAATGGAGAAGAAAGGAACATCCGCTTCTCCGGCTACCGCTTTGGCAAGCAGTGTCTTTCCGGTTCCCGGAGGCCCTACCAGCAGTGCGCCTTTAGGAATTTTCCCTCCCAGTTCGGTGTATTTTTGAGGTTGTTTCAGGAAATCTACAATTTCCTGCACTTCCTGTTTGGCCGCAGCTTGTCCTGCTACATCCTTGAATGTGATGCGATTGGTCCCCTTTTCGAAAAGTTGCGCTTTGCTTCTTCCCACATTAAAGACGTTTGATCCGCCTGCTGCACCGGCACCACCTCCAAGGCGTCGCATGAGGAATATCCAAAGGATGACGAAAAATGCAATGGGGAGAAGATTCCAGAATAATAATCCGAAATAGTCACTTTTCTTTTCATATTGAATGTCACCGGTAAACTTACCCTCCGACTGTTTCTGGTCGATGAACTTGTCGAACGAGTCCATCGAGCCGATTTTTACGGTAACAGCCGGACTTCGTCCCACTTTGTCCGCATTTTTCTTGAATACGTCTACAATATGGTCCGGTTTGATGAATACTTCGAGGGTATTGTTGTCGTATGCGATGATTTTATCAGCATATCCTTTGTCAACCATTTCCTTGAATTCCGTATAGCTGACTTCTTTAGTGGCACTGCCCTCGTCACCCGTAAACCACAAGTAGGCAAAAACCAGCAAGATGAGCACGTAAAGCCATGTCAGGTTGGGTTTCGGTACATTGATTTTCGGCTTGTTGTTATTGTTGTTATTGTTAGAATTGTTGTCCATGTTTACATTCATTTAGTTATATGGGCCGGAATCAGTCCAGGTCGGGGATACTTTCCAGTTTGGCGTCCTCCCATAAATGTTCAAGATCATAAAAATGGCGTGCCTCGGGAAGGAATATGTGTACAATTATGTTGCTGTAATCCATTGCCACCCATTGTGCATTCCGCTGTCCGTCGATAGCTACAACTTTTGTGCCCGTTTCCTTGCGGACATAATCTCTGACAGAGTCTGTAATAGCCGATACTTGGCTTGGTGAGTTACCCTGGCAAATGATGAAATAGTTGCAGATTGTATCCTCTATGTCGGTCAAATCGGCGATGACTATGTTTTTACCTTTCTTTTCTTGAATTCCTTCAATTATTTTTTCAATCAATTGTTTTGTTTCGTTCATTTATCCGTTTTTGTTAAATTATAAATGTTTGCGTTACTCTATGCCTTATGAAAATGAGTAGGCAAATATACTTGCTTTTCTGTATTCCACGAAAGAAACGGCCTTATTTCTCCTTTTCTTTTGTGTTTTTTTGTGGAATCTGACCACTTTTCTGTGAAAAAATGATTTCAAAGCAGATAAAAATGCATTTTATTGATGAAAAAAATCCCCAAAAAATTTGTTTGTCCCAAAAATGTTGTACCTTTGCACCGTCAAACGAAAAGAATGACAGACGTTCTCTGATTTTGGGCTATGGTGTAATGGTAACACAACAGATTCTGGTCCTGTTTTTCTTGGTTCGAGTCCGAGTAGCCCAACTTCATTTTTACGGTGAGGTCCTCACGGAGAGGATATCACATCAGTTTGGGCTATGGTGTAATGGTAACACAACAGATTCTGGTCCTGTTTTTCTTGGTTCGAGTCCGAGTAGCCCAACAAAAAAAGAGGTATGGTATCATACCTCTTTTTTTGTTGTCCGTAGATACTTGTCCGTTTCAGTCCGGATATACAGATTGGCATTATCTTTTAACATTCTTTTTTCTCGTCAGATAAATAAAACTGATATTTTTGTCGCTTAATTGAAGTTGATGAATGTTGTAACCAGGTTGTTTGATTTAAGTGGTTGAAATATGAAATGTCTAAAAATGATTTGGCTTTTCTTCACGTTGTGTGTGTCTGTTGCAGGAATGGCTCAGGTCTCCTGCTCTTTCCAGATAAAAGGAATACTGCTTGATTCTTTGACGCACGAGGGAGAGCCGTATGCGACTATCCGGATTGTCCGGGATGACAGTCCTGAAAAGCCGGTAAAAATGATGGTTTCTGATTTGGATGGCCGTTTCCGGGAGAAGATAAACGGAAAAGGTGACTTCACGTTGACTGTCACTTCGTTGGGGCGTGCCACTATTGTACGTCGGTTTACGGTAAAGGAAAACAATGAGACTGTAGATTTCGGAACGTTATATATGACCGATTCGGACAATGAGTTGGGGGTGGTGGAAGTGGTGGCTCAGAAACCGCTGGTAAAGGCAGATATCGACAAGATAGAATATAATGTGTCTGACGACCCGGATTCGGAAACCAATACTGTATTGGAAATGCTGCGTAAGGTGCCGATGGTGACGGTAGACGGGGAAGACAATATCAAGGTGAATGGAAGTGGCTCGTTTAAGGTGTATGTGAACGGGAAACCCAATAACATGATGAGCAATAATCCGACAGATGTATTGAAGAGTATGCCTGCCAATACAATCAAGAAAATTGAGGTAATCACTAACCCCGGGCCGAAATATGATGCGGAGGGCGTGGGTGGTATCTTGAATATAATTACCACGGGTGGTGGCTTTGAAGGATATACTGTGACGTTGAGCGGCAATGTAAGCAATTATGGTGCAGGCGGAGGCATGTTCGGTACGGTGCAAAAAGGTAAGTTTACGATGAGCGCACGTTACAATTATAGCTACAACAGTAGTCCTCGCAGCTATTCCGGCGGTTCCCAACGGGCTACGGATATCCATTCTGAGGTGGCCGATCTTGACTATGACGGCAGCAGTAAGGGCGACGGCTCTTTTCAGTCTGGAAGTCTGGAAGCCAGTTATGAAATAGATACGTTGAATCTGGTGAGTGCGTCTTTTGGCTTGTGGGGTGGAAACAACGACGGCAAAGGAGGGTCGTCTTACAGAGGAACCTCTCCTGCTGACGGGAGTTCCCTTTACCGTTATACCACAGATTCACGAAACGCTTCGTCATGGTATTCTGTTGACGGAAGCATTGATTACCAACGTATATCTCCTACTGTCAAAGGGCGTATGCTGACTTTCTCTTACAGGGTGAACACTCGTCCGCAAACATCTGATTCGGATACGGAATATGATATTGAAGATGGCTACAATATGGATTGGGTGGATTATCTGCGCCGTTTGGAGGACCAGCGGAACGAGGGAAAACAGAATACTACCGAACATACATTCCAGGCAGACTATACGACTCCGATAGGCAAGATTCATAAAGTGGAGACAGGGGTGAAATACATTCTCCGTAACAATTCTTCCGACAACGACCGTTATTTGCATGCTGCAGCGGAAACTTCCGATTTTCTGTTCGATGAGGAGCACAGCACGCACTATCGTCATCAGAATGACATCATTGCTGCTTATCTGGGCTATGGATTGACCCTGAAGAAGTTTTCCGGAAGACTGGGGGTACGTTATGAACATACGGTGGAAGATGTGAAATATCTGTTGGGAAGGGGAGATGATTTCCGGAAGAATTATGACGACATGGTACCTTCCGCATCATTGGGATGGAAGCTGACCGACCTCTCTAATATTCGGCTGGGTTATAACATGCGCATTTATCGTCCGGGTATATGGTACCTGAATCCTTATCTTGATGACAGTAACCCTTCAAACCTGAGTCAGGGAAATCCTGAGCTGGAGAGTGAGCGGAGCCATTCCTTTTCGTTGAGTTATAGTAATTTCACATCGAAATTCAATATTAATCTTGCGGCACACTATTCGTTTACCAACAACAGTATTCAATCGGTGACGAATCTGATGTCGGAAGATGACATTCCTGATTTGTCTGCGGACAAGAGGACAGGAAAGGATGTACTTTACACGACTTACCGGAATATCGGCAAAAGCCGTAGTCTCAATTCGAGTGCTTACGTGAACTGGAATGCCGGCCAGAATACACGTATCTATGCCAATCTGTTCGGTGAGTACAAGAAGATGAAAGGAGCCAATGGGCTGGAAAACGACGGATGGAACTTTTTCGGTTTTGGAGGAGCACAGCAAACTTTTAAGCATGACTGGCGTCTGAGCGTGAATGTGTTCGGGCAGACACCGTGGGTTATGCTTCAGGGAAAGGGAAACGGTTTTTTCAGTTATGGAGTCGGTTTGAACAAGTCGTTCTTGAAAAAGAAACTGACTCTTTCGGCTTATGCCAATAACTTCTGCAAGAAATACACCCGCTACTCATCGCATATTGAAGGGGAGGGATTTGTCAGTGACTCCTGGAACAAATATCCTCAGATGCGTTTTGGGTTCAGTGTCAGTTACCGTTTGGGCGAGTTGAAAGCCAGCGTGAAGAAGGCGGCACGTACCATCACCAACGATGACGTGAAATCGGGTGGCAGTGGTGGCGGAGCTTCAGCCGGCAACTGACAATTCGTGTGCGATAAAGATTCATGGAATCAGCAGCGAGGAGTCTCCATAGCTCAGGAAACGGAAATCGTGGGCCAGGGCGTAGTCGTAGATCTTTCTCCAGTCGCCGTTCACGAAAGCCGATACAAGGAGTAGCAGCGTGCTCTGAGGCTGGTGGAAATTGGTTACCATCTTCTTCACGATTTTATAGCTGTATCCCGGCGCGATGATGATTTGTGTGCTGGTGTGCAGCGCTTCCAGTCTGTGGCGGTCCATATAGTCCAGTATTTCCTGTAACGCTTCGGTGGCGGTGAGCTGTGGATTCGTGTCATAAGGCTGCCATTGGCTGACATGCAGTTCTTCCTGGCTGGCATCGGGATGCTCGTTGAGGGTTACTCCGATATAGTAGAGGCTTTCCAGCGTGCGTACCGAGGTGGTACCTACTGCCACAGCTTTTCCTTCGTGTGCAATCAGCTTCCCGATGGTTTGGCGGTTCACTGAGATATATTCCGTGTGCATCTCATGGCCTTCTATTTCCTCGCTCTTCACCGGTTTGAAGGTGCCGGCTCCCACATGGAGTGTCACTTCCTCCAGGTCAAGTCCCTTTTCTTTCAGTGCGTCCAGTACCCGTTCCGTGAAATGCAGTCCGGCGGTCGGAGCGGCCACCGATCCCTTAATCTTGGAATAGACGGTCTGGTAGGTCTCTTTGTCGCTTTCCTGTGTCTCCCTGTTTAAATAAGGTGGGATGGGCAGTTCACCGAACATTTCCAGAATGTCGGCGAAAGTCACCTCAGGATTGTCCCATGTGAAGTCAATCCAATGGCTGGTGCCGTGACATGCTCCCCGTGTGGCGGTCAGAGTCAGTGTTTTTCCTTTCACGATCATTTCCCGGTGGAGCGGACCTTCTTTCCATTTCTTCAGATTGCCTATCATGCAGAGCCATGCGGAGTGGCTGGTCTGCTGGAAATTCAGTGCATAGTCATTGGGCTGGATGGGTTCCAGACAGAAAATCTCTATCAGTGCACCGGTCTCTTTCCGGAAATGCAGACGTGCCTGGATCACTTTCGTGTTGTTGAAAATCATCAGTTCTCCCTGTTCCAGATAATCGGGAAGAGAAGTGAATTTGTCCTCGCTCACTTCTCCATGCCGGTACACCAGCAGTTTCGACTGGTCGCGTACGGGCAGGGGGAATTTGGCGATGCGTTCGTCGGGCAGCGGATAGTTGAAGTCGTTTATTTTGATATGTCTGGTATTTTCCATGATTGTCGTTTTTGATAAATTTTCTGCAAAAGTACAATATTCCGGCGGATATATTGCCATACGGGGAATCATTGTTTGTGGGTAAACGCTTCGGTGTTTTAGGCAAAACGCCGAAGCGTTTGTTCTTAAATGCCGAAGCGTTTGTTTTTTGAGATATGTTTTCAGAGATTTTTGGGGTTACCCGATGGCCAGAAACTTTTTCTCCGTTTCCAGGTCCTGGTCGGTCATCTGGGGTGAGGGAATGTTGCACATGCGTATCGCATCTTCCCGTTGGCAGGTATAGTTGTAATACACCTTTTCTTTTTCGTTGAGTGTCTCGAGACTTTTCAGCGTTCCTTTCATTTTCAGGAATTCCTCGTGGTCGACACTTTCGGAGACTTTTACAAACAGGATTCTCCGGGCTATCGGGTTGTAGTTATAGTCGCAGCAGATATACAGTCCTCTCAGGAACGGAGGGCGGTCGTACATGGGAATCTTCAGGCAGATATAGAACAGGGCAAGCTGGGGCGACCGGCTTTCGTTGAACAGGAGATAGAGGTGATTTTGGCCGTTCATCATGGCCGCTCCCCAGTGCGTGGTTCCGTACACGTTCTGATGGCCTACTTCCACGTAGTTCCCGTTTTCGGAAGGTGCGATGAGATAAGGTTCTATCTTTATGGCCGGACTGCTTGACGAGATGCTGTAGCTGAGATAGATTCCGCTATAGTTGGGAATCTGGTTCACACTTTCTTTCAGGTTGCATCCCAAGGCTTCCAGAAACGGATTGTTCGGAAGGACCTTGTTTCTTTGCGGTAGGGCTTCCATGGAAAAAAGGGTGGATTTCAACGTGGGCAAGGAGCCGAGCAGCTTTTTCTTTGATACGTTGTTTACCCATACCAGCGCTTTATCCAGTGCTTCTTTCTCGTCTGTCCCCTTCTCGATTTCCTTGAAATAGGCAGGCAATACAGTGGAATAGACGGCAGACAATACACTGGGAGAAAATCCGGTTTTCTCTGCGATATCTTTCATCTTCACTCCTTTGAGCCGGAGGAATGAAATCCTGTCGTATATTTCTTTCAGTTCGTTCATTGCGGCTACAAAGTTACTCATTTCTTTCAAGATTCCGGATATTCTGTTGTTACAAAATCATTTCATGAGTAAAGCGTGGTATGTCAGGCGTGTTATAAACGGGTTTCATGAATGTTTCGGAATTATTACACGGCAATGATTCATATTTTATTCATTTCTAACCTCATTTCCTTGCTCTACTTTTGCGGTGTAAAGAAAATGAGATATGGAAACGAACTTACACAAACAGACAAGACGGAACATGCCCGACTGGCTTTTTGTACTTTGGGCAGGCGGTACGGCACTGTTGTCGTATTCACTTGTATATGCGCTCCGCAAACCGTTTACGGCTGCCGAGTTTGAAGGCCTGCAGGTGGCCGGAATGGACTATAAGATTGCGGTCAGCATCATCCAGCTGTTGGGATATGTCAGTGCCAAGCTGTTGGGCATCAAGTTTATTTCGGAACTCAGGCCGGAAGGACGTCTGAGATTCATTGTCGGCTCGGCTGCTTTGTCGGAGCTTTCTCTGCTGGCTTTCGGGTTGCTTCCCATGCCTTATAATATCGTCGCTCTATATTTCAACGGACTTTCGTTGGGCTGCATGTGGGGAGTGATCTTCAGCTTTTTGGAAGGACGGCGCACCACGGACATTCTGGCCAGCATCATGGGAGTGAGCATGGCGTTGAGTTCAGGTGTGGCGAAATCGCTGGGACTTTATGCGCTCCACGACTTGCATGTCAGTGAGTTCTGGATGCCGGCGCTTATCGGGGCCTTTGCGTTTCCCCTGTTGTGTCTCATGGGATGGATGATGACAAAGTTTCCGAGGCCTACGGCAGAGGACATCGCCTCCCGTTCGGAACGTGTGACGCTGGACGGTCATCAGCGATGGGCTTTGTTCAGACGTTTCATGCCTGTGCTTATCCTGTTGTTCGGTGCCAATCTGTTGCTGACCGTGCAGCGTGACGTGAAAGAAGACTTCATTGTATGTATCATTGATGTGAGTACCATTTCCTCATGGGCTTTCGCACAGATTGATTCAATCGCCACTTTGGTGTTGCTGGCTACTTTCGCCCTGTTGTCCACTACCTACAACCATCTGAAAGTGCTCTGTGTGCTGCTGATACTTTCCATTGCCGGAATGGGGACTCTTGCCATTGTGGCGGCGAACTATGAAGAGTTTCATTTTCCTGTCACCATCTGGCTGTTTCTCCAGAGTCTGTGTCTTGACATGGCTTATCTGAGTTTTCAGACCATTTTCTTCGAACGGTTCATTGCCTGTTTCAAGATCAGGGGAAACGTAGGGTTCTTCATCATTACCATAGACTTTGTAGGCTATATGGGCACGTTGGCTTTGCTGGTGTTCAAGGAACTGCATGCCTCGCATGTCGACTGGACCGTGTTCTACAATAATATGAGTGTGATCATCGGAGTGATATGCTGCCTGGCTTTCGTTGGCTCACTGATTTATATGCTCAATGCCAGCCGCAGGTTCAGGAAAGACCCGGATGCCTTCTCGTTGGAGGACAAGGAAAAGGCTTCGGTTAAGGAAGAAAAAGCGAATGACAGTTATTTAATGACAAAAACGATATGAAAAGAATTGAATGTGTGATTTTAGACTGGGCCGGCACATCGGTGGATTACGGATGTTTTGCTCCTGTGTCAGCTTTTATCGAGAGTTTCAAGTCGATGGGACTGGAGGTTACGGCAACCGAGACCCGCGCCCACATGGGATTGACGAAGATTGAGGAAATCCGTGCGTTGTTCCGCATTGGACGTGTGGCCGAGACTTTCCGTGAGAAATACGGACGCGACTATGACGAGAACGACATCCAGCATTGTTACCGGGAGTTCCAGCGTCTGCTGTTCGCCACTTTACGCGATTATTCCGATCCCATCCCGCATGTGGTGGAGACAATCGACCTGTTGCGTATGCAAGGCATCAAGATCGGTTCTACTACCGGATATACAAAGGAAATGATGGACATCGTGATTCCGGCGGCCGAAGAAAAAGGCTACCGGGTGGACAACTGTGTCACTTCCGACGGGCTTCCGGCCGGACGACCTTGTCCGTATATGATTTATAAGAATATGTGTGACCTGGCCGTTCCGTCGCGTTTCTCGGTGGTGAAATACGGCGATACGATTTCTGACATCAAGGAAGGCGTGAATGCCGGTGTGTGGAGCGTAGGCGTGGTGTTGGGAAGTAACGAGTTGGGACTGACCGAAGAAGAGGTGAAGGCACTGGAGCCGGAAGAGTTGAGGCGGCGGATGCAGGATGTAAGATACCGTATGCTTGCGGCCGGAGCGCATTATGTGGTGGATTCCATTGAGGAGTTGCCTGCATTGATTGAGAGTATCAACGAGAAAATGAACAAAGAATAAATGACAGTTTTGTTTTAAAATACAGAATATTATGAGACCTTATTTATTGCTGACTCCTGGTCCGTTGACCACAAGTGAGACTGTGAAAGAAGCCATGATGAGTGACTGGTGTACATGGGACGAAGATTATAATGTCGGTATTGTGGAAGTGATCCGCAAGCAATTGGTGGAACTTGCCAGCAGCCGTCCTGAAGAATATACAGCCGTATTGATGCAAGGTAGCGGCACGTTCTGCGTGGAAGCTACTTTGGGTTCGGTTGTCCGTCCGGAGGACCATCTGCTGGTGGCGACCAACGGTGCTTACGGCAAGCGTATGGGTGTCATCGCGGAATATTACCGCCTGAATTGCCACGTGATGCGCTTTGAAGAGACGCAGGCCGTTGACCCCAAGGCAATCGGGGAGTATCTGGACGGGCATCCGGAAGTGACTCATGTGTCGGTCGTGCATTGTGAGACGACCACCGGTGTGCTGAATCCGCTTGAGGAGATAGCCGAAGTGGTGAAGGCCCACGGCAAGGTGTTGATTGTGGATGCCATGAGCAGTTTTGGCGGTGTGCCTGTCGATATGGCTGCCTTGGGTATTGATTTCCTGATAAGCAGCGCGAACAAATGTATTCAGGGTGTGCCGGGATTCGGCTTTGTCATCGCCCGCCGGAGTTTGCTGGAGCAGTGTAAGGGAGTGGCCCGTTCCTTGTCGCTCGACTTGTATGACCAATGGGACACGATGGAGAAAGGGCATGGAAAATGGCGTTTCACTTCTCCTACCCATGTGGTGCGCGCTTTCATGCAGGCTCTGAAAGAACTGCAGACGGAAGGCGGGGTGGCCGCACGTCATGCCCGTTATTGCGAGAACCACCGTGTGTTGGTGGAAGGAATGCGCGGCATCGGTTTCAAGACCTTGCTTCCCGACAATGAGCAGTCGCCTGTCATCACTTCTTTCTATTATCCGAATGCCGGTTTCGATTTCAAGGCATTCTATTATGCGTTGAAGTCGAAAGGTTTCGTGATCTATCCGGGAAAGATCTCTCAGGCGGATACATTCAGGATCGGAAATATCGGCGATGTGTTCCCGACCGATTTCCTGCGCCTGATTGAGGAAGTGAAGAACTTGAACATCAAATTCTGATTTTTCTTGTATTAGGACACAGATACACGGGATTACGGAGGAAAATATACTCTCCGTGTCTTGTGTCTCTGTGTCCGGTTCTTTCCGTCAAGATTAAAAATAATTTAATGTCTTGCAGATTTTAGGGTGAAAGTGCCTACATTTGTAAATGTAGAATAAAATCTAAAAGACAACTATATGAAGATTGGAGATAAAGTCCGCTTTCTGAGTGAGGTGGGAGGCGGAATCGTGAAAGGTTTTCAGGGAAAAGACATCGCGCTGGTGGCTGATGAGGACGGCTTCGAGATTCCGATGCTGGTGAAGGAATGTGTAGTTATTGAAACAGACGACTATAATATCCCATTAAAATCTTCTTCAAAACCGGTCGTTCCTGCCGCGGAGGAAGAGGAAGAGAAAGAAGACGAACGTCCTGTCACTTACCGGGCACCGGAGATTCGTGGCAACGATGTGCTGAATGTGTATCTGGCATTTGTGCCACAGGATGTGAAGGCCATTTCTTCCACTTCGTTTGACACCTATCTGGTAAACGACAGCAATTATTTCGTTGATTATCTGTATCTGTCAGCGGAAGGAAAGAGCTGGACCCTGAGAAGCCGTGGAACGGTGAAACCTAACATGAAGCTTCATCTGGAGGAGTTCGACAAGTCTGAACTCAACAGTCTGGAACATGTGGCGGTGCAGATTCTGGCATATAAGGATGACCGTACCTTTTTGTTGAAGCCGTCGGTAAACCAGGAGTTCCGTATTGATACGGTGAAATTCTATAAGTTGCATACGTTCCAGCCGTCGGACTTCTTTGCGGAGCCGGCCCTGATTTATGAGGTGGTGAAAGATGACGAGACCGTAAAACAGGTGTTTGTGTCGGCTGATGACATCAAGTCGGCTTTGCTCCAGAAGTCTGTCTCGCAGCCTTCCTCGCATAAGCAGGAAAAGCAGCATAAGGTGAAGAACGATATAGTGGAAGTGGATTTGCATATCCATGAACTGTTGGATGATACTACCGGAATGAGCAACGGAGAAATGCTGAACTATCAGCTGGAAGTGTTCCGAAAAACATTGGAAGAGTTCAGGAATAAAAAAGGACAGCGTATCGTATTTATTCATGGGAAAGGCGATGGAGTGTTACGCCGTGCCATTTTGGACGAGTTGAAACGGAAATACAAGTCATATACCAGCCAGGACGCATCGTTCCGTGAATACGGTTTCGGTGCTACAATGGTTACAATACATTAATATGCTATGGGAACATTGAAGGATATGCTTGCCCATGACCGTTTTGCGGCATGTGCAGGAGTGGAATTGCTTGAAATCAGTCCGGGATATGCCAAAGCCCGGATGGAAGTGACTGAAAATCATCTGAATGCCGGTGGGGTATGTCAGGGGGGAGCGTTGTTTACGTTGGCCGATCTGGCTTTTGCGGCGGTGGCCAACAGCCGGGAGAAGCTGACACTTTCTCTGAACGCGCACATCACGTTCCTGCGCCCGGCCCGTAAGGGATATGTGTATGCAGAGGCTAATGAAGTGTTCAATCATGCCCGTGTGCCGTTCATCGAGGTGCGTATCGTAGATGAGGACCAGCAACTGATTGCTATCCTGACCAGTTCAGGCTACCGTAAAAACGAGGAGCTCGATTTGGATGGATTGGAGTGACTAAGGGTTGGCGAATAAATGATGTTTGGGCTTTGTATATAAAGCTGGAGAACATTTGTCTTCATATAATAAAAGTTGAGAGGCGGCTTTGCCACAGGAAAAGCATACGTGCTCAAGTGGCAAAGCCGCCTCTTTATGCCTCTTAAAAGCTTTGCGTTTCAGCGTTTTTGCGCTCATTTTTTATGGATTGTCCTTTATTCTATATTCTATTTTAATCTTTTAACTATAAAGATTAGTTATATAACTAAAACTTTTAGTTTATTTGTGGAAACAAAAGTTCTAGTTATGAAAACACTTACTGCTAAGGAAGAAGAAGTGATGGGGATTTTTTGGGAGAAAGGTCCGATGTTTGTAAAGCAACTTCTTGATTTTTATGATGAACCGCGTCCGCATTTCAATACTCTGTCGACTATAGTCCGCGGACTGGAGGAGAAAGGTTATTTGTCTCACATATCTTTCGGCAATACTTACCAATATTATGCCTTGGTTTCAAGGGATGATTTCAAAAGACAGACACTTAAAGGAGTGATAAGCAAATATTTTAACAATTCGTATCTGGGGGTCGTTTCTTCTTTGGTGAAAGAAGAAGAAATTTCACTCGATGAATTGAAAGCACTTATCCGTCAGGTGGAGGAAGAGACGGATATGGATAGGAAAAATCTTTAAATGTGGACGGATATGGGTGAGTTTCTGACATATATGTTGAAATCTGCTGTAAGTTTGACGGTTTTTTTCTTGTTTTACAAATGTCTGTTAGGCAAGGAAAGTTTTCATCGTTTCAACCGGATGATATTGTTAGGTATGATGGTAGTGGCTTGTGTGCTCCCGTGTATACAAATACATGTGGGCGTATCTGCACCGTTGAATCCGGCACTTCTTTCTTTGGAGGATGGATGGTTGTGGTTCCAGTCGGGTGAAGTCGTACGGGAAGGGGAAAATCCGGGTATGTTTTCATGGCCTGATGTGGCAGTTTTGTTGTATCTGACAGGTATCTTGGTTTTTCTGTTATGGGAAATGGGTGTCATGATACGTATATACCGCTTGCTTCATGAGGGACGGAAACAGCCTTTTGACGGGATATGGCTTGTAGTTCATCGGAAAGAAATAGCTCCGTTCAGCTGGATGAGGTATATTGTCATTTCAGAGAATGATTTGAACGGATATGGAAAAGTTATCTTGCTTCATGAACGGTCGCATATACGTCAGTATCATTCATGCGACTTGTTGTTAGTTGAGCTGTTGCTTTGCGTGCAATGGTTCAATCCGGCGGCATGGTGCCTGAAGCGTGAGTTGCAGGCCGTGCATGAATACGAGGCCGATGAAGCAGTTATCCGTGGGGGTGTCAATGAAAAAGAATACCAATTGTTGTTGATAAGAAAAGCCGTTGGCGCAAGGCTCTACTCTCTTGCCAACAGCTTTAATCACAGTTCACTTAAAAAACGTATCACTATGATGAAAAGAAAATCTAATCCGTGGGCGCGCATAAAAGGATTTTATGTGCTTCCGCTTGCGGCTGTTTCTGTAGTCGCTTTCGCGCGTCCTGAAATTTCGGGTCCATTGGACGAAATTTCAAATGTCAAAGTTACTGATTTGCCTGCAATTATGAAAGCGGAGGAAGTTAAAAGTATAGAAAGACTTTCTCAGTCTGAAACGAGTTCGGATGTTGGGCATGTAAATGATTCCATATTGAAAGGCCGTGTCGATGTGTCGAAAGGCATTCCGATGGATGAAGTGGTTGTGGTAGGATATGCCTCTGCGGACGGGAAGCAAGTGGAGAAACTGGCAGATGCAGTGGATATGATGCCGGAATTTCCCGGAGGTATGCGTGAATGCATGCGTTTCTTGGCTATGAATCTGAGGTATCCCGTAAAGGCAAGTGGGTCGCATACGGAAGGACGGGTGATTGTACGGTTTGTGGTGGAGAAAGATGGAAGTCTCTCTGACGCACATGTGTTGCGAGGGGTGGATGCTGACCTGGATGCAGAAGCCCTCCGGGTAGTCCGTTCGATGCCGAAATGGAATCCGGGTCAGTTGGATGGCAAACCGGTGCGTACTCGGTTCACTTTGCCGATAATGTTTAAATTACAGGAGAAAGAGTCAGAGGGTAGGAGCATGACGGAGCAGAAAGTCACTGTTGTTACAGTTTCTTCTTCATCGGACGAGAAATCCTTGAAACCGGATTTTTCCAAGGTGCTTGTTATTCTGGATGGAAAAGAGTATGACGGTGACATCAATAATATCGATCCTAGGCGGATAGAAAGTGTCAGTGTGCTGAAAAATGCGGAGGCGGTAGCCAAGTATGGAGAAAAAGGAAAGGACGGGGTGATTTTAGTCGAGACAAAAAGTTCGGAAAAATCAAAGGCGTCTGAGACGTCTATACGGATACAGGAAAGGAATGATTCTTCTTGGGTATTCAGTCGGATAGTCGTTCATTAAAAAATGAGAGAAAATGACAGTGAATCCTCAAAAAAACAGATAAATGTAGCCTGTTTTTTTGAGGATTCTTTACCTTTGCGGAGAAACATACTGATAAAGGATATGAAAGTTGTAGATTTTATAGAAGGTAGAAAGGACGGTCAGCGTCCGGTCTTTTCGTTCGAGATATTGCCTCCGCTGAAAGGAAACAGCATTCAGAAGGTATATAACGTGATTGAGAAGCTGAAAGAGTTTGAACCGAAATATATCAACATCACTTCTCATCATAGCGAGGTGGTTTACGTACCTCAACCGGACGGTAATCTGAAAAAGGCTACGGTGCGCAAGCGTCCGGGTACAGTGGCTGTGGCCGCAGCCATTCAGAACAAGTACGGCATTCAGGCGGTTCCTCACATCATCTGTAAAGGCTTCACTAAAGAGGAGACGGAATATGCCTTGTTGGATTTGAATTTCTTGGGAATCAGAAATCTGTTGCTGCTTCGGGGGGACGCAAAATCATTGGACATTCCGGCGAAAGACAGGGATTTGTATCATGAACATGCCACTGACCTGCAACGGCAGGTCAATCTGTTCAATCAGGGAATTGCGCTCGACGGTTCGAAGATTGAGGGTATTGAAACTCCTTTTTCGTATGGTATGGCCTGTTATCCGGAAAAGCATGAAGAAGCTCCCAATATGGAATCGGACATTTCTTATCTGAAAGAGAAAGTGCGCAACGGCGCCGACTATGTGGTGACCCAGATGTTTTTCGATAATGAGAAATATTATTCATTTGTGGAACGTTGCCGGAAAGAGGGTATTAATGTGCCGATTATTCCGGGCATCAAGCCGGTCGTACTGAAAAGTCAGTTGACGGTACTTCCCAAGGTGTTCCGTACGGATATTCCGGAACCTTTTGCTGCGGAACTCCGCAAATGCAAGACGGACGAGGAAGTGAAGGCCGTAGGAGTGGAATGGGGCATTGAGCAGTGTAAGGATCTTATCAGGCACGGCGTGCCGGGGCTTCATTTCTATACGTTGCTGGCATCTGACAGTGTGCGGAAAATCGCCGAGGCCATTTATTGAGAAATTAAGACACGGAGGCACAAAGACACGGAGACAGCATTTCTGCAAATCCATAAAACAGAAAGCTCTGTGTCTCTGTGCCTCTGTGTTTCAAATCATTTTTGACACAGCATTCTTCTACATCGCGATTCTTCTGAGCCGGATACGTAAATTTGAGAGTTCGGCATCCGTATGGGGAGAAACCGGATTGTGCGGTTTGACGGTTACCGTATGTGACTTTCCGTTCAAGGTTTCAGGAAGTGTCACTTCTTGCCGGTAGATTATCGGATGGGAGGCAGGACGCAGGAGGTAGTTCAACTGATTCTCGAAGCGGTTGTAGAGACGGATTACCACTTGGTTGTTTCCTTTCTTCAGAGGAAGGACCACCAGTTCTTTCCTGAATGTGGTACGGTACGGATTCAGGTGTTTCATGATAGATTTTCCGTTCAGATAAATTTCGATACCGTTTCCGGCTCCAACTTCTGCCATAATTCTTTGAGTTCGCGGAGACTCTATTTCCTGCATCAGAAAATATGTTTCAAAGATTTCGCAGGCGATACTTCCGCTGTCTTTCTCAAGCACTTCCCATTTTTTGTCTTTTACCGGTGCGTGTTCATGGTCTGTTGTCAGTGTGGAGGACGACAGAAATGACCCGCCACCTGGGCCGCACAAGTATAAATCACCCCATTTTGTACCCGGAAGGGATGTCATTTCCTGTGGCTTTTCTTTGTTTAGTGTCAGTGTATATATTTTATCGTCAATGGTCAGATTGATTTCTCTTCCTGCTTCTTGCGAAGTATAGATCAGGTCGAGCTGCTTAAGGAGAATCTGTTCAAAATTCCATGAATATCCTACCGTACTTTTGTAGTTGCTGTAATAATCAAAGCAGGAATAGCTATAGAGGGGTGTAGCATTTTGTGAGGTCAATATGATGCTTTTCATGCTTTTCCCTGGAAGAGGCTCAATGGCTTTGTCGAAATCAAGAGTCAGCACATGAATCATTTTGTCTTTGTAGGCCGATGCCGGAACGGTCAGTACAATCCGGTCGCCGTATTGCAGATAGGTGGCCATTTTCCCGTCCCCCTTTTGTAATGTATATCCGGGCATTTCAAGTGTGATTTTTCCGTTTTCCGGATATTTTCCCGACAAGAAAAGATACAAATGTTTTCCGTTTCGGGTTATTGTTCCCCATTCGAAATCCGTTTGGAAAGGTGACGGTTTGCTTCCGTACACAGCATATCCGTAGCGGTCAAGCCATTTTCCGATACTTTCCAACACGTCTTCTTCAAAAGAAATCACGTTTCCGTTGCCGTCTGGCCCGATATTCAGCAGAAAGTTCCCTCCGTGTGAGATTACATCTGTCAGGTTGCGGATTTTTTCTTTTACTTTGTCGCTTACCTTTCCCCGTTCCTGCCAGGACCGGTAGCTCCAGGTCTCGTCGAACATGGAGGCGGCGGTCTGCCATGGACTCTGCAGGGTGGCCCCCGGATATTGGTTGTCGCCCATCACGCAGAAGTCGTATTGGTCATTTCCCAGCCGTCCGCTTACCATACAGTCGGGTTGGAGGCGGTGTACCAGTTCATACAGTTCTTTGCTTTGTGCCGGTGTGTTGGCTCCCATATCGAACCAGAGTTCCGAGATGGAACCGTATCGGGTAAGAAGCTCGTTCAATTGTGCCTTGGAATATTCATGATGTCTCTCAGTGATGAAATCCGCGTTATGGGGTGACATCGGAGACGCATACGGATAATGCCAGTCAATGAGTGAATAATAGAGGCCGAAGTGCAGTCCGGCACGTTTGCACGCGTCCGCCATTTCTTTCACGAAGTCGCGTTTGCACGGGGAGGCATCGTATGAGTTGTAGTCAGTGGTGGAGGTGCGGAACAGACAGAATCCGTCGTGATGTTTGCTGGTGAGCACAATGGAGCGCATGCCTGCGTGTTTGGCCAGAGCTGCAATAGAATCGGCGTTGAACTGTGTCGGATTAAAGCGTAAGGCCAGTGCCTCGTATTCCGGTTTCGGGATAGGAGCGAAAGCCATAATCTGTTCGCTATAGCCTTGTCTTACAGGCTGTCCGTTCCATACTCCTCCCAACTCAGAGTATAATCCGAAATGGATGAACATGGAGTATTTGTTGTCTTGCCATTGGCGGAACGCACCTTTGTCGGATAAGGTCCGGGAGTGCAGTCCGGCACAGGCCAGAAGCAGGCAGAAGATGAAGGTAAGCTTTTTCATAAACATGTGGATTGGGATAAAAATCAGGCAAATACAAAAAGGCACAAAGACACAGGAGCTTCGCTGCCGCTTTTTTGTGTCCTCGTGCCTTTGTGTGGGGAATATCATTCCTCTTCCGAGTCAAGCAGGATGTCCATCACCTGACACGCGCATTTCGCTACCGAAGTGCCCGGTCCGAAGATGGCCACCACTCCTGCCTTGTAGAGGAAATCATAGTCTTGCGGAGGGATGACACCGCCGGCGAACACCAGAATGTCCTCGCGTCCCATTCGCTTCAGCTCTTCCATGATCTGCGGAATCAGTGTCTTGTGGCCTGCGGCCAAAGAAGAAACCCCTACCGCATGCACGTCGTTTTCCACCGCTTCGCGTGCGGCTTCTTCCGGAGTCTGGAACAAGGGTCCCATGTCCACGTCGAAACCGCAGTCGGCGAAACCGGTCGCTACCACTTTAGCACCCCGGTCGTGTCCGTCCTGTCCCATCTTGGCGATCATGATACGCGGACGGCGACCTTCTTTCCTCGCAAATTCTTCGGTCAGTTCGCAAGCTTTGGCGAAATCTGCATCCTTTTTACTTTCTGATGAATACACTCCTGATATGGTTCTGATTACTGCTTTATAACGTCCTACTACTTTTTCGCAGGCGTCGGATATTTCTCCCAATGTGGCGCGTACGCGTGCCGCCTCTACGGCCAGTTCCAGCAGGTTGCCCTTGCCGGTACGGGCGCATTCGGTGATGGCTTCCAGTGCCTTGTCCACCTCGGCCTGGTTGCGGCCTTCTTTCAGGCGGCGCAGGTTCTCGATCTGTTCCTGACGCACGGCGGTGTTGTCCACTTCCAGAATGTCAATCGGGTCTTCTTTCTCCAGGCGGTATTTGTTGGTGCCTACAATGGTCTGTTCTCCCGAGTCGATACGTGCCTGGGTGCGTGCGGCGGCTTCCTCGATACGCATCTTGGGAATGCCTGTCTCGATGGCCTTGGCCATTCCGCCCAGTTTCTCGATTTCCTGGATGTGCTCCCATGCCTTGTGCGCCAGTTCGTTGGTCAGCGACTCCACATAGTAGGAGCCTGCCCATGGGTCTACGTTCTTGCATACCTGAGTCTCTTCCTGAATGTAAATCTGCGTGTTGCGTGCGATACGTGCGGAGAAGTCCGTCGGCAAGGCAATGGCTTCGTCCAGCGCGTTGGTGTGCAGTGACTGCGTGTGTCCCAGTGCGGCGGCCATCGCCTCGATGCAGGTACGTCCTACATTGTTGAACGGATCCTGTTCGGTGAGCGACCATCCCGAGGTCTGCGAGTGGGTGCGCAACGCCAGCGATTTCGGGTTCTTCGGATTGAACTGTTTCACGATCTTCGCCCACAGCATACGTGCGGCACGCATTTTGGCGATTTCCATGAAGTGGTTCATGCCGATGGCCCAGAAGAAAGATAGGCGGGGCGCGAACGCGTCGATGTCGATTCCCGCGGCGATTCCCGCGCGCAGGTATTCCAGTCCGTCGGCCAGCGTGTAGGCCAGTTCGATGTCGGCCGTAGCTCCGGCTTCCTGCATGTGGTAGCCCGAGATGGAGATGGAGTTGAATTTCGGCATCTTCTGTGAGGTGTATTCAAAGATGTCCGAGATGATTTTCATGGAGAAGGCGGGCGGATAGATATAGGTGTTCCGCACCATGAATTCCTTCAGGATGTCGTTCTGGATGGTTCCGGCCATTTCTTCCAGTTTGGCGCCCTGTTCCAGTCCCGCGTTGATGTAGAATGCCATGACGGGAAGCACCGCTCCGTTCATGGTCATTGATACGGACATCTTGTTCAAGGGGATTCCGTCGAAGAGCACCTTCATGTTGTCGAGCGAGCAGATGGACACTCCGGCCTTGCCCACATCGCCTACCACACGCGGATGGTCGGGGTCGTATCCACGGTGTGTCGGAAGGTCGAAGGCGACCGACAGTCCTTTCTGTCCGGAAGCCAGGTTACGGCGGTAGAATGCGTTCGACTCTTCCGCGGTGGAGAATCCGGCATACTGGCGGATAGTCCACGGGCGGAAAGTGTACATCATGGAATAGGGCCCTCTCAGATAAGGAGGGATTCCGGCGGCATAGTCCAGATGTTCCATTCCTTCGAGGTCCTCTTTCGTGTACACGGGTTTCACCTGAATCTGTTCAGGTGTGTTCCAGTTGGCGGTGATGCCGTTGGTCGCTTGCCATTCCTTCCCGTCCTGGGGATGGAATCCGGCAAATATGTCAATGTCTTTAAAGTTCGGTTTCATAGTCTTATTTTTTTTGAACGCAGAGACGCTAAATCGCAGAGGATTTTTTAGTGGCCGAGTCTGCAGAGAAAGATTAAAGTCCGTTTACTCTTCGTCGGATACCTTTGCTCAAGACCGGAACATTGAAATTAATCAGTAATCCTAATTTTTTTCCGGTCAGTTTCAGGTAAGTGACCAGTTGCACTTCGTGTATATCCTTGATCTCGTCTATCGCTTTCAGTTCAACGACCACTTTGTCCTCCACCAAAAGGTCTAGCCGGAACTCTTTGTCAAGTTTTTCTCCCTTGTAGAATAAAGGGACAGGTACTTGGCTTTTCACTTCCAGGCCTTTTCTTTGAAGTTCTCTGATGAGACATGTTTCATACACGCATTCCAGCAATCCGGGGCCTAACTCTTTGTGTACTTCTATTGCCGCTCCGATAATTTCCCGGCTTATCGTGTTGTAGATGTTGTATTTATTCTCCATGTCTCTTTTAAAACTCAAAAAAGAAAAGCTCTGTGCCTCTGTGTCTCTGCGTTCAATTGAATGTTACAGTAATTGTTTGTTGAACTCACGCAGGGTTTCCAGGACGTTGCAGCGCACGTGGATGAAATGCTCGATGCCGGCGGCTTTCAGCTCTTCCATGCATGCTGGAGCACCGGCCACGATGAACATTGCACGTCCGCCGAGAGCCTTGAAGGCCGGAACGGCATATTCCGCATACTCGTCGTCGCTGGAGCAGAGTACCACAATGTCGGCCTTTGCCTTAATTGCTGCTTCCACTCCCTCTTCCACCGACGGAAATCCCAGGTTGTCGATTACCTCATAGCCCGCGCAGGCCAGGAAGTTGCACGAGAACTGGGCACGTGCCTGGCGCATGGCCAGGTTGCCGATGGTCAGCATGAACGCTTTCGGACGCTTGCCCGAATGCTCCGTCTCCAGGCGGAGTGACTCGAACTCGCTGGCGGCACGGTCCGTGTGGAGGGTCGGGAAGGGCTTCTCGCATTCGTGTGTATGCTGATGGTCTTTTCCTCCTCCGCAGCCGCATGTCTGGGCCAGCGGTGCTTTTTCTCCTGCCAGCTCGTTGAAGTTCGGATATTGGTTGGTGCCCAGCAGGATTTCTTTCCGTCGGGATACCGCTTCATGACGGGCCTTGTTGCTGGCGTTCACCGCTTCCTGCACGATGCCTGCCTTTACCGCTTCCAGCATACCGCCTTCGTCTTCCACCTGCAGGAAGAGCTTCCATGCCTCTTTGGCGATGGATGCCGTCAGGTTCTCGATGTAATAGGAACCCGCCGCCGCGTCCACAATGCGGTTGAAGTGCGACTCTTCTTTCAGCAGGAGCTGCTGGTTGCGTGCCAGACGTTCGGAGAAGTCATTCGGTGTTTCATATACTTTGTCGAAAGGAGTTACCGTGATGGAGTCCACTCCGGCGATGGCCGCACTCATGGTCTCGGTCTGTGTGCGGAGCAGGTTGACGTATGAGTCGAATAGTGTCAGGTTGAATGAGGACGTTTCCGCATGGGTGTTCATCATGCACGCGTCCTGATGTTCAGGCTGGTATTGTGCCGCAATATCTGCCCAAAGCATACGTGCGGCACGGAACTTGGCTATTTCCATGAAATAGTTGGAGCTGATTCCGAAATTGAACTTGATTTTTCTTGCGGCCAGCTCAGCCGGAACTCCCGCTTCGGTCATCTGGCGCAGGTATTCATTGCCCCATGCCAGCGCATAGCCCAGTTCCTGATAGATATAGGCTCCCGAATTGTTCAGCATCAGCGAGTTGACTGCCATGCAGCGGAAGTGGGGATAGTCCTTCAATGTTTCGATGAGGTCTTTCCCGAATGCGATGACTCCGCTCACATCCTTTCCTTTCTGCAGCATTTTGCTGATAGGGTCGAAGTTGAGCGAGCCGTGAATCCGTTCAGGGTCGTATCCTTTTTCCTTGAAATATCCGGTCAGGAGCTTTGCCAGCATCAGCGTGTGGCGCTGGCAGGTGGAGAAGTTCAGCTCGATGCAGTCGCAGCAGATTCCGTCGAGCAGAGTGCGGACAAACTCTTCGCTGAGGTCCGTTTTTTTCACGGAGAAGCCCAGCGAGTCTACACCCTTGTTCAGGATGTCGAGCGCTTTGGCATTGGCCTCTTTCGCGTCGTCCACCCGGATGTCCTGGCGGATATACCACGTGTTGTCATTTTTCTTGTTTCCCCGGATGTAGGGAAATTCGCCCGGAAGTCCTTCGGTGGTGTTGAGTCCTTCCAGGTCTTCCTGCCGGTAGAAAGGTTTCACCTTAAAGCCTTCGTTGGTTCTCCACACCAGTTTTTTCTCATAGTCGGCCCCTTTCAGGTCTACCATGATCTTGTCCATCCATTCCTGTGTGGACACGGGCGGAAAATCCGAAAAAAGTTTTTCTTTACTATCTGCCATAATTCTGTGTTTTTTTGATGATATTCAGATTTATATAATGTTCGGGCAAGAAAGCCTTCGAGAGCAAATATACGAATTTTTTGGATTGGCATCATATTTTGTCGCATGATTGTGACAGGGATGTAATCTTTTCGGATTACCTTTGTTACATGGAACGGCTTTGTCTGCCTTATTATGATAAGCAGCAGGTGCATGGATAAAACGTACGGTGAGAAAGCGTGGATTCTATAATGGGGTTGCCGATACCATGCGCTTTAATGCTTTACGGCTATAATATTTTAACACTGAAAAATATATGAGAAAATTGTTTTGTATGGTGGCTCTCTTTCTTGTAGGGGGCATGGGGATGCGCGCACAGGAACTGAAGTTCGGCGCGGACGGAAAGATCAAGATTGTACAGTTTACCGATGTGCATTGGAAACCGGGGAATCCGGCCAGTGAGGAAGCGGCAGAACGCATGAACGAGGTGCTGGATGCCGAGAAGCCGGATTTTGTGATGTATACGGGCGACCTGGTGTATGCCAAACCGGCTTCGGAGGCCCTTGACCGGGCCCTTGAGCCGGCCGTTTCACGCGGCATTCCCTTTGCTGTAACTTGGGGAAATCATGATGACGAGCAGGATATGACCCGCGGGCAGTTGAGTGAATATCTCAAGGGCAAGCCGGGCAATATGACCGGAACCGTAGACGGCATTTCGGGAGTGACGAATTTCATTCTTCCTGTCCGTTCTTCTGACGGCACGAAAGATGCGGCCGTCATCTATGTGTTCGACAGTCATGCGTATTCGGGTCGGAAAGAAGTGAAAGGATATGACTGGATCAAACCCGATCAGATAGAATGGTACCGGAAGGAGAGTGTGGGTTTCACGACGCGGAACGGTGGGGTTCCCTTGCCTGCGTTGGCATTTTTCCATATCCCCGTTCCTGAGTATAATCAGGCCGCTCAGAACGAGAATGCGCTGCTGATAGGTACACGGAAAGAGAAGGCGTGTGCGCCGGCATTGAACACGGGGCTGTTTACGGCGATGCTGGAGGCCGGAGATGTGATGGCCACTTTCGTGGGGCATGACCATGTGAACGATTATGTGGTGAACTGGTATGGCATCATGCTGGGTTATGGCCGCTACACGGGTGGAAACACGGTGTATAATGACATTCCTGGAGGGAACGGTGCCCGTGTCATCGAACTGACGGAAGGTGAACGCGGTTTCCGTACATGGATTCGTCTGAAAGGTGGCAAAGTCATCAATGAAGTCAGTTATCCGATGTGATTTTTAGACATGTAAAGAAGCGGGCAACAAAAAACGCTTAGACGTTTTGCTTGAAGCGTCTAAGCGTTTTATCTAAAACGTCTAGGCGTTTTCCCTTGAACGTCCTGACGTTTTCTTTTCAGACAATCGGTCGGTCTGCTTGTCTTGTTCCTTTTTTACATTTCCGGTCAGATATTTTTCACTTTAATCAAGTATTCCGCTATCTGTACGGCATTCAGTGCGGCACCCTTCTTGATTTGGTCGCCCACAATCCAGAAAGTCAGTCCGTTCTCGTTGGCCAGATCCTTGCGGATACGTCCTACGTAGACAGGATCCTTTCCGGCAAGGAACAGCGGCATCGGGTATTCTTTCTTTTCCGGGTTGTCCATCAGCACCAGACCTTCCCCGTGGGCGAAGGCTTCGCGTGCTTCTTCCACTGATACAGGACGTTCCGTCTCCACCCAGATGCTTTCCGAATGAGAGCGGAGGGCCGGCACACGCACACAGGTTGCGCTGACTTTTACGTCAGAATGCATGATTTTGCGCGTTTCGTTATACATCTTCATTTCCTCTTTTGTATATCCGTTGTCGGTGAATACGTCAATCTGCGGAATCAGGTTGAAGGCAAGCTGATAGGCAAATTTCTCCACGGTGACAGGCTCGCCGGCCAATACCTGGCGATATTGCTCGTAAAGCTCGTCCATGGCCGCTGCGCCTGCGCCGCTGGCCGCCTGATAGGTAGACACATGCACACGCTTGATATGGGTCAGGTTCTCGATGGCTTTCAGAGCTACTACCATCTGGATGGTCGTACAGTTCGGGTTGGCGATAATGTTCCGCGGACGGTTCAGCGCATCGTCCGGGTTCACTTCAGGTACCACCAGCGGAATGTCCTTTTCCATGCGGAACGCGCTGGAATTGTCAATCATCACGGCACCGTATTTCGTGATTGTGTCGGCAAATTCTCTGGATGTACCTGCACCGGCTGAAGCGAATGCAATGTCCACGCCCTTGAAGTCATCGTTGTGCTGCAGAAGTTTCACTTCGATTTCTTTTCCTCTGAATGTATATTTCCGTCCCGCACTGCGTGTGGAGCCGAACAACAACAATTCATCAATCGGGAAATTCCTTTCATCGAGCACACGCAGGAACTCCTGTCCCACGGCACCGCTCGCACCTACAATTGCTACTTTCATCTTTCTGTAAATTTATTTGTTGTTAATATTTTCTGCAAGTTTGGTCTTTCACTCTTTTCCCTTTTCCGGAACGTTTCATGAGACATTTGTGTGAAATGTGACTTTCGGATTTCATAAAGTTCCGAAATGTGGCGTTTCTTTGTCTTTCTGTTTCCTCTTCCGGAAAGAGTGTGGCAAAAAGTGTCAGCTTTCATTAATCTGCAAAATTAAAACATTTTGAAATACGGTGGAGAAAATGCGGAACTTTTTTCGTATTTTTGTACCCGAAAGAAAAGATATAGCCCCTCCGTGTCTTATGAAAGAATTGCTTGATTTAGTTAGTTTCGACATAAATCTTCCCGTGACTGACCCGACCTGGATATTCTTTTTGGTGTTGGTCATCATCTTGTTCGCGCCGATTTTGCTGGAGCGTCTGCGTATTCCGCACATTATCGGAATGATTCTGGCCGGTATTGTGATTGGAGAACATGGTTTCAATATTCTGGTACGCGACAGCAGTTTCGAGCTGTTCGGCAAGGTGGGGCTGTATTATATCATGTTTCTGGCGGGGCTTGAAATGAACATGGAAGATTTCAAGAGCATCCGCACGAAGGCTATCGTGCTGGGGTTGCTGGCGTTTATTATCCCGTTGGGCATCGGAATCTGGACAAACCTGCATCTGCTTGACTATACGCTTGTCACCTCCGTGCTGCTGGCCAGCATGTATGCCTCGCATACCTTGATAGCCTATCCCATCGTAATCCGTTACGGTATCAACCGTCAGCGTGCGGTAGGAATAGCGGTGGGAGGAACTGCGGTGACTGATACACTTACCTTGCTGGTGCTGGCGGTGATTGCCGGCATGTATAAGGGAGAGACTTCCGACATGTTTGTGGTGTGGATGATTCTGAAGGTGGTGGTGCTCAGTGCGCTGATTATGGTGACTTTCCCGAAGATAGGGCGCTGGTTCTTCCGGCGTTACAGCGACCAGGTGGTGCAGTACATCTTTGTGCTGGCCATGATGTTTCTTGGCGCGGCATTGATGGAGCTGATTGGTATGGAAGGCATTCTCGGTGCGTTTCTCGTGGGACTGGTGCTGAACCGTCTGATTCCTCATGTGTCTCCGCTTATGAGTCATCTGGAGTTTGTGGGTAATGCTTTGTTCATTCCCTATTTCCTGATAGGTGTCGGTATGCTGATCAACGTGAATGTACTGTTCGGCCATATTGATTCGATAAAAGTGGCTTCGGTGATGATTGTGGTCGCTTTGTCGGGCAAATGGATTGCTTCATGGCTTACCCAGAAGATTTACCGGATGAGGCCGGTGGAAAGGGAACTGATGTTCGGATTGAGCAATGCGCAGGCTGCCGCCACGCTGGCTGCGGTGCTGGTGGGGTATGGAATCATTCAGCCGAACGGCGAGAGGCTGCTGAATGAGGATGTGCTCAACGGAACCATCCTGTTGATACTGGTGACTTGTGTGGTGAGTTCGTTCATGACGGAACATGCGGCCAAGCGCATCGTGATGGATGATGTGGAGGTGGATGAGGAAAAGGAATATGAGAAGGAGCGGTTCCTGATTCCTGTGGCCAATCCCGACACGCTGGAGTGTCTGATGCAGCTTGCTCTGGTGGTAAGAAACGAGAAACATGCCGACAATCTTTATGCGCTGAACGTGATTAACGACAACAATGATTCGGTCAGACTGGAGATGAAGGGAAAGAGGAATCTGGAACGTGCGGGGCAGATTGCCGCGTCGGCCAATATCTCGTTGAAAACTCTCAGCCGGTTTGATCTGAATATCGCGACGGGTATCCTGCATACCGCCAAGGAGGTGGAGGCTACTACCATCATTATAGGTCTGCACCATAAAGTGAGTATCGTGGACTCTTTCTTCGGCAACCTGACGGAGGACTTGCTGAAAAGTACGTACCGGCAGGTGATGATTGCACGGTTTCTGATTCCGGTCAACACGTTGCGGCGCATTATTGTGGCGGTTCCTCCGAAAGCGGAGTTTGAGCATGGTTTCGTGAAATGGATTACCCAGTTGTGCCGTATGAGTTCCCAGTTGGGATGCCGTCTGCATTTCTTCGCGCATTCGCAGACATTGGGCTATATCAAAGGATATATCCAGAAGAAGCATAAGGACGTGATGACGGAGTTTCAGGAACTTGACAATTGGGATGATCTGCTGATTATTACCGGGCAGGTGAACTACGACCATCTGCTGGTAATTGTCAGTGCCCGGAGAGGTTCTATTTCCTACGATTCTTCGTTCGATCGTCTGCCTATGCAGATTTCACGATATTTCAACAATAACAGTATCATGTTGCTCTATCCCGACCAGAAGGGAGATCCGAACGAGGCGTTGTCATTTGCCGATCCGCGCGGCTGGGCGGAAACACAGTATTACGACAAAGTGGGCAACTGGTTCTATAAATGGTTCAGGAAAGATTCATGAGTGTGAATAACGAAGATTGGCAGCAGCGCACCGAGCTGTTGCTGGGAAAAGAAAAGATGGACCGGTTACGGAATGCACATGTACTCGTGGTCGGACTGGGCGGTGTCGGTGCTTATGCCGCCGAAATGATTTGCAGGGCAGGAGTTGGAAAAATGACAATTGTGGATGCCGATACGGTTCAGCCTACCAATATCAACCGTCAACTTCCGGCAACGCATTCAGTCATCGGAGAATATAAGGCAGAGGTGCTGGCAAGACGTTTCCGGGACATCAATCCGGAGTTGGATTTGAGTGTGTTGCCGGTCTATCTGAAAGATGAAGCTATACCGGAACTGCTTGACAGGACGCATTTTGATTTTATTGTGGATGCCATTGATACGGTTGCTCCGAAATGTTATCTTATCTGTCATGCCCTGAAACGGGGCATCAGGATTGTGAGCAGCATGGGAGCAGGTGCCAAAAAAGACATTACACAAGTCCGTTTCGCTGATTTGTGGGAAACTTATCATTGCGGATTGAGCAAGGCGGTGAGAAAACGGTTGCAGAAGATGGGAATGAGGCGGAAACTGCCGGTGGTGTTCAGCACTGAGCAGGCCGATCCGGATGCTGTCCTGTTGGTGGAAGGAGAAGCCAACAAGAAATCCACGGCAGGAACCGTGAGTTATATGCCTGCCGTATTCGGATGTTATCTGGCTGAGTATGTGATACGTAAGATTTGACAGTCCGGATAATTCCGGATGGCGGCCATTAAACTAAAAGGATTCAGAAAATGATAGAACTTGAAGGAATAACGAAGAGTTTCGGACCTTTGCAGGTATTGAAAGGAATAGACTTGACGATAGGAAAAGGTGAGATTGTGAGCATTGTAGGACCCAGCGGTGCAGGCAAGACTACGTTGCTGCAGATAATGGGCACGCTTGACAGGCCTGATTCTGGACGTATCGTGTTGAACGGAACTGAAGTGAACCGGTTAGGCGAGAAAAGTTTGTCGGCCTTCCGCAATAAGGAAATAGGCTTTGTATTTCAGTTTCATCAGTTGCTTCCTGAGTTCACTGCTTTGGAAAATGTGACAATCCCTGCGCTGATAGGAGGAGAATCGGCAGGCAGTGCACGGAAAAGGGCGGTTGAGTTGCTGGAGATGATGGGATTGAACGAAAGGATATCACATAAGCCGGCAGAGTTGTCGGGTGGTGAGAAACAGCGTGTGGCAGTGGCAAGGGCTCTTGTCAATCATCCTTCGGTGGTGTTGGCTGATGAACCGTCGGGCAGTCTTGATACCCGGAACAAGGAAGAGCTGCATCAGCTGTTTTTTGACTTGCGCGACAAGCTCGGGCAGACATTTGTGATTGTGACACACGATGAGGATTTGGCCTCAAAGACAGATAGAAAGATACATATTATTGACGGTAAAATAAAAACAGATGAATTATGAGTCATGTAAAATTAGGACGGTATAATCAATTGACGGTAGTAAAGGAAGTGGATTTTGGAGTTTATCTGGACGGAGACGAGGATGGAGAAATTCTGCTTCCTAAAAGATATGTGCCTGAAGGATGTGTAGAGGGTGATATGCTGAATGTGTTTATCTATTTGGATAACGAAGAGCGTCTGGTGGCCACTACCCTTGAACCGTACGCACAGGTGGGCGACTTTGCTTATTTGGAGGTGGCTTGGGTGAACCAGTATGGTGCTTTTCTGAATTGGGGGTTGATGAAGGATTTGTTTGTTCCTTTCCGTGAACAGAAAATGAAGATGCAGAAAGGACGTCGTTATGTTGTGTATGTGGAGCTGGATGAGGAGAGTTACCGCATCATGGCTACGGCGAAGATCGAGAAACATCTTTCAGAGGATATCCCCGACTATCAGTGCGGTGAAGAGGTCGAGGTGATGGTCTGGTGCCGTACGGATTTGGGTTATAAGGTAATTGTGGACAATGCGTATAGTGGTATGATTTATCATAATGAAATCTTCCAGCCGATAGAAATTGGCATGAAGCTTTCTGCCTATATCAAGCAGGTACGTCCCGACGGGAAAATTGATCTGGAACTGCAGAAAGCCGGGGCACATAAAGTGGGCGATTTTTCCGGAAGGTTGCTTCAGTTCATCAAGGATCATGACGGATATACGTCAATCAATGACAATACTGAAGCTGAAATCATTTATGATATTTTCGGTGTCAGCAAGAAGACGTTCAAAAAGGCGGTTGGAGAGCTTTACAGGAAACGTTTGATTGTTCTTGAAGACAGTGGCATCCGTTTAGCTTGACAGCATACCGGAATAATATAGATATTGTCATCCTGTTTCTGGCTGCTTGTCGGCCTCAGAAAGGCAGGATGACAATATCTTTTTTATTGTTTTGCTTCTGTCCGTCTGGTTTGGCGGGAAGATTGTGTGTGGGGTACCGGGCGTTTGTTGGTCGGTTGAGCTTTTCTGACACTCGTCCGGTTTTGTGCAGCCGGTTTTCTTGATGCAGTTTTTGCGGGCCTGGATATATTGGGTCTTGATACACCGGGTCTGCCGCCGGGCTGATTGCCGGATGTTCCCGGAGGATTTCCAGGTTTGTTATTAGGCGGCCGGTTGGTCGTGGGCGGATTTCCGTTTCCTTTATGAGGGGCAGAAGGTGAGAAATGAAATCCCGGATTCTTGTTTGGATTTGTCTGCGGACGACCGGGTGTCGGACGTTGATGCCCGAAATCATGCTTTGGCCCGTTAGGGCGTGCATGGCACACCTGTGAATAGACAGGGTGGTGATACCGTTTCGGGAAAATCCGTTGGTAATAGCTTTTTCCACCGAAATGGATTCTGCAATGCCCTCCCCTATAAGTCAGGTAATGTCTTGGAGGTTTGTAATAGAAAAAAGTGCGGTTGGGATAGATTGTGTAAATCCGCAGGTGGCAGACATTGTTTACTGCATAGAGTGGGCGGAAAAAGTAGTCCAGCGTAATGAAACGTGCGTATTCCGCACTCGTCAGCACCCAGCGTAAATCATCGTTCCGGATGTCCAGATAGTGATAGTAGGCATTCATCGCATTTGCATTGATAGCTATTTCCGCAATGTAAGGATTAATGCTGTTGAAGAAATCATAATTGATTTCATAGAGATCGTTGTATTGGTTGGCGTTAAGATGCAACTCGAAGGCCATACGGTCTGTCATGAACCGTGCGTTGACCCGAATGTCGCCCAACCCGTATGCCGATGCCGGAACGATGCTCAGGCATGCAGCCAGAATGCCAAGTAAAAAAACTTTTGTCTTCATGATTCCTGTTTTTGCCAGACAAGTCTTGTCTGAAGTTTGTATTGCAAAAATAGAGGAATGAAAATCCCCTTACAAGATGAAACTCCCTATTTGTCGTTAGGGAGTTTCCTATTTTTTGTTAGGGGAAGCTGCAAATCATTTGATGATTTTCAGGAATCTCTCCACATCGTTCCTGATCATCTGATAGAGCGGTGAACTTGTATAGTTTGTGTTGCGGTGGATGACCAGTTCTACATTGATTTGGCTGCGTTGGTAGCTTGTCAGCTCGTTTTGTAGCTGCATGCTGTGGAGGGCCAGATCATGGATCTGCTGTTCCCGTTCTCTTCTGAGGATGGTGCATACCGGAATCAGCAGACGCATGACAACGTTGTCCATAATATGATGTCCCTGAATGAACATATATGTGTTCTCAGGGTGGACTCCCAGTCCTCTCAGCTCTTTTTTCATGGCCTCTATTTCAGGTTTTGCCTTGGAATGTCTGTGCTCCAAATCGCGTAGTTTCCGGTTTACTTTTTTGGCCATTATTTCCAGCGACCTTTCCGGATGGACTGTATTCACATGTTCCAGCTTTACATAAGAGCAGAAATCCAGCAAAGAAAATTCCGAAAGGTTATGTCGCCGGTAGAACCAGATGGACCATATAAACAGCGGATATGCAATTTGTGAATAGAGCTGCATGAACGAAGGGAAGTCTATGATCTTATGGTCGTTCAGCGTGGCCATTACACATACGTCGTGTAACCCTTCCGCATAGCAGTGGTAATTTTCGATGGCATACGCATAGGTCTGCATGACGTAAGGATTCTCCAGCATGTAGCGTGAAGTGCTCGTACGTCCCTGGAGCAGGTAGTCATAGTCACTGTCAACGCAGGCAATCATGTTTTCGCCCAACTGTTTTCCCAATTGGTTCATCAATACCGTTTTCTTTCCTTTGGCCAGCGAGGTTTGTGATGGCAGCATGACCTCGAAATAGCGTGTGTCGTCTTCATATTCCGAGAGCAGTGCGCGCCAGAAAGAGATGTCCTCATAGCTTTCCACATAGGCTACTATTTTTCGTTTTGCCCGTTTCGGCTTCAGTTTGTTGGCTGCGCCAATATAAAGGGAAGAAAGGTTTTCCGTGAGTCTTTTTCCCATAGCCGTTTGTCTTTTATTGGACGGTTATATCACTGACTTCTGTCACAGCATCAATCCAGCCGTTCATGATGAGTGCCGGAGAGTGTGTAGACAGAATGATTTGTACGTTCGGATTCAGTTCGCGTATGAGTGAAATCAGGCGTTGTTGCCATTCCACGTGAAGTGATATTTCCGGCTCATCCATGAACAGGGTATATGCTTGGTTGTCTTGTACCAGTACGGTAAGGAGGATGACAAGCATTTGTTTTTCGCCGGACGAGAGTTGGTAGGGCGACAGAATGTCCCCGTCTTGCTCAAACTGAATTTCGTTGCTTCTCCGGATGATTTTCTTTCCGGTCTCACTGAACAGGTCGTCAATCAGGTCTTGAAACTTGGTCTTGGGCAGTGAAGCCTCTGTGGCCTTGGGCTGGTCAGCAGGATTTCCGCTTGTGAGCAGTTCGATGATTCTGTTCCCGATGTTCACCTGATAGTCCAGATAGCGTCTCTGAAGCTGGTATAGCTGCCAGTCAAGCTCTGTCTTGACTTTTTGGTTCCCTATTTTTTCCAGAAGTGCCGAATTAATCAGAGGCCGGTCGAAACTCCGGATTACGTCAAAATGAATATAGGTGGCATCTTCGGGCGAAAAGACGAATGAAACTCCGGGTTGTACTCCGTTTTTCAGTGCTCCGCCTTCCAATAAAGTCAGGCTGCTGACAGAGTTGTTCAGAATTGTACTTTTCCCGATTCCGTTCACTCCGCTCAGAATGTTGACATCCGGTCGTAAATCCCATGAAATGTCTTTACGGCCCCACAAGCCTTTAATTTCGATACGTTTGATATAGTCTGCTTGTTTTTTCATGGCTGTAACGGATTTAAAATGTTCCAAACAAAGATAGCGAAAAAACTGGAATACCCATGTGCTGTGGCAGAGCATTTTCGTTACAGGCAAAAAAATACGCCCACCTTGCAGTTGGAGCGTTGCAAAGTGGGCGTAAAAAGACCTTGTTTTTACAAGGGACTTGTTTTTAATCTATGTCCTCCTCGTAGCCCGGGGTCTGTTTCAGTTGGTCATCATTGTTCAAATCAGATGTGCTGAGAGGCCATAGCACGCGGAAAGCCAGGTCTTCAGTAAGAATCGGTTCGACAACAATGTCTGGTGGGGTTTGTTCTTCCCATGGGGTATTTGAAACATCTTTCATGTTGTCCGTGATGGTCAGTCCGTATGCAATGTGTCCTTCGTTATGGAACACTAGATGGTCAAGCTCTCCGCAATCTGCACTTATTGACATGCGGCGGATGTCATACCATCTCTGGCCTTCTTGAACAAACTCTTTGTCTTTTTCGTGCAAAATGGCCACTTCGTTCTCTACAAAACTTCCGGCTGTATATCCATGTCTTGACGGATCCCAATTGTTTCCGTAGGCACGTTCGCGTACCATGTTGATGTAGTGCTCCACATTTGGGTTGTCGCCTTCCATATTGGCTATTTCTGCCAAGGACAAGTAAGCTAACGGCAAGCGGTAAATGGGTTGGTCGCCATTGTAGCATTTGAAACCTGTTGATTCCAATACAGAGCCTAAGTTCTTGCAGGTAAATGTGCCACGCAGTTGAGTGGCTGCCGCATCATGCCAGGAAGGCAGCAGTGTAGCATCGCGTCGGGTGTCTTCAGCATCGAACTGATACCATAATGCATTGGAGTACTGGTAGCGTTGCTGGGTGCCGGGGATTTGTAACGGATTGTTCCATAAATTCCCGTTGCTGTCATAGGCTTTACCGATGGTATTGCCTGTAATGGTTCCATACAGATTGTTGACCGGAATACTGTTAGTCGTCTCGTTTTCATCAAATTTGAATGCAAATATGATTTCTGAGTTTTGTTTGTTGTCTGTACTGAAGACATCTGTAAAATCATTCTGCATTGACAGATTGTAGTTCTTGGTTACATTTTCAAAATATTGTTTGGCTGTAGCCAGATCAGCTCGAGTCGCAGGTTGGTCACCGGTAGTCACTTTTGCATTCCATAGATAAACTTCTCCGGCGAGCATTTCTGTTGCCGCTTTAGACCAGTAATATTTTGCATTTCCACTATTTCCGTTAAAGTCAAATGAACTTTGATCTCCGAAATATTCCAACGACTTGGTTATATCGTCTTTGATTTGAGTCATAGTTTGGGAAGCTGTGGCCCGTGGCATGTAGAGGGTAGTGGGGTCGTAATTGCCGTTCTCCACTTCTGGGGTGAGTCGTAAAGGTACACCGCCGTATGCACGGTACATCAGGAAATAATAGTATGCACGCATACCATAGGCCATGCCTAGACAGTAATTCTTGGTTTCTTCGCTGGAGAAATAATTGGCATTCTCTACATTGGCGATGAACAGGTTAACTGAAGATACCAGTCCCCAATAACCTCCGAAGTTACCGATACCGTAATTTGTCTGTGACAAGTTCTGGTCTCTGAGATATTGGTAGTCCAGACTGGAGCCGTCAGAACCGTTTGTCGATCTTGTATAGGCTCCGCCGCGAAGTTCGCCATAGACGATGACGGATTGGAAGCAATAGCCGCGGAATGCGGACATTTGAGCACTGAGATTACCGATAGCTTGTGCTTCAGTCTGCCAAAAATCGCCTGCCCCTTTATAGTCAATTGGAGATAAATCCAACCAATCTGAGCATGAAGTCATTCCTATACTTGCAGAAAGCAAGGCTGCAGAGGCTAAGTTGAAGAGTTTATTTTTTCTCATTGTTGTAGATTTCAATTAGGTGAAACATGGGTTAGAAAGTAACATTGAGTCCGAAGAGTACGGTGCGCGGCAATGCGTACGTTCCTCCATAACCTCCGGTATTACCGTTGGTGTATTGGATACGGTCAGGTATTGCGCAAGAACTGCTGGTCCAGTAACCGAGGTTTTGTCCGGTAACGGATATTGTCAGGCCTTGGCAGTAGAATTTATTGCAGATATATTTCGGCAGTGTGTAGGAAAGCTGCAGCTCGCGGAGAGCCAGATAATTTCCTTTGGTAACCCAGAACTCGGAAGTGCGGACGTAGTTGTTCGTACCCAATTGGTCAGCCCATACATAGCGCGGATATTTGGCGTTCGGATTATCCGGAGTCCAGGAGTCCCAAATGTCAGTAGTCATGTTGTATTCTCCTTGGGCGCAACCGTTGATCCATTGGCGCATACCGTCGTAACTTTCAAATCCTAATCCGAAGTCAGTGCGCAGGTAGAGCGAAAGACCTTTCCATGTAAGAGTCGTGTTGAATCCGCCGTTCCATTTCGGTGTATATCGACCGATTATTTTTTGGTCATAGGAAGTGATGATGCCGTCCCCGTTGATGTCTTGATACATCAGGTCACCGGGAGCAAGTTCATATGCAGTTCCTGTCCAACCGGCATCAACCAGTTTCTGATACCCTTTTTGACCATAATATACAGCGATGCTTTGTGACATGTCACAATAGCCGTCGACCAAATCATTTTCGGAACGTACCATTTTGTCGACACCATATCCTACGATTACATCATAAGGGATTTCTCCTTCTTGCAAACCGCCTACATAAGTTGTTTCATTACCATTGCCGGTATAGATTTGTGTAGCTCCTTGACGGTTCTTTTCCAATCCGTTGTCTGGCAATTGGACGATAGTGTTTTTATTATAGGCGATGTTTGCGCCTAGTGTCCAACTCAAATCTTTTGTCTTGATCAGGTTGGCGTTGATGTCGATTTCAATACCTCTGTTGCGGAATTTACCGTTGTTGTTGGTTACGGAACTCCAGCCTGTTGTGGGAGGCAAGGGAAGAGACGCATATTTGTCCGAAGTTACACGGTCATAGAACGTGAAGCCTAATGTGAAACGGTTGTTCAGGAAGCCCAGGTCAAGGCCGACTTCAGCCGTACGGGTCTTTTCCCATCTCAAATCAGGATTGGGTAAGGTAGTCAGTCGGAAACCGACATTGTTGTTGTATCGGTTTGATCCGTATGCGCCGTGTAGCGTATAGATTCCGATATAATTTGTATCTATGCTTCCGTTTATACCGAAACTGGCGCGCAGCTTACCATAGTTCATGATATTTTTCAGCGGAGAATAGAAGTTTTCTTCCGAGAATATCCAGCCTGCGGATACGCCGGGGAAGAATCCCCAACGATTGTTGATTAGGCGTGAATAGCCGTCTTCGCGGAAAGTGAAGGCCGCGATGTAACGTCCTTTGTAGTCGTATTGCGCACGTCCGAAGAATGACATGATACGTTCTTGTGTATGCTCAGTGTCTACAGTACGCTTTCCGGCTTCAGTTGAAGTATATCCAAGGTCTGCGAAGTCATCGGTCGGTGCTTCTTGTCCGCCGGCGTATATATATTTGTATTGTTTGTCCCAGAACTCTGTACCGGCCATGACGCTTACGTTGTGGTCGCCGAACTGTTTGTCATAATTGGCTACCAGATTGTAAGTCTGGTTGAAATAGCGATAGAATGTGGCGCTGGAAGCTCGTGTGGTATTCAGACCTGATTCGCCTGCGTTCTGGTAGTAGTCTTTGTTGAAAGATTCGCCTACATATTCGCTGAAACTCCATGCCATCGTTCCTCTTAAGGTGAAACCGTCAAACAGATTGGCCTGCAGTGTCTGTGTCATGTTGAACTTGTCGGTCTGATAGTCTCGTTGGAATTTGTCTGCTTGATAAGACCAGTTACCGTTGGTGCGGTCTATACCGATGACGGGGTTTCCTTCTTCATCTTCAAGACGGATGGTTGCGGGCACTGTTAAGATTCGGCCGAAATAATATGAGTCGAAGTTGTCTCCGTATGTGTCAGCCAGCAGACCGGGGCCTTTTTCCCAGTTGGCACGGTTGTAGTTGAAGATGGAACTTGCTTCCAACCATTTGGTTATCTTGTAGTTTCCTGTAAATGAGAAGGAATAGCGTTTGTAATATGAATTGATAGGAAGTCCTTCCGCGTCATAATATCCGAGGCCGGCATAATACTTTCCGCGATCGTTACCCCGGAAAAGCTAAGATTGTATTCCTGTGACATGGCCGGACTGTTGATGTTGAAGTCTTCAATGTTCGTATCCTTAAACAAAATTTTTCCGTCGCTGACAGGGTCGTCCATAACGCGCCATCCGTGGTTGTTGATTAAGTTCTGTTGATATTCGGAGCCAGTATAGCCTAAAATGTTGTATTGGCTGCTGGGACTCAGTTCGGTAGCTCCTGTAGACATAGGTCGTGAGGTGGAACTTAAGTTGGCTACTGGAGCCCAGGGTGTATTGGCATGGGCTTTGCGCATCCAGTAGATATAGCCTTCTGTGTCCATCATTTCATAGGCGGGCGTGTAGTATTGTGCGCCGACCTTCATGTTGAAATTGATTTGTGCTTTACCTTCTTTCCCCTGTTTGGTGGTTACAAGAATCACACCGTTTGCGGCACGTGCACCGTATATGGCGGTTGCACCGGCGTCTTTCATGATTTCCATTGATTCGATATCATTGGAGTTCAAGTCGCTCAATCCGTCTGTGCGTATTTGTCCGTCAACTACCACGAGTGGTTCGCCTGTACCGTTATAATTGGTACCGCCACGTAACACGATGCTTGGTGTTGATCCGGCAAAACCGGAAGTTTGCTGAACTTTCAGGCCGGATACGGCACCCACCAATGCTTGTGCCGGATCACCGTATGAACCGACTCTCAATGTTTCATCGGAAACAGAAGCTACGGAGTTGGTCAACTTGCCGCGTTTTTGTTTGACACCGTAAGCCAGCACAACCACTTCATCCAGTGTTGCAGCATCTTCCTGCAACACTACATTCAGAGTCTGTCCGGTCCATTTTATTTCTTTTGTAGCATAACCGATGTAACTGATTGAAATGATGTCGCCTTGTTTTACATTGGGTAAAGTGAAGTTTCCGTCAAGGTCTGTTATCACACCGTTGGTAGTGCCTTTTACTACAACAGAAGCACCGATGACAGTTTCTCCGGCAGCATTCTTTACTACGCCGGTACATGCCTTGTTCTGTTGCATCGCGTCTGCTTCATCGGCCTTCATGATGGAAGGTGACGCATTTGCCGCTCCTGTAGCCAGACAGCCGAGGAATAGCATCATGCTGATAGACTTGAAATTTTTTCGCATAAAGGTTGAGATTTAAATTAGTGTTTTTGAGAATTCATACTTGTCTTTAATGTTGACTTCAGTTTATATGATACAGGTCAGCGCAAGGTTCGTGTATGTATATTGATTTTATGGCTTTTCTCATTCTAATTCTAAGGTTTCTTTAAATATTATATGTTGATTATGCTTTAATGATGCAAATATATATATTATTTTTAAAATAAGCAATATTTAACCACGTGTATTTTATTAAGTGCATTGGGTTCCCTTGTGCTGATTTTTAAACTTGGCGGTTCCTTTGTCCTTCTTTTGTTAATCTGTGGGGTAGATACTCGGACGGTATACAATGTTTATTTTGTTTATGTCAGGTATGTCTATAAGAAAAGACTGTCTCAAATTGAAAAAGACTTATCCTTTTGTCATCTAAATCTAAAGGAGCGGCGGATTTCAATCACATAAAGCGGATTATGCGAGATGCTTCACTTCGCTTGGCATGACATTACTTTTTGATAGTCAAATCTAATTTGAGGCAGCCTCTTCTGCTATTCCGGTCTGTTGGACGGAAAGAGCGGTTTATTTGATTATATCCTTCAGCTTGATGCTTTGGAAAGTCATGTGGGCTACGCTGCTTTCATAGAGTATTCCGATTGTTTCCTTGTCAATCATCGTGAGGCATGAATACCCCCAATTATAGCCTTCGTCAAGAAGAAGCTGATGTTCCGGTTTCCAAGTCTTGCCTCCGTCCAGACTGATTTTGATTGTAATGTCTTTCCGGGCATTTGTGGTGTTGGGGTTAGAGAAAATCAGCAAATCTTTTCCCAGAACATTGTCTTTGGCTTTTACACTGATGAGGCTGGCCATGCAGACCGGTTCAATCAGTGCAGAGCGCGAAGATTCATGTTCTTTCCATGTTTTTCCAAAATCGTCAGTGGTATATATGGCCCGGCTTCCGCCACGGTTGTCTCTCATGTTGAGCATCAGGGTTCCAGGCTCAAGTTCGGCCACCTGTGCTTCTGTCGTGTTGGTACGGGCATAGTTGTGGATGGTCCATGTTTTTCCTCGGTCTTTACTGTACATGATGCCTGCATTGGGGATGCGTGTTTTGTCGATGAACTGAATGGGGAATACCAGTGTACCGTCGTCCATGGTGATGCCTCTTCCCGGGCCTTGGAGCAGGAAATACCATTCCGGGAGCTTCACTTGTTCGGTAATGTTTATCGGGGCTGACCAGGTCTTTCCGTCATCGGTACTTTTCGCCATCACCAGTTGGGCGGTATGGTTCAGGTCCATTCCCGGATGTGAACTCCACCATGCACGTTGGTTGCCCATTCCGTGGGTCCATGCAGCTACAATCCATACGGTATTTGTTTTCGTGTCAACCAGAATGGACGGGTCGCCTACACCGTTCTGTGCAGACGGAAGTCCGTCATATTCGCCAAACGATAAGGGAAGGCGCATCTTTTCCCATGTCTTTCCACCGTCTGTACTTCTGCTAAGACCTATGTCAATATGTTCCTGCAGGTCGACGCTGCTGTTGTAGCGAACATCATATACACCTAGCAGAGTACCCTTGTTGGTCGTGACCAGTCCGGGTATGCGGAAAGCTGCCGAGCCGTCATCTCCGGCGTGGCGGACACCTACTCCCATTCTTCTTACGACTGCACGTTCATCTGTATTCTTGACAGGAATTGTTTCTCCGTCTCCTTTTATTCGGGTGATTTCAGCGCTGATTTTTGTATCCAGCGGTGCGGAAGGTTTCATCTCTATGCTGACCCAGAAGAAGTTATATCCGGGGAACAGTTTCTGCTTCCCTTCCAGTGTGACTGTGTTTGCAGTAGGAGTGACTTCTGACTTCTTTATGGAATACGAAGGATTGGCCGCCAGTGTATGTCCTGGATTGTGGCTCGATATATATTCCACAGGAGCAAAACGTTTTTTTCCTCTGTCTTGTGGGGCCTCGGTCCCGCTGTAGTACAGCTTTACTGATTTGATTTGCGACAGGTCCCCTCCCTTGTCGAAAGTAAGGGTGACATTGTCCAGTGTCTTTGTCTGTTTTGCGTCCAGACGCATATAGAGCAACACGTTGTCGTGTCTTTCTATCAGAATAGGCACTTGAGGTGCTTTCACAAAGACTGTATCGGATGCTTGCAGGCTGATGAATGAAACGAATCCGATAAATAAGGAGATTAATTTCTTCATGGTGTGTATTCAAATTAAAGTTTGGTTCAATTGTTGTTTATTCCACATTGTCTGTTTTCGGACGCAGAAAATAAAGTTGTGCGCACAGGGCGGCCGCCACGATGATGGCAAGCATGGCAAATCCCAGTCCCAGATTTCCGCCATCGCTCCATTGTCCGAGCAGGTCGGTGATGAAAGCTCCGGCAAACACCCCGGTCATATTCATGATGCCGTAGGCTGTGGCACGTTGTTTCGCGGATACAAACTGGCAAAGGATGGGCATGTTGTTGGCATCAAAGATTCCGTATCCGATGCCGAACAGAAGCCCGGCACCTACTACTGATACGATGTGATGTCCGAAGCCTAGCAGGAGTAACGACGGAATGGTCATTCCCAGTCCGATGGCTCCCGTATAGACTCGTCCGCGCAGGTTTTTCTGCACCCATCGGTCAGAGAGGCTGCCGCCTATGATCACGCCGATGAAAGAAGATACCGCGATGGTGATGGTCGACATGGGACCGGCCTGTGACATCGGAAGATTCAGGCTTTCGGCAAACAGTGTCGGCAACCAGTTCTTTGTGGCCCATCCGGGCAGACTTGGTGCGGCGAAATAGAACAGGATAACCCAGAAAGCAACATTGCTGAACAATGCTTTCAAGCCTTTTCCCAAGCTTTCTTTATTGGGGGCTTCCTGAAGCGGCTTGTCAGGAACGGTCATGGTTTTCTTGTCTTTCAAGAAGAGCATCAGTATGACAGCATAGGCGATTCCGATGATACCGAACCAATGGAAAGTGGTATGCCAGGAGAATGCCGCCGCTACGGTGGCGCCGAATCCACCGATGGCCTGGCCCGTATAAAGTCCTGTCATGTGGATACCTATGGCCAGTGATCGTGAACGCCCCGTGTGGTAGTCTGCTATGAGTGAAAGCCCGGCCGGGATGTACAGTGCTTCACTGACTCCCATCAGCGCGCGCAGAAAGAATATCTGGTTATAGGTATCGGCAATTCCCATCAGATAAGTGACGGCTGACCATACGAAAAGGCTTCCCACTATCAGCCATTTCCGGTTGAGCCGGTCGGCTATCATTCCGGCAAACGGACTCATCAGTCCGTAAATCCATAAGAATGCAGCCATCAGGCGTCCGAAATTGGTGGCCGACTGCAGTTCCACGATGTCCATCTGCATAGCGTCCTTCATGGTGCTCAGCATCTGGCGGTCCATGTAGTTCAGCAGAGCCACTCCCCACAGCAGGGCTACTACGACCCAAGGATATATCTTTGTATTTTTCATGAGTATATGTGCTAAAGTAAATGAAGTATTTGTCTTTGTTTGAACATGAGGAGTGTAATTACAGGATGATTGTAGAAGAAATGCCTTGACAGAAAACGGCTGTCAAAGGATAATGCCATTCCGGGCAGCGTGAAGAATCCGATATGGGATATTTGTTTCCCGGATTCTTCACTGTAATCCGGAATGGCAAAATGGCTGGAAAATTTCTTCTACCGTCCGGTATCATTCTCCTGCCAGTATTTCCTGGCATAGTGTGTGTGCCTTGGTCATCATTCGCGGAATGTGGAACGGCCCCTTGAACAGATTCCCTTTGGCGGGTTGGGCCACAGAGCCGTCACGGTGAAGATAACCATACCATTCTCCGTATTCATGGTCGGGGAAGTGGGCGTATGTCCATTCGCTGATCTGACGGTGCATCTGCAGATATTTTTCGTCTCTTGTCAGCTTGTAGGCATATAAGGTGGCGATGATGGATTCGGTTTGGGGCCACCAGAACTTCATGTCCTGTGAATAATCTTGTGCGGGCAGGTTCCGGCAGTCTCTGAAGTTGATGATGCCTCCGTATTTCTTGTCCCATCCCCATTCCCAGGACCAGTCGAATATTTGCAGGCCCAGGTCAATCAGTTCCTTGTCGTTTCCGCGGTCATGTGCCACATCAAACAGGAACCATGATGTTTCGATGCAATGTCCGGGATTGATGGTCCGTCCGTTGATGGTGTCGATGAATTCGCCGTTCGGTCCTACCGTTTCCAGCAGGGCTTTGAATTCCGGATGGATGAAATAGGTTTTCAACGCATGCAGCGACTCGTCAATCTGTCGGTCCAGTTCCGGGTCACTGATTACTTTCTTGATACGGCTGGCCACGTTGATCATAATCATCGTGATGGAATGTCCCTGCATTTCTACGGTAGGCAGGTATTTGGGCTCCAATATGCCCGGAGTGTTCAGGAAACGTCTCATGTCCTTGAATATGTCCAGCGCTTTCTGCGCATAGGTCTGGTCGCCTGTGGCAAGGGCATATTCGGCCATGGCGATGGCTGCGAAACTTTCCGAGAACACGTATCTTCTTTTTCTTAGCGGTGTTCCGTCGGCCATGACTTCGAAATACATCCTTCTGTCGTTGTCGAAGCAATGTTTTTCAATGAAGTCGAGCGTGCATTTGGCCGCGTCCAGCCATTCCTGTTTCCGCTCGATATGGTTGTAGGCGAAGCAGCAGGTAAAGGCAAATCTTCCCTGGAACCAGACAGATTTGGTGGAGTCCATCAGCTCTCCTTTACGGTCTACACATGTGTAGATACCTCCATGCACCTTGTCAAGGCCATGTTCCATCCAGAATGGCATGATGTTGGTCAGCATATCCTCTTTATAGAGGTCGGACCAGTAATTGAGATAATGATTGATATTCATGGCGGTTTAGAATTTGTTGCAGCGTTCAAAGAAATTGATGGCCTCCAGTTCGGCTTTCATGCGAGCCTCTTCTTCGTCTGTCATGTTCTGGAACGGCGTGCGGTTTTTCCCCAGGTCCAGGCCGATAAGTTTCATGATGCGTTTGCCTGCTACGATGTTTCCACGGTAGTGGCAGATTACATTGATGACAGCCTGGGAGAAATTTTGCAGTTCACGTGCCTTCTCCAGATCGTTGTTGTTCCAAGCCTCGATGATTCCTACCAGATTCTTTCCGTTGTAGTTGGTGGTTCCGCCGATTCCTCCCTGGGCACCTCCCATGGCCAATGCCGGAAGAATGGTTTCGTCCTGTCCGTGGAGCATGTCGTATTTCCCGTTCTTGTACAGGCGGCATTGGTTGTATTCATAGATACTTTCGTAGGTATATTTGATGCCCGCAAAGTTCGGGATACGTCCGTCCACTGCTTCCAGAAAAGCGGGCATGGGGAGATAGGCTCCGTTGAATGCCGGTATATGATAGTAATAGAAAGGCAGGTCGGGCGCTCCGGCAGCGATTTCCTCACAATATTTCACCAGTTCCTCTATTCTTCCCACTTTCGGAAAAGGAGGTGCCATCGCTCCGATTCCCCAGGCTCCTATTTTTTGCGCATGTTCGGCCAGCATTCTGCTTGCTTTCACGCAGCAGCTTCCTACGTGGACAATTACCTTGAAGCCTTCGGGTGCCGCTTCAATCCATCGTTCGGCCAGTTTCATCCTTTCTTCTTCTGTCAGCATATAGCCTTCGCCCGACGATCCGTTGATGAATACGCCTTTCAGGCCGTTTTTGGCCAGCATCTGCGCATATTTCTCAATTGGTTCATAATTTACTTCTCCATTTTCGTAAAAGGGAGTAAACGGTGCATCGATTAACCCAATGATTCTTTCCATATCTGTTTGTTTAATAAAATTATTTATTTAATTCGGCAAATATAGATATATTTGTTTTATAATGCAATATTGATTGAATATATTTTTTATATAGTAGGTATTTTTGACATGGGGAAAATAATAATATTGGGCGTTCTGACGCCTGGTTTTATTTCGCCGCATATCATGTAGAGGTGGTTTTTGTGGAGGAGGATGACTCCTCCTGCGCGGGCCATTCCGGGAATGTCCGGACAGATTCTCCATTTCTTTTCCGTGTAATTGTAGAGCAGGATGTCATCATTGAACCTGTACCATTCCGGTGTGTGCCTCATGTAGTCTTTGTCGGCTTTTCCTTCAATTGCATTCTTGAAAATGCGGTAGTTGACTCCGCCGGTAAAGATGAGGCGGTTTTGTGTTTGTGTACCTGTTCCTCCGGTCAGGCAGCGTTTTTCCCCGTCCTGTTCATCGGGAATGCTTGATTCGTAAGTCCATTCTTCTTTCCCGGGGTCAAATTTCAGCATGTCAGTGGAAAGAATGCTTTCCTTGTTGGATTCGGACGGTGCCTGGAAACCTCCGGTCAGATAGAGTTGTTTGCCGTCGTTTACGAGAATAGGCTGTGAGCGTTGTGGCCCGGGATAAGAAGGCAGTTCTTCCCAGGAGTCTTCCGAGTGCAGGTTGAGCCGGAGTAGAATCTGCTTGCTGTTTTGCTGGTTTCCGCCGGTAATATAGACCGTGTCACCGATGGATGTGGCTGACGCATTGTTGATAGCCAGTGGTAAAGAGGGCAGTCGGCGGATGGAGAAGCCTTTTTTCTTTTCTTCATCCTTTTCAATAAGGAATACGTCGGTCAGGGATGCATCGGTGTTCATTCCCCCGATGCAGACCAATCCTTTTGACGTTTCTGCAGTACAGCCGTATGCGATGGGTTGGGGGAAGTCGACTGTCCGTATCCATTCCGGTGAAGCGGAAGCGGTGTGTATGGCATAGCATTGGTTGTAGTACACTTTACTTCCTCCGTCGGCTGCGGGTTTATCGGGAAAGTTGCATCCTCCGCCTACCACCAGCCAGTCTCCTATGAATCCGGCAAATGGAGCTGAAACACCTTGTGTGATAGGATAGTCGGGTATTTGCGGCGGATTTTCCGGATGGGACTGGGCATTTGCGTTTTGCAGGATGGAGATGAGGGTAAGGATAAGAAGCAGTTTGTTCATACTGTGATGGTTTAAGTCGGTTATTCGGGATGATGAATTTAGTTGTTGATTGAGCGCAGTGGTATAGATCCCTTTAATTTTTCAGGGTGTTGCGGAGAAGTGCCCGGCCGGTTGGTCCTCTGTGTTCAATCCAAACATATAAATCTTCATTAATAGGGACTAAAATAGTGATAAAAATCTGATTCTCCTAATTTTTATGCATTTGTTTTTCGATTTATGGTTGTTGCATTCACTAAATTTCTGTATTTTAGCAATCTCTTATAGTTGAAAGATTTAAAGCGAGTTAAAAATGGTACATAGATTAATAGAGGAGCTGGAGTGTGGAACGAAAAGTACGATGACCCAGAAGCGGATCATTGCCTATTTGATGCGCAATCATTTTTCTACTATTCCGGATTTGGCGAAAGATGTAGATTTAAGTGTGCCTACTGTGACCAAATTTGTCATGGAGATGGTAGAATCTGGCTATATTGTCAATTATGGCAAGCAGGAAACCAGCGAAGGCAGGCCGCCCAACGTGTACGGGTTGAACCCTGGGGCGGCTTATACGGTCGGTGTGGATATCAGGGCGTTTTGTCTGCATATCGGTCTTATGAATTTTACGGGCGATATTGTAGACGCGGAGCTGGGGCTGGAATGTTGTCTTGAAAACAGTCCGGCTGGTCTTGAGACGCTGGTAGAGCATATCCGGAATTTTATCGAATGTCATGAAAGTGTCAAGGACAAGATTCTCCAGGTCGGTGTGAATATTTCCGGAAGGGTGAATCCGGAGGAAGGATACAGTTATAGCATGTTCAATTTTGAAGAACGTCCTTTAAGTGAGGTGTTGAGCGACAAGCTGGGGATTCCGGTACGTATTGACAACGACACCCGTGCCATGGCTTACGGAGAAATGTTGAAGGGGGTGGTGAAAGCTGAAAAAGACATTGTCTTCATCAATTTAAGCTGGGGGCTCGGCGCGGCGTTTATCATTAACGGAAAGATGTATGAGGGGCGTTCCGGTTTTTCCGGGGAGTTCGGGCATTTTAGTGTGTTCGACAATGAAATCATTTGTCGTTGCGGTAAAAAGGGGTGTCTGGAGACGGAAGTGTCAGGACAGGCTTTGCACCGTCTTTTGTGTGAAAAGGTAAAAGAGGGGCAGAACTCGATTCTGGCGAAGAAAATTCTTTCTTCCACGGAGGAAGTGACGCTTGAAGAGATTGTGGAAGCCACCAACAAGGAGGATATGTTGTGTATCGAGCTGGTGGAGGAAATCGGACGTAAACTGGGACGGTATCTGGCAGGACTGATCAATCTGTTTAATCCGGAACTGGTGGTTATCGGAGGAACGTTGGCGCGTACGGAAGATTATATCCTGCAACCTGTGAAGACTGCCGTCAGAAAATATTCCCTGAATCTCGTCAACCGTGATTCTGCCATCGTGCTTTCGAAGCTGCAGAACAAGGCGGGAGTGGTAGGCGCCTGCCTGCTGGCACGCAACAGTCTGTTCGAGGTGTGACGGCAAGACACGTTTGTGTCGGTGGAATGAGGAAATGAGAATGTGCGCCATGTGTTCAATTGTCTACCTGGGGCACATTCTCATTTTTGTATCCGGTTCATTTCAGATTGATGAATACTCTGTGGCGAAATGTGTGTGATTGTCGAAGATTTGTTGTAAGTTTGCGGCGTGAAACCACAGAATTTTCTAAGATGAATGTAAGGAATGTAAAGGCACATCTGGCTTTGTTGGCAGCGGCCAGCATGTGGGGACTGATGTCACCGGTAGGGAAGGCGGCGATGGATGCCGGGATTACCGGACTGATGCTGGCCAATATGCGGATGATCGGGGCTGCCTGCTGTTTCTGGATTACCTCTCTTTTTGTGAAGGAAGAAAAAGTGAGCCCTCACGATTTGTTGATGCTTTTTTTCGCTTCCCTGTTGGGAATAGTCTGCAACCAGGGCTGTTTCACTTTCGGCCTTTCGCTTACCTCGCCGGTCGATGCTTCGATAGTCACTACTACCATGCCGATTGTCACCATGATTCTGGCGGCCTTGTTTTTGAAAGAGCCTGTCACGCCCAAGAAAGTCATCGGTATTTTTCTGGGTTCGGTAGGTGCGTTGGTGCTCATCATGAGCAATCATGGAGGCGGTGATGAAGCGGGCAGTGTGTTGGGCGATGCATTGTGTGTGGCGGCACAGGTCAGTTTTGCCTGTTATCTGACCATATTCAAGAAGCTGATCGCGCGTTATAGTGTGGTTACATTGATGAAATGGATGTTCACTTATGCCGCCATTTGTTTCATTCCTTTTTCCTATAATGACTTTTCGGTGACGGACTTTTCCGTCTTTCCGCTTGAAGTCTGGCTGGAAGTGGGCTATGTGGTGCTGTTCGGCACGTATGTGGCCTACATTCTGATGCTGGTCGGGCAGAAAACCTTGCGTCCTACGGTGGTCAGCATGTACAACTATATGCAGCCGGTAGTAGGAAGCAGTGTGGCGGTGCTTGCCGGAATGGCCGGATTCGGTTGGGTCAAGGCGATAGCCGCCCTGCTGATATTTACCGGCGTGTATGTGGTGACACAGAGCAAGTCGCGTGCACAGATGCTGGCTGAGAACAAGATGGATTAAATGAATATGTCAGAATCTCCTATACTTTATCTTCAGCGGCAGTATGAGTTGCTGAAAATGGAATACGAATACGAAAAAGAACAGTTCAGGCAACAGACCGAGGTGATGGGTATCGGGCGCAAGATAAAGCGTGGCATGTGCTGGTATCCTTTGAACATCGGGAGGAGCTATTATAATGCCTTGAACCAGCTTGTGGTTGAGGTGGAACGGAGGGAGGACAAGGACATCGAGCATGTGTTCGAGTATGGCCGTCCCGTATGCTTCTTCAGTCAGGACCTGAGCGGTAAACTTTCGTATCTGAATTTTGTGGCCACGGTGAACTATGTGGATGAGGACCGCATGGTGGTGATGCTTCCTGATGCGGATGCCTTGTTGGCCTTGCAGAGCAGGGAGGTGTTGGGCGTGCAGCTTTATTTCGACGAGACCAGTTACCGTCTGATGTTCGAGGCTTTGAAGCAGGTCATTTCGGCCAGGAACAATCGTCTGGCGGAGTTGCGCGACATTTTTCATGGCCCCCGTCCGCTGTCGGTGTTCAGTTTTCGGCCGGTCCGTTTCCCGTGGCTCAACCGTACGCAGGAGGATGCCGTCAACAAGGTCCTGCATGCCAAGGATGTGGCCATTGTGCATGGGCCTCCCGGAACCGGAAAGACCACGACGCTGGTGGAGGCCATCTATGAGACATTGCACAGGGAGAACCAGGTGCTTGTGTGCGCGCAGAGTAATATGGCGGTCGACTGGATCAGCGAAAAGCTGGTGGACCGGGGGGTGAGTGTGCTCCGGATAGGAAATCCCAGCCGGGTGAACGACAAGATGTTGTCGTTCACCTATGAGCGGCGTTTCGAGTCGCATCCCGACTATCCGCAGCTTTGGAGTATCCGCAAGGTGATCAGGGAACTTTATTCGCAGTTGCGGAAAGCTTCCAACCGTGAGTCCGTGCGGACAAAAATCAATTCGCTGAAGGACCGTGCCACCGACCTCGAGATACGTATCAATGAATCACTGTTCAGCGAGGCGCGCGTCATAGCCTGTACGTTGGCGGGAAGTGCCAACCGGGTGCTTGTCGGGCAGAAGTATGGCACGGTGTTTGTCGATGAGGCGGCGCAGGCTCTCGAGGCGGCATGTTGGATAGCTATCCGTAAGGCCGATCGGGTAATACTGGCGGGCGACCATTGCCAGCTTCCTCCCACCGTGAAATGCGTGGAGGCGGCACGTCAGGGACTGGGACATACACTGATGCAGGCTGTCGTGAAAAACAAGCCCGATGCCGTGTCGTTGTTGAAGGTGCAGTACCGGATGAACGATGCCATCATGCGTTTCTCTTCCGACTGGTTTTATGGCGGAATGCTTCAGTCTGCGCCTGAGGTGAGATACCGGAGCATCCTTGATTTCGATACGCCGATAGAGTGGGTCAATACCGAAGGGATGGATTGCAATGAGGAGTTTGTGGGCGACAGTTACGGGCGGATCAACAAGGCTGAGGCGGAACTCTCTGTAGGGCAGCTGAAAAATTATATCACCAAGATCGGGCGTGAGCGTTTTCTGGAGGAACGGATTGATGTGGGACTGATTTCCCCTTACAAGGCACAGGTGCAGTTTCTTCGGCAATTGCTCAAGAAAGACAGTTTCTTCAAGCCTTACCGTTCTGCCATTACGGTCAACACGGTCGACGGATTCCAGGGACAGGAGCGCGACGTGATTCTCATCAGTCTGGTACGTGCCAACGAAGAGGGGCAGATCGGTTTTCTCAACGACCTGCGGCGCATGAACGTGGCGATTACCCGTGCACGCATGAAGCTCATCATTCTCGGTGACGCTTCCACGCTGACCCGTCATCCGTTCTACCGCAAGCTTTACGGGTATATCGGTACGTTGGAGGTGGAATGAGAACAAAGTTATTGTAGAATTTGTTAATTATGACAGGGAAGTTTGGGGTTGAATGAAAACCTCCGTATCTTTATCCGGAAAAATGTCCAGTCGCTTTGCCCAAAACGTCTAGGCGTTTTGGGCAAAATGTCTAGGCGTTTTAAATAAAACGTCGGGACGTTTTCTCTGCTGGTTTGTCGGGATTGATTTGTGGCACTCCGGAAGTTGCCTGAAAGAGGTAAAAAAAATAATAAAAGATTTAACATTATCAATGGATAAATACAACGTCAGATAGGACTTGTGGCAGGAGTTGTGCGGATTCTGTTTTTACGAGAGTCGAATCTGTAGTCTGCGAAATCCGTGTGAATCCGTTTCTGGCTGAGTATGAATTTATTTACAAATTTGTGATTGTTTATGTGGACAGATTTGCTTCAGAATTCTTATTTTTCCGTGTTCCTGATTGTGGCGTTGGGATTCATTCTGGGCCGCGTCAAGGTGAAAGGTTTGTCGCTCGATGTATCGGCGGTAATATTTATAGCGTTGGCTTTTGGGCATTGGGGCGTGACCATTCCGAAAGAGTTGGGGAATTTCGGTCTTGTGTTGTTCATCTTTACAATTGGCATTCAGGCAGGACCGGGTTTCTTTCAGTCATTCCGCAGCAAAGGGCGTACGCTGATTTTTATTACCCTGTTGCTGGTGGCATCCGCTTGTCTGATAGGAGGCGGCATGAAATATCTGTTCCATATCGACACACCCACCATTATCGGACTCATTACCGGCGCGTTGACCAGTACACCGGGACTTGCCGTGGCCATCGACCTTACCCATTCGCCGTCGGCTTCCATTGCGTACGGTATAGCCTATCCGTTCAGCGTGATTGGCATTATCTTGTTTGTCAAGATGTTGCCCAGGTTTTTCCGTGTGGACCTTCAGGAAGAGGCACGGCGGCTGGAGAAAGAACGGCTCAGCCAGTTTCCTGAATTGAGTACAGCTTTGTTTCGGGTGACGAATCCGCTGGCCATGGGCAAGACATTGCTCGAGATGAATATCCGTGCCATGACAGGAGCGGTGGTTTCACGTCTGAAGAAGGGAGATGAGATTGTGATGCCTACTGCGAATACGGTGCTTGAGGAAGGTGACTGCATTGAGGCTGTGGGAAGCCGTGAGGCATTGGACAATCTGGCTGTGCTGGTGGGCAGCCGTGAGGAAGGTGTGCTTCCTCTGGAACATGACCAGAGCATCGAGTCATTGCTCCTTACCCAGAAGAACATCATCAACAAGCAGTTGGGCGAGCTGAATCTGCAGAAGAATTTCGGGTGTACTGTCACTACCATCCGGCGGAGCGGAATTGACCTTTCGCCTTCGCCCGATCTGGCGTTGAAGTTTGGCGACAAGCTGACAGTGGTGGGCGAACAAAAAGGAATCAAGGCAGTGGCCCGTCTGTTCGGTAATGACGCGAAACGTCTTTCCGATACGGACTTCTTTCCTATTGCCATGGGAATCGTGCTGGGAGTGCTGTTCGGCAAGCTGAACATTTCGTTCGGCTCGGAGTTCTCATTCTCTCCGGGGCTGACCGGAGGAGTATTGATTGTAGCCCTGATTTTGAGTGCCATCGGAAAGACAGGTCCTGTGCTTTGGTCAATGTCGGCACCTGCCAACCATCTGCTGCGTCAGTTGGGGTTGCTGCTGTTCCTTGCCGAAGTAGGGACGTCGGCCGGAACAACGCTGGTGTCCACATTTCAGGAAAGTGGTTTCATGTTGTTCGGACTGGGGGCAGTTATCACGTTGGTGCCTATGTTGTTGGCGGCATTGGTGGGACGTTTTGTATGCAGGATTGACATGCTCGACCTGTTGGGCACCATTACCGGAGGTATGACAAGTACACCGGGACTTGCTGCGGTCGATTCAATGACAGACAGCAACATCCCCGGTGTGGCGTATGCTACGGTCTATCCGGTGGCGATGGTCATTCTGATTCTGTTCATTCAGTTAATGGTGGTTGTGATTTGAGCTGGGTCCTTCAATTTCCGCTACCGTCAGGTCAGAAGTGCAACTCCGCATTTCTTATACAAATAGAATCATGGACGAAAACACAATTGGTTTAAAGCCGGCATAGTTTCTATAGGTATCAATCTTGTGGCTGCAAGTACTTGGTTATGGCGGTGGTGAAGTTTGCCGTAATACATCATTTGAGCTTTTCAGACCATAAAGATAATTCAAGGAGTGCTTTCATTGTTCTAAACTATAATGTTGTCATAGGGCCTTTATTCAAATAAATATTTTTCTGGTAAGCTGTAACCTCCTGGAAGGCTTTGCGTCTTAATACATACAAGAGCAAAAACAGATAAAGCCATGAAAAGATTTTTTTTATATGTATTGGGGCTGTTTGTGGCACTCTCGGTCCACGCCCAGCACAGGCTGAGCGGAAAGGTAGTCGATGGGAAGGGTGGCGGCATCCCTTCGGCGACGGTGCGTGTACTCGGTGCGGACTCGGTATTCATTTCTGGCAGCCTGAGTGACAGTACGGGGATTTTCTCCGTTCCCGGGCTAAAGGAGGGCGCGTACCTTTTGTCTGTCAGCTATGTGGGATACTTCCCCGGTTTTGTTCGTTTTGACATGCCGACCTCAGATTATGTCTTGCCTCCCGTCACACTGGATCTCGATGACGTGATGCTGGAAGGCGTGACGGTGACAGCCAGTTCTTTCGTCCGGAAGAAGGACCATTTTCTGGTGATCCCGGACAGACAGCAGGTGAGACATTCCTTCACGGGATATGACCTGCTTTATAATCTGATGATACCGGGACTGACGGTAGACCGGAAGAACCGGACGGTGACGGCACTGGCGGGCGAGGCCAGACTCTATATCAACGGTGTGAGGGCCGACATGCGTGAGGTGCAGAACCTGCAGCCGAAGGACGTGGAGAAGGTGGAGTTCTATACGCTTCCCGTGTCGGGCCCGTTTGCGGGCGACGCGGCTGCGGTGAACTATGTGACGAAAGTGTATAAGGCCGGGGGCTATGTCACGGTCGACGGTGAACAGACAATCGGTTATACGAAAGGAGATTATAACGTGGCTTCGAAAGTGTCCCGCGGCAATACGAGCTATACTTTTTTCGGCGGCTACAATATGCGTCGGTATGGTGGCACGGAATTGGAAAAGGAAGAAAACCTTTTTCTTCAGGATTACGGCATAACCCGCCGTACTGTGAACGACGGTGGTCTTTACAAAAGCAGTCAGCAGTATGCACAGTTCAAGGTGGGCAACGACACGCGGAAACGCAACCTGTCCGTCCTCGCTTCTTTTGTGCGCGACGACTCCCCTCATGACGACATGGAAGAGACTCTGACTTATGGCGGTCATGAGAACCGTATCGTGGAGTCGTCTGACCTGAACGGAAACGAAAGCCTGAAAGGCTCGCTCAATCTGAACGGGGTGTTCAACGTGAGCGACCGCCAGCAATGGAAAGCCCGTCTGAACGGCTCGTACACCAAAAACAGATACGCCCGTATTTATCTGGAGGATACCCGCCGTTCGCTGGGGAATGCCGATGAGGATCTGTTCTCGTTCGACGGCTATGTGGCATGTTCGTACCGGATTGATGGGAAGAACCTTCTTTACGGAAACATCTCGCATTTCCACAATGTGTCATCTTCTCTGTATCGAGGCGATTATGCCTCATGGCAGCATCTGTGGAAGGGGGAGTCGCTGATGAGGGTTGACTACACCCATATATTCAGTGACAAGGTAATGGCAATGGCCAGCCCCGGCGTGTCGTGGATCAACTATCGGCTGCATGGCCAGGAGCTTCAGGACGTATGGAACTTCAGGCTGAATGCATGGGTGCGCTATCTGTTTTCCCGGAAACAGTGGGCCGCGCTCGGTGTTGCTGTAGGGAACAGCCAGCCTGACATCAGCTATCTGAACACCGCCACCCAGACGGTGGACTTTTATCAGGTGAAACGTGGAAATCCCTATCTTGACAACACGCAATTGTTTACGGTGTTCGGCATGTATGAGGGGATGTTCCATCCCATGTTCAATGTCCAGGGTAAACTCACATGTCAGAAGAGCCTGCACAATATCCATGCGGTGTATTCGGTGGAGAACGGCCGGCTTGTGGGCAGCTATGTTTCGGACGACTCCTTTGATGACCTGAGTGTGGAGGTGGGCATATCCAGCCGTTTCTCGGAGAGTTTCCGTACGAACGTAAATCTTAAATACAGCTACCGGGATGTACCGGAAATGTCCGGTTTGAGGGAAAGCGGTTTCTTCGCTTCTCTCGATGTGAACTATTTCATCAAGGCGTTTTCTGTCAATGCTTATGCGAGTACGACGGAGCGGACTTTGGATCCGGTCATACTGGCCTATATCAAGCGTCCGGCCTCTTACGGTCTGTCGGTACGTTACAGTGGAAGCAACTGGATGGCCGAGGTGGGCACGGAGAATCCGTTCACACGACATCTGTATTACCGTGAATACGCCGACTACGGTGTTTACCGTTACAGTCAGGTCAGGACCAGTCGCACGTACCAGCAAACGGCATATGTAAAGCTGGCCTACACCTTCGGCTTCGGCAGGAAGACTTCCCGTGAATCGAACGGTGTGGACAGAAGCATCAACAGTGCCATATTAAAGGCAAGATGATATATGCGGATGAAATTTTTATATGCTTTTTATTATCCGTTATTGTTTTCTTTACGGATATTTGCGGAAAATGTCTAATTTTGTAGACGAACCATCCAATCCTTACCATTATGGGCATGATTTATCCGATAGGAATCCAGAGTTTTTCCGAAATCCGCGAGGGCGGCTACACGTATGTGGACAAGACCGCGCTGGTCTATGAACTGCTGAGCACGGGGAAGTATTATTTTCTGAGCCGTCCGCGGCGTTTCGGCAAGAGCCTGCTGGTCTCCACGCTGGAGGCCTATTTTCAGGGGAGGAAGGAGCTGTTCGCGGGGCTTGCGATGGAGCGGCTGGAACGGGAGTGGACGGAGCACCCCGTGTTCCATCTGGATCTCAACGCACGGAAATACGAGGACGCGGCCTCGCTCGTGGCCATCCTCAACCAGCATCTGGAGGTCTGGGAGGCGGTGTACGGAGACGAGAAGAAAGACCGCGCCCCCGAAGAGCGGTTCGCCTACCTGATCCGGAAGGCAAGCCGGACGTGCGGCCGTCGCGTGGTAATTCTGGTGGACGAATACGACAAGCCGCTTCTGCAGGCTATCGGCGACGGGGCGTTGCAGGACGACTACCGCGGTACGTTGAAAGCTTTCTACGGCGTTTTGAAAAGCTGCGACCAATACATCCGCTTCGCCCTGCTGACGGGCGTGACGAAGTTCAGCAAGGTGAGCGTGTTCAGTGACCTGAACAACCTCCGGGACATCTCCATGCTGAAGGCCTACGAGGGCCTCTGCGGCGTCACGGAGGAGGAGCTCCGTACGGTCTTCCCGGAAAGCGTGGGGAGGCTGGCCGAAGCGAACGGCCTGGGCGTGGAGGAGGCCTACGGGGAGCTGAAGAAATGGTACGACGGATACCACTTCGCGGCCGGAGGAGCGGACGTCTACAACCCCTTCAGCCTGCTCAATACGTTCGCCAGCGGCGAGTTCGGGAACTACTGGTTCGAGACGGGGACCCCGACCTTCCTCGTGGAGCTGCTGAAAAAGAGTCGGTACGACCTCCGCAACCTGACGGAGGAGCAGACCACGGCGGACGTGCTCGGAAGCGTGGACACGATGGACGAGAACCCTGTTCCGGTGCTTTACCAGAGCGGCTACCTCACCATCAAGGGCTACGACAAAAGGTTCGGGCTGTACCGCCTGGGATTCCCGAACGGGGAGGTCGAGCGGGGCTTCATGAGCTTCCTGCTTCCCCACTACGCGAAGGTGGGCAGGTCGGAGAGCATCTTCCAGATCAGCCTGTTCATGCGCGATGTGGAGGGCGGTGACATTGACGGCTTCATGCGCCGCCTGCAGGGGTTCTTCGCGGACATCCCCTACGAACTGGCCCGCGACCTGGAGCTGCACTACCAGAACGTGCTTTTTATCGTGTTCCGCCTGATGGGATTTTATACACGTGTGGAATACCACACCTCGCAGGGGCGTGCCGACCTGGTGCTGCAGACGGAGAGTTACGTCTACGTGATGGAGTTCAAGCTTGACGGCACGGCGGAGGAGGCCCTCCGCCAGATAGAGGAGAGGAACTACGCGCTCCCGTTCGCCGCCGATCCGAGGAAGCTGTTCAAGGTGGGCGTGAACTTCAGCAACGCGGTCCGGGGTATCGAAAGGTGGGTGGTTGGATAATACGCGATGAAGAATGGGCAGGTGGTTATATATTATTTTGATATTGTTTCTTGCTTCTTGTGGAGTCAGGGAAGGATATCCTGTTGCCTTGCTTGAGGCAGAACGTCTTTCGGACGCTTATCCTGATTCGGCGCGGATGTGTCTTGATTCGGTGGATGTTTCCTCTCTGCACGGTGAGGCTCTTGCGCGTTACGGTCTTCTCACTCTCAGGGTGAACGACAAGCTTTGGATTACGCATCGTTCCGATTCCCTTGCTCTTTCAGTAGTCGATTTCTACGATGGGCGTGACCCGGATCGTTCGCTTGAGGCGTATTATTTATTGGGCCGTGTGTACCGTGATATGGACGACCCTTTGGAGGCGTTGAAGTCTTTCCGCCGTGCGTTGGAAGTGGGCGAGGGAAGCCGGCGTTACGACATTCTGGGCCGTGTGTACGAGCAGCAGTTCTATGTCTATTATTATCAGGATCTTTATCCGGAGGCATTGGATGCGGTAAACGCTTCATACAAGTGCTACCGGATGCAGAAGGATTCTGTGGGTATGTCGTACGCGTTACGGAACAGGGCGCGGATTCATGTTGAACTGCATGAGCCGGTTCAAAGAGATTCTGCTTATCAAGCTGCGGCACGTATGGCTTTGGAGGCTAATGACACATTGGCATCATATTCTGTATTGGATGAATATGTAGGGAATCTGATAGATGATCAATGTCTTGCCAGAGGTAGACAGATTTTATCCGTGTTGCCAGATGTTCATAAAAAGAACAGTCCACTTTCCTTATCTTGTTTAGCTCGGATTTATAACAATAATAAACAATTTGATTCAGCTCGTTATTATTTCATGCGGATATTGGAGGTTGGTGGAAACCGTAATATCCATTTACAGAAATATGTATATGAGTCATTGGCCGATTTGGATTCAACTTCGGATATCCGTTCCGCTTTTCGTTACGAGCGTCTGGCTTCCGCCTGCCAGGATAGTATTCTGCGTCTCGACCGTGCGGAGGCGATCAAGAAGTATGACTATCAGCGCACGAAGATAGAGAACCAGGCACTTCAGCTTGCCAATGCCCGTAAATGGACGTTGATAGCCGTACTAGTGGCAGGTGTGTCTTTCTTGCTGTTGTTTTTTCTCTTTCTGTCTCGTCTTGTCCGCAAGTACCGTCGGGAAGCTTCACTCCAGCGTGAACAGGGTTTCCGCATCCGCCAGCTGATGCAGGACTATCGTTTGCAACTGGATGAGAACCACCGTCAGATGGCCGTTCTTCAACGTGAACTTGAGCGTACAGATTCTGCAAGGAAAGAGTTGGTGGAGGAACTCAATCGGCAGAAGGAACTTTTGGAGCGGCGTGGGCATGATATCTGTAAAAACATCGATGAGCAGGCCCGTCGTGTGGAGGCATTGCATTGTTCGGACATTTACCGTTATTTCATGGCTCCGGAGAACCATACTCCCGACAGGCTTCCTCATGGGAAATGGGAGGAACTCTGTATGGAGGTGGACAGAGCCTATCCCGATTTCACACGTCGTCTGCTGGTATTGTGTCCTTCGTTGAATGAGCGCGACCTGTGGCTTTGCTGTGCCACAAAAATAGGTGTTTTTCCGACGGATATAGCCTATATGTTCGGTTATGAATCCGGCAATTCGGCGGTATTGCGGAAGCGTCTGTACAATAAAATTCATAAGTGTAAGGACGGAAGTGCAAAGATGTTTGATAGTTTTATTGCTGGTTTCTAATGTTTTATGCACCTGTTCAGTTTTTGTTCAGTATTTGTCTGATGTTATCTTGGTGTAATTCATATTTGTTTCTACTTTTGAAATGAAAATTAAAAGTAATATTTATGAAACATTTGATGGTTGCAGCTTTTATGGTGACAAGTCTTGTATGGAGTGGAATTATATATGCTGCTAATAAAAATGATGCAATGACTGAACATCGTTCGGTTGATGGTTTGTCAGTTGGCGTTCAAGGTGGCGATGTGGTTATTACTTTTGAAAAGGAGTATGAATATGTCGCCATTCAGATTCAGAGTGTGGACGGTGTTTCTTATTATGAATTCGAGTGTGCCATATCTTCGGAAGATTCCATTTCCATTCCAATCTGTGGATTGCTGTCGGGCGATTATCGTATTTTTATCTATACGGAAGATGGTTTGTCGGTATGTGGATTTTCCATTACATAAAATCCTGTTTCTATGAGAATCTTTATTTGGATATTTGTCTTGGTTGCATTATTAGTGTCTTGTGGGCAGGGAAGCGTTTCGTCCGGTGTGGCGGAAGCGTTGTCGAACGCTGGGGCCAACCGGAGCGAACTGTTCCATGTGCTTCGGCATTATGAGGACAACGGAGATTCTTTGAAATTGTGTGCGGCACAGTTCCTGATCGGGAGTATGGCAGACAAGGGGTATCTGACAGGAAAGGCGATTGATGAATATTATACTTTTATTGATTCCGTCTATCAAATCAGCCAGGAAGAATATGATATACCTTATATATATGAGGTGTTTCGTAGAAATGCGGTGCACTTGACTGAGCGGCCTATTATTAATAGGGATGTGCAGATGCTTTCTGCCGACTATCTGATAAGGAATATTGATGAGGCATTTGCCGTGTGGGACCGTCCGTGGAACCGTCATCTGACGTTTGAGGAGTTTTGCGAATGGATTCTTCCCTATCGTGTAGGGACAGAAATCCCTGAAAATTGGCGTGTATTATATCGTGAGCGGTTTGAACCGCTGTTGGTTGATGACAGCATTCGTACTGCACGTCAGGCGTGTGAGGCAATCAACAATGAACTGATCAAACTGCCCATTCACATAGCGGAGACAGGCGTGCTTTCGGTATCATTGCGTCCAAGTTCTTTGATAAACATTAAATTTGGACAATGCGGTGATTATGCAAATTTGGCAATCTATGCCATGCGTGCAGCAGGTATTCCTGTGGGTATAGAGACCGTTCCACATTGGGGGGATATGAACAACGGTCATGTGTTTAATGTGGTGTACGATAATGACGGGACATTCCATGATTTTTCCGGTGCGGAAAATAACCCGGACGAGCATCTGGCGCGTTTCCGTTCCAAGATTCCGAAAGTCTACAGACAGACTTTTGGCAGTCAGGCTTCATCGTTGGCATTGCGGCATGGAAATGAAGATATTCCTGATTTTTTTAAAGATCCATGCAAGGTGGATGTGACCGCCCGTTATCCTTTCATTAAGTCAAAGGATATTACAGTTGATATGCCGGAAGTGGGTCGCCGGTTTGCTTATCTGTGTGTGTTTGACCCTAACGGTTGGACACCGGTGGCATGGGGAACGGTTGAGGGGATACAGGCCAGATTCGAGGCCGTTGGTTCGGATATTGTCTATCAGACCGCGGTTTATTCTGAAGGAAAGTTACGATTGGTAGGAAATCCTTTTTTTCTGGACAGTTTGGGAAGCCTCAAATACTTTACTCCTCAAGCTGAAACAATGGATTATGTGCTGGAACGGAAATTCCGGGATCCTTACCGTTTGGAATATTTGCCGCCGTTGATGCAGGGCAGCCGTTTTCAAGGTGCGGACAATCCTGAGTTCCGGGATGCGGTGACATTTTATGTTATTTCAGAAGAACCTGCTTTTCAGTATATTACTGTGATGAATGAGAACAGGAAACCTGTGAGATATGTACGTTATCAGTCGTCCGATACGACTTGGGGGAATATGGCGGAGGTGGAATTTTATACGGAAGGTTCCGACAGTCCGTTGCAAGGTGAGATTATCGGGAAATATATACCGAGTGTCTATTATCCACGGAACGGTGCGGAAATGTTGTTTGACGGTGACCCATTAACTTTTTTTCATACCAATGATTCTCTTTCGTGGGGAGGTCTTGAGCTTAAGAAGCCTGAGGTGATAACCCGGATACGGTATCTGATACGTAACGATGACAACGGCATTCGGAAGGGACATGAATATGAGTTATTTTATATGAAAGATGGTGAATGGAAATCGTTGGGGAGGAAGGTAGCTGTCGAGGATGACCGTTTGTTTTATAAGGGAATTCCGAAGGGTGCGTTATATTGGTTACGTGACTATACCCGTGGTAGGGAAGAGAGGATATTTACAATAGAAAATGATGGAATTAAATGGTATTGAGCAATATGGAAGATTTGAGAGTGTCATCTTATATGATTCCGGTCAAGTTGGAAAGTAAAAAGGATAAGTATATGCTGATTCATGGCTATACGGGGGCAATGGATATTGTAGATAAAAATGTAGTATTAGAGTTAAATGCCGGTAATATAGATATTTTTTCGAAGGATACGTTGATTATTTTGCGAAAAAGAGGATATATTACAGAAAGGACAAAAGATGAAGAAGTTGAGTATGTGGAAAGAATAGCTCATGCATTACATAAGAGAGATGAAATCTTATGCAAAAATTTCACATGGGTTGTTACATATAATTGCAATTTCAGATGCCCTTATTGTTTTGAGAAAAGAGAGAATAAGGATTCATTGCACCGTATAGTATTTACTAAAGAACAGGTTCACCGTACTTTTGTTGCAATGAATGAGATAGAGCCCAGAATGCAGCTTCAAAATCCTATAATAACATTGTATGGAGGTGAGCCCTTGTTAAAAGAAAATAAAGAGATTGTGACATACATCGTTCAAGAAGGCAGAAAAAGAGGATATAAATTCCATGCCATAACTAATGGATATGACCTTGATTCGTATTTGAATTTATTGGCTCCAGATTTAATTTGTATGCTTCAAATTACAATTGATGGAACAAAAAATATGCATAATCAAAAGCGGAGACATTTTGAAGATTCAAATTCATTTGATAAAATAGTCTCTAATATTAGATTAATCTTTCAGTTAGGATTGAATGTGGATATTCATATAAGAGTCAATGTCGACAATCATAACTTAAACGATTATAAAGTTTTATGTTCATATTTTGATCAAATTGGATTTTTGGCTTATAAAAATTTTAAAGTGTATTCTGCTTTGATACAAGATAATGAAGAAGTAAAAGAAGAAGATAAAGATGACATAGATTTTTTATCGGAATCTGAATACTTAAGAGGGAATGAGCATATGGGAACTATATCTTCGTGCGCAGGATATGATATCATTTATAAAAAAATCCATTGGGCTTTAACGTATAAAAAGTCGATTCCTTTAACGGCTGTACATTGTACCGCCCAAACAGGAGAGTATGTTTTTTCACCTTTAAAAGAGATATATCCTTGTTGGGAAGTTGTGGGAGATAAAAGATTTCAAATAGGAACTATTAGAGAGGACTCTATTTCTTGGAATAGAGAAGAATTTGAAAAATGGCATTCTCATGATGTTACTTCAATTGCGTGTAAGTATTGTAAATATGTTTTTTTGTGTGGTGGAGGATGTTTAGCTATGAAAAATAATCAGTGTATATTGTTAAAAAAATTAATAAAAAAGGCTGTAAATACCGCATTTGATGGTGTTTATGCTAATATATCTAATAAATAAAAATAACTATGGACAAAGAAGAAATTTTTTCTGTAAACTCTGATTTTTCAGAGTTTGATCTTCAGCAATTGGAAGATCGTTTAGAAACCGACCCTTTAGCAGTTGGTGGACTATTAGATTTGTTAAATGAGGAAACACCTGTGCCTACTTGTTGGTTTAAATGCCCTCATTTGCAGTCATGTGAGTTGCAATGTTAATCTGGGGTAATAGTTAAATGTGTCACAATAAATATGTGGTGAATTAAATATTTATTGTGACGTTTTTACTTACAATTACTGGAGGTTATTCATTAAAAATATGAAATTTAAGTCGGTTGTTCTGAGATGAAATCTTTTAAAATAAAAGGTATAATTTTTTTTCTGTTTTCATTATGCACATATACTATGGTGGCGCAGAATATAGTGAAAGGAACTGTCAGAAGCGAGAACGGACGGGAAGTTGTTTATGCTTCTGTCCGGTTGTTACGTTCTGATTCAACCTTTGTGCAGGGAACCATGACGGACAGCATCGGCAACTACCGATTGCAGGATGTAGCTGCCGGGGATTACTTGCTTTCAGTAAGCTCTATGGGATATACACCGCAGTGGCATGCTTTTATGGTAGAGAATCAAGACAAAGAGCTTCCTTTGTTTACTTTAAAAGAAAGTAGTATGATGCTGGGAGAAGTGGAGGTGAAAGGTTCTTCTTTTATCCGTCAGAAAGACCGGGTGCTGATCATTCCTGAAGAACAGCAAGTCAAGCATGCTTCTACCGGATACGACCTATTGTATAACCTGATGATTCCAGGTGTATCGGTTGACTTACGGAAAGGTGTCGTTAATACTTTGTTGGGAGAGGCAACCCTATATATTAACGGGCAGAAAGCAGACTATCGGGAAGTGCGTGCCCTTCGTCCCAAAGATGTCGAAAAAATTGAGTATTTCGAAATGCCTACAGGAAAGTATGTGGGAGACAAAACTTCTATTAATTATATATTAAAAGAAAAACATACTGGAGGTTATGTGTCGTTGGATGGAATACAGAACATTGGTTATTTGGGTGGAGACTACAATGCCAATTTGAAAATCATGCACAAAAATACCAGCTATACCTTGTTTGCCGGTCATTCTATGGAACGCAATGGTGGGGTACGTACTGATAAAGAAGATACTTTTTATTTTCCGGAAGGGGAGATAAACCGGACAACGTGTGTAGATGATGCCCGATTAAAAAAGAACAGCCAATATATGCAGCTGAACATCAACAATAGCAATGACAAACGGGTGTTAGCGGGAAAACTTTCTTTCGTTCGTCAGGATATGCCGGAAAATTATAGCAGTAGTGTTCTGTCGTATTCCGGTGCATCAGCAGGAAATGTACGTTCGGTCAACGAAATATACCAAACAGGTCTGAAGCCAAGCCTTAATCTGTATGGAGGTTTTCAGTTGGGAAAAACGCAATATTTGGATGTCAACCTGACAACTACTTATACAAACAATGACTATATACGCAAGTATAATGAAGACAGTTATCACTCTTATACGAAAGCAAATGAGGAGTTATACAATATCGATTTTTCAGCAGACTACAATATACAACTAAAGCACGACAATTCTTTCGGATTGAATTTCTCACATTTGCATTTGGTATCTTCTTCCAAATATCAAGGAGATTTCAGTAAATGGAGTCATTTATGGACATCTGAGACCTTGTTTATGGGACAATACAACCAAAATATCGGAAAAGTGTATCTGAGCCTGCAATTTGGTGGAGACTTGCTGCAATACCGTTTGCATGGGAATGATGCGGAACGTTATCTGTCACCTCATGCTAATATATTGTTGAATTATCAGATAAAGTCCGGACATTCTCTAATGTACGGACTGAATACGGGAAATTCCAATCCGCCCATAGAATGGTTGGCTGATGTAGATCAGAGAATAGATTCCTTGTCGGTGAAACGCGGTAATCCATATTTGGATAAAAGCGATTATTATATCAGTTATTTGGTATATGCTTTCCAAAAAAGAAAAATCAATATGCAAGTGTCTGCTTATTATTTCGGAGCAGTCAACAGCACTTTCTCTGATTATTACATAGAAGGAAACAAGTTGGTCGATAGTTTTCATACGGATGGAAATTTTCATCAATTGAGGGGAGGGGTGTCGCTTACCTATAAGCTTTTGTCGAACCTACATGTGCGGCTATCAGGTTTTTATCGATACAACAAGATTTCGGGAAAAATAGAAATGAAAAGAAACGAATGGGGAGGAAGTGCGGATGTAAATTATTATTGGAAAGATTTCATTTTCAACGTTCATGGAAAGTCGACTGGAAGGACATTGGAAAATAATCCTGCCTTTATCAATACGCCTGCTATATACGGTGCGTTTGTGCGTTGGAATTATAATGGTTGGATGATAGAAGTAGGAACAGACAATACATTTAGTCGACGAAACCGGAATGTAATGTATTTGCATACAGACGCTTATCGTTTCCATAACGTTTCGTATAGTGAAGTCTATCAGAAAACCGGTTATATCAAGGTAGCTTATACCTTTGATTTTGGAAAGAAAACATCTAAAGATCAACGTGATGTTAATACAACCATTAATAGTGCCATCCTGAAGGCAGAATGATATAAGGTAAAATAAATGAACAGATATAAAGAAATAACCATCCATCCATTTTCTTCGTCTGCCCAAGCAGGACGTAGTCTGTTGTGTTTTCACGGGCAGTATTATGAAGCTAACGGTCCGGTGGTCGAGCTGCTGGAGGAACTTCAGCAGCATGCGACAGAGGAAGCAGCCATATCGGCCTATATACAGAAAAAAGAATGCAAATATACAATGGAACAGGTGCGACAGGTGATTGACAAGTTTTTCGCCCCCATGTTTAAGGATAAGATGCGGGCTCATTCGTTTCTCTATGAGCGTCAGTTGCTTGGCGTGTCGTCAGTCGATGCTTTCTCCGATCGTTTCCGGTTCTTTTTCAATCCTGTATATATGTGTATTATATTAGGAGTGGCATTGGCGTTGGATATATGGTTTTTCTTCACGACACCTGATTTTTTGTTGTTCAATAATACAGTGGATCTTTATATGGTAGTCGCTCTGTTGGTATTTCTGCTTGCCTCCTCGTTTTTCCATGAGTTGGGTCACGCTTCCGCATGTAAGTATTTTGGTGTGCGGCATGGTGGCATAGGTTTCGGATTGTATCTGAACTTTCCCGTACTTTATACAGATGTGACGGAAGTGTGGAAACTGAACCGGACACAACGATGTGTGGTAAATCTGGCCGGCGTGTATTTCCAGTGCTATTGGCTTATCATTCTGCTTGTTGTATTTTTTCTTAGCGGCAACGATATGGTACGTTACCTGATATTGGTGATGAATCTCGGTTTTGTAATGACACTGAATCCTTTTTTCAGATTCGACGGTTATTGGATGGCTTCCGATCTGTTGGGCGTTCCGAACCTCCGGCAACGTTCGTGGGAAGTGGTGGAATACACATGGCGGAGACTGTGCCGTAGGCCGACAGGAAAGAAACCTTGTCTGCTGCAGATACGTACGGCTGAGAAATACGGTATGCTGTTCTATTCAGTGGTGGTGAATTTCTTTATGGGTTTTTATTTTTTGTATGTCATCCCATTGTTTCTGTATCGTTTTGTATATACTTTTCCCGATGAGATGAACGAGCTGATTCTCTATCTTTCCAACCGGATGGCACCGCCGTTCGTTTTGTTGCGCAATCTTAGTGCACAGCTTGTGTTCATGACTCTGATAGGTTATCTGATATATCGTTTGCTGGCACCGTTCGTGAGGAGAAAGATACATTCCGGAGAGTAACAAGGAGTTGAAAAATGGACCGACTGTATGTATGTGTTTTGTCGCTGCTTCTGGCAGTGATGTGTCTGCTGCTGTTTCAGGTGGACGATCCTCATCAGATAGCATTGTGTCTGATGGCTGTAGCTTTGTATCGTATAGGAATGCCTATCCGTCTGTCGACCGGTGACAAATGGCTGTGTGTGCTTGTCTTATATGAATGTGTTTCATGTGTGTGGGCAGTCTGTCCCATTCCGGCAATCCGGTCGGCTTTTTGTATGGTGTATTGTTTGACAACTTATTTTCTTGTCCGCAGGTTGCAGGAAGAAAGGTGTGACATGCATCTTGCTGTAACCTTTTTGCCGATAGGTGCCGCATTGCTGCTGTCGTTGGGTAGTTTTTGGGTGTTTCGTAATTCGGTACTGGATGTGGGTTTTGCCGACACTTATCATTTTCGTTTTCTGTTCCGTCCGTTGGGGTATATCACTAATATATGGTCGGAGGTATTACTTTTACTTTTAGGATGGATATGTATGGTGCGCCGGCATTCGGGTACGTTCATCTGTTGTTGTCTATTGGCAATCTGGTTTTCGTTTTCCCGTGGAGCCTATATTGCCACAGGTATTTATCTCGTAGGTGGGCTGTTCTGTTTCAAAATAAAGAGAGAGAAATTGTATCTGTTGCTTGCTGGAGTATTCTCTTTTGTGCTGGTGTGTTGTCTGTGCCCGGAGGAAGTGAAGACAACCTTGCAGATGAATCGGACTGTTTCTCAAAGGCAAAGTACGGAGAGCCGTATCGATGGTACGCAGGCTGCTTGGAAAGCATTTAAGGAAAGACCGTTGTTGGGGTATGGAAACCGTAATTTCACGTATGCCGTTGATCATGAACTGAATCAAGACAGTAGACGTTCGTTTACATCTTTTGCACCCAATATCGTGATGCAGTTGCTTGTGGAAAAAGGTATAACGGGCACATTGATTTACGTGGTGCTTGTGGTGCTGGCATTCCGGGCATTGTGGAGAAGGCGTGAGGAGCGTAGGGTACGTGTGGCAGTTTGTACATTGGTGGCCTTGTGTGTGAAGGACATGAGCCAGGCTACTCTTTTACACACTTTGTTTACTCTTTGGATGACTTTTATATTGCTGGCATTTTTGTTTTATGAGTCGTGTCCGGCAAACATTTCGGATTCTTCTTCCCAGAAAAGATGTTTTGTCGTGCCGGGTATCGCATTTTTGACTGTGTTTATGTGGAATTTTTCCGGATGGAAAAAGTTCGCTGACCCGACAGGACAGTTTGTCCGCCAGGCTTTTGAGATGATGAAAGACGGTGACTTCGCTTCCGGTTCTTTTTCTGGTGTGGAAACGCATTTGGAACAGGCTTCCGTATGTCACCCCGAGGATTTACAGATAAGATATCTTTGTGCATGGCTGACACTTCGAAGAGGAGAACTGGAACAGGCTGAAGCCATGCTGGCTTGTTTAACAGAGAAATATCCCCAGAATTCTCTGTACACTTGGAGTATGGGGGAAATACATTATTTGAAAGGCAATAGGAAAGAGGCACTTTCTGCTTGTGTAGAGGCTGTTCGCAATATGCCACGGTTGCTGACCCATGTCCGTATGGAAGAATGGAAGCGGAAGGATCGTTGTTTTTACCGGGCTTTACACGACAGCCTGTCGATACTTAAGCCGTCGGCTGAAGCTACTCCGTCCGATTATGCCCGTTATGGTTATATAGCCCGTTGGTGTGGCAACTCATGTGCGGATGAATATCTCAGGGTTGCTGTGGACGGATTGCCCAATCTGGCCACTCCATGGCATCTGTTGGGTGATGACCGTAAGTACCGTCTGTTGCTTTACGGGGTTTTCCGACAGAATCTTGGTGAGGCGGAATTGCCGGAACAAGTTCCCATGACCGATGTTCTTTTGTTTGAAATGTCTTGTATGGTAAAATTACAGAACTGGTATGGCGAAGTTTTGGTGGCGGAATAGTCAGCGGACCTTGTTCCTTCCTTACGAGCTGGCCCGCGACCTGGAGCTGCACTACCAGAACGTGCTTTTTATCGTGTTCCGCCTGATGGGATTTTATACACGTGTGGAATACCACACCTCGCAGGGACGCGCCGACCTGGTGCTGCAGACGGAGAGTTACGTCTACGTGATGGAGTTCAAGCTGGACGGCACGGCGGAGGAGGCCCTCCGCCAGATAGAGGAGAAGAACTACGCGCTCCCGTTCGCCTCTGACCCGAGGAAGCTGTTCAAGGTGGGCGTGAACTTCAGCAATGCGGTCCGGGGTATTGAGAGATGGGTGGTTGGATGAGGAAAAATGATTCGGACAGGAGCTTGACAGCAGCGTCCTGAAAGCGAGATAAGGCCTTTTTTATCTTTAATGCCGTGTTCCGGAACATCGCGCCCTATGGACGGGTGATTGAAATGTTGTACCTTTATGGCCTAAATTTATGTTTATGAAGATACAGGCATTTTCATTATTATGTTTTTGGGGCGCGGCATTGAGTGCCCATGAGTGGCAACCTTCTGACTGGCCGGTTCTGAAACGGTATGACGGACAGCATCTTTATCAGATAGCCCTTCCTTTAGGGGGAATCGGAACAGGAACCGTCTCGTTGGGAGGGCGCGGAGAACTGAGGGACTGGGAAATCATGAATGTCCCGGCAAAGAAGTACAGTACAGTCACTACAGGCAACAACGCGCCGTTTTTTGCGGTTTATGTGGAATCCCCGGATGGAGAGAATACCACCACTTTATTGAATGGTCCGCTTTATCCACAGGAATACCTTCATTATGAGGGGCGTCCGGTCAATCATCATGGAATGCCCCGTTTTTCGGAAGCCTCGTTTGAGGCGGCCTATCCTTTCGGACAGGTACATCTGTCAGATCCTGATTTACCGGTAAATGTGACGGTCAAAGGATTTAATCCGTTGGTCCCTGGAGATGCGGATGCCAGCGGACTGCCTGTAGCGGTGTTGAGTTATGTGGTAGAGAACAAGACTGATCGTCCATTAGAGGTTTCCGTATGCGGCTCGATGCGCAATTTTATCGGGAAAGACGGCAGCCGGTTTACTACAGATTGGAAAGGTGATTATATTCCGGTAGGAGCAAAGAAAAATCGGAATGTGTATCGGGAACAGGATGGCCTGAAAGGGATTTATTTCTGTTCAGACGGGGTTGACAGGAATGATCCGGCATGGGGAACCATGGCTCTGACTACCCGGTCGGATGGAAAAATGAGCTACAGGACTTCTTCAAGACCGGACGAATGGAATAACGCGATATTGGATTTTTGGGATGATTTCAGTGCGGACGGATGTCTGTCGGAGCGGAAAGAACCGGTAAACGAGGATGATCCGATGGCTTCACTGGCTGTCAGAAAGACAATTTCCCCAAAAAGCCGTGAGTGTTTTACTTTTTATCTGACATGGCATTTCCCGAACCGGAAGGCCTGGTCATCTGCTGTTGTCGGAAATTATTATACCTGTCAGTTTGAAGATGCCTGGCACGCCGCAGAGGATATAGTTCCTCAAATTCCGGAGTTGGAAAAAGAGACTTTGAGTTTTGTGGATGCGTTTTTGTCGGGCTCTTTCCCGGATGTGATCAAGGAAGCGGCTCTTTTTAATTTGTCCGTCTTGCGTTCGCAGACTGTATTCCGTTTGCCGAGCGGACACTTGATGGGTTGGGAAGGTGTAATGGACCGTTTTGGCTCATGTATGGGCTCATGTACGCATGTGTGGAATTATGAGACAGCGACTCCTTTTCTTTTCGGGGAACTGGCCCGGACGATGCGTGATGTGGAGCTGAATCATGCATTGAAGGAAAACGGACTGATGAACTTTCGTGCCACGCTGCCATTGTCAACAGCGGCGGATGGAAGCTCAGCCGCGGCAGACGGCCAAATGGGTTGCGTGATGAAAATGTATCGGGACTGGCAGCTGTCGGGTGACAATGATTTCCTGAGACGCAACTGGCCGCAGGTGAAGAAGGCTCTTGCGTATGCATGGATTGAAAAAGGTTGGGACGGAAATCAGGACGGCGTGATGGAGGGCTCACAGCATAATACGATGGATGTCAATTATTTCGGACCTAACCCGCAGATGGGTTTCTGGTATATGGGCGCTCTGAGGGCCGCGGAAGAGATGGCGGAGGCTATGGATGACAGGGATTTCCGGCAGAAATGCCGGTCGTTGTTTGAAAAAGGTAGCAAATGGATGGACGGGAACCTTTTCAACGGTGAATATTATGAGCATAAGATCACGGATCCTCAGACTTTCCGGTTTCTGGATATGGATGACCCGGATGTGCAGATTCCTCCGTTTCAATTGGGACGCGGCTGTCTGGTTGACCAGCTGGTAGGTCAATATATGTCTCATATTTGTGGATTGGGTTATCTGGCGGATTCGGCTCATGTCAGGAAGACCTTGCAGAGTATCATGAAGTATAATTTTGTAGAGGATTTCAGCCGACATTTCAACAATATGCGATCGTATGTGATGGGGGATGAGGCGGGGCTTCTGATGGCATCCTGGCCGAAAGGCCGTCTGGAGGTGCCTTTCCCTTATTTTGCGGAGGTGATGACAGGATTCGAATATTGTGCTGCTACAGGAATGATTTATGAGGGAATGGAAGATGAGGCCTTGACATGTATCCGTGCTGTCCGTGAGCGTTTTGATGGTGCGAAGAGGAATCCTTTCAGTGAGGCGGAATGTGGGCATCATTATGCGAGGGCGATGGCCGGTTGGTCGGCAATGATTGCATGGAGTGGCTTCCGGTATTCAGGAGTGGATAAGGTGATGTGTTTCACTTCGCGTCCTGGACGGTATTTCTGGAGCAACGGCAGTTCATGGGGAATCTGTGAGGTTTCGGACAAGCATGTTTCCCTGAAACTGTTGAAAGGTTGTCTGGAATTGAAGAAAATCAAGGTGGGGGACAGAGAGAAGAAGTTGAAGGACTGGAAACTGGAATGCGGAGAGGAAAGGACGGTCAGGCTGTAGGAAGCCGGATTTCCGTAGATGAAAGACAAGGAGGTGTCTGGCTTGCTTTTAGAGCGGGTGACACCTCCTTTTTGATGTCTCAGCTTTAATGGACTTCGTCTGGTCTTATCCTGTCTTGCCGGATATCCACACCTGACGGACGCTGGAAAAGTTTCAGTCCGAACTGTGGGACACTGGCGATAAGGTAGTCAAATACTTCTGCCTGTATCGCTTCATAGACGGGCCATTCGGTGGTAGTGGCGAAGCAATATATTTCAAGCGGAAGCCCCTCGGTGGTAGGCTCCATCTGCCGGACCATTTGGAGAAACTCGTGATTGATTTTCGGGTGATTGCTAAGATAGTTCATGGCGAAATTCCGGAAAACCAGCAAGTTGACTATTTGTCCGTTTTCAGCTTCTTCTTTGCTGATCCATTCTTTTTCCGTATATTCCTTGATTTCCTGGTCTGTACAGAAGCGGATGGTGTTCACATCGAAGAAAAGCTGGCGTTTGATGCGGCGGCTGCCGCTTTGCCACATCCCGCGCCAGTTCTGGAACGAGTCGCTGACCAGTGCGTAAGGAGGGATGGTAGTGATGGTCTTGTCGAAGTTCTGTACCTTGACGGTGGTGAGCGATACTTCAATCACATATCCGTTGGCACCGTATTTGTCCATTGTAATCCAGTCTCCCGGACGGAGCATGTCGTTGGCGGATAACTGTACGCCGGCCACAAGTCCCAGAATGCTGTCCTTGAAAATCAGCATCAGTACGGCAGCCGACGCACCCAGTCCTGCCAGAATGGTCGTTGCGTCTTGGTTCATCAGAGTGCTGATGATGAGTATGATTCCGATACCGATGGAGACCAGGTTAATCATCTGGTAGATGCCTTTCAGCGGACGGTTCTTCAGTGACTCGTGTTCGTTGGATATCTCGTAGAGGGAATTCAGGAACGCGTTGATGAGCCGCAGGGTGACGATGATCAGATAGATAAGACAGATTTTTTGGCTGATTCCCAGTATGTCCGGCGCATTTTCGAAGGCAAAAGGAAGCATGATGTAGATTAAAATGGGCGGGATGAGCCGGCAGACAGCAGAGAGCATCCGCTCGTTGAACAGGTAGTCGTCCCATGTGGCCTTGGTCCTTGCCGTGATTTTATGGATGGCCGGCATGATGAGGTAGTGGAAGATTTTTGTGAAGATATAGGCTATCAATAGGATGCCCACCAGCAACGTGATTCGTGTGCCCCAGCTGAGGTTGTCCTTGTCGATTCCCAGATTGTAGAGGAATACGGCTATTTCTCGGTTCAGATTATCCATAATGGTAATAATTTAGATATTATATGGTCGCAAATATACGTTTTTTCTTGCTCAACGTCAGGCTGTATGTGCATTTTTTATATATATCGTTTGGGTAGTCTGAATGCTTTCATTAATTTTGCCAACAGAAGAAATCATTAATTTCAAAACAAATAATAGAATGAGCTTGAAAATTGTAGTACTGGCAAAACAGGTTCCCGACACCCGTTGTGTGGGGAAAGATGCCATGAACGCGGACGGTACGATTAACCGTGCGGCTCTTCCGGCTATCTTCAATCCGGAAGACTTGAACGCCCTGGAACAGGCGCTCAGATTGAAAGATACACATCCGGGTTCTACCGTAACCATGCTGACCATGGGACCGGGACGTGCGGCGGAAATTATCCGTGAGGGTTTATACAGAGGTGCGGACAACGGCTATCTGCTGACAGACCGTGCTTTCGCCGGTGCGGATACGCTGGCCACCTCGTATGCGCTGGCTACGGCTATCCGCAAGATCGGTGAGTATGATGTCATTATCGGAGGACGCCAGGCAATCGACGGAGATACGGCTCAGGTAGGCCCTCAGGTGGCTGAGAAACTGGGATTGCCACAGGTGACATACGTGGAGGAAATCGAAGAGGTGGCTGACGGACGTATCCGCGTGAAACGTCATATTGACGGCGGTGTGGAAACGGTAGAGGCTCCTCTGCCTATCGTGCTGACTGTAAACGGAAGTGCGGCTCCCTGCCGTCCGCGCAACGCGAAACTGGTGATGAAGTACAAGCGTGCCATGGGTGGACAGGAAAAGGCTGCCTTGGCAAAGGAAGGAAAAGAGTTGCCATACGCAGACCTGTATGAATCACGTCCTTATCTGAACATCACGGAGTGGAGTGTGGCTGATGTGGACGGCGATACGGCTCAGTGTGGTCTTTCCGGCTCTCCGACGAAAGTGAAGAAGATTGAGAACATCATTTTCCAGGCTAAGGAAAGCAAGACGCTGAGCGGAAGTGACGCGGATGTAGAGAACCTGATTGTTGAACTGTTGGCTAACCATACGATAGGATAATTATGAACAACGTATTTGTATATTGCGAGATGGAAGGCGCACATGTGGCCGATGTCAGTCTCGAACTTTTGACCAAAGGCCGTAAACTGGCCACTGAACTGGGTTGCCAGCTGGAAGCGATCTGTGCCGGCAGCGAACTTACGGATGTAGAAAAACAGGTGTTGCCTTTCGGCGTAGACCGTGTGCATGTGTTCGATGCTCCGGGTTTGTTCCCTTATACTTCTTTACCTCATACTTCCATTCTGGTCAACCTGTTCAAGCAGGAAAAACCTCAGATTTGCCTGATGGGTGCCACCGTAATCGGTCGTGATTTGGGTCCGCGTGTATCTTCCGCATTGACCAGTGGTCTGACCGCCGACTGTACCCAGTTGGAAATCGGAGACCATGAAGACAAGAAAAGCGGGGTGACTTACAAAAATCTGTTGTATCAGATTCGTCCGGCTTTCGGCGGTAACATTGTGGCTACGATTGTCAATCCGGAGCATCGCCCGCAGATGGCGACCGTCCGTGAAGGTGTGATGAAGAAGGAGATTCTTGACGAGAACTATCAGGGTGAGGTGATCCGTCATGATGTGGCGAAGTTTGTTCCTGAAACGGACTATGTGGTGAAGGTCATCGACCGTCATGTGGAGAAAGCCAAACATAATTTGAAAGGGGCTCCGATTGTAGTGGCCGGCGGTTACGGCATGGGCAGCAAGGAAGGTTTCGACATGTTGTTCGAGCTGGCCAAAGAACTCCATGCGGAGGTAGGTGGCAGCCGTGCGGCAGTAGATGCCGGTTTCTGCGACCATGACCGTCAGATCGGCCAGACCGGTGTGACTGTTCATCCGAAGCTGTATATCGCTTGCGGTATTTCCGGTCAGATCCAGCATATCGCCGGTATGCAGGACGCGGGCATCATCATCTCTGTGAACAGTGACCCGAATGCTCCTATCAATTCCATTGCCGACTATGTCATCAACGGTACGGTGGAGGAAGTGATTCCGAAATTGATCAAGTATTATAAGAAGAATAGTAAGTAAATTTTCAAGGTAATACTAAGGAGGTAAAATACTTAAAAAATAAATAACATGCCAAACTTTTATACAGAACATCCGGAACTCAAGTTCCACTTGAACAATCCGATGATGGAGCGTATCTGCCAGTTGAAAGAACGCGATTATAGGGATAAGGTTGAGTATGACTATGCGCCTCAGGACTATGCTGACGCGATTGACTCATACGACAAAGTGTTGGAAATAACCGGAGAAATAACCGGTGAGGTGATTGCCGCCAATGCGGAAGGGGTGGACCAGGAAGGTCCTCATCATGCCGACGGACGTGTGGAATATGCGTCGGGCACAAAAGAAAACCTGGATGCGATGGTAAAGGCCGGGTTGAACGGCATGACGATGCCGCGCCGTTTCGGTGGCCTGAATTTCCCGATCACCCCGTATACCATGTGCGCGGAAATCGTGGCACAGGCAGATGCGGGTTTCGGAAATATCTGGTCGTTGCAGGACTGTATCGAGACCCTGTACGAGTTCGGAAACGAGGACCAGCACAGCCGTTTTATCCCTCGTATCTGTGCGGGTGAAACCATGTCGATGGACTTGACGGAACCGGATGCGGGCTCTGACCTCCAGAGTGTGATGCTGAAGGCTACATACGATGAGGCGAACAATTGCTGGCGGTTGAACGGTGTAAAGCGTTTCATCACAAACGGTGACGCGAACATCCACCTGGTACTGGCACGTTCGGAAGAGGGCACGCATGACGGCCGTGGCTTGTCTATGTTCATTTATGACAAGAATGACGGCGGAGTGGATGTACGCCGCATTGAGAATAAGCTCGGTATCCATGGTTCTCCTACCTGTGAGCTGGTTTACAAGAACGCGAAAGCGGAACTTTGCGGCGACCGCAAGCTGGGTCTGATCAAATATGTGATGGCTTTGATGAACGGTGCGCGTCTGGGTATTGCCGCCCAGTCTGTAGGCTTGAGCCAGGCCGCATATGACGAGGCTTTGGCTTACGCGAAGGACCGTAAGCAATTTGGCAAGGCCATCATCGAATTCCCGGCCGTGTATGACATGCTGGCTACTATTAAGGCAAAGCTGGATGCAGGCCGCGCCTTGCTGTACCAGACTTCACGCTATGTGGATATTTATAAAGCGTTGGATGACATTGCCCGGGAGCGTAAGCTGACTCCGGAAGAACGTCAGGAACAGAAGCGCTATGCAAAACTGGCTGACAGCTTCACTCCGCTGGCAAAGGGTATGAATTCGGAATATGCCAACCAGAATGCATACGACTGTATTCAGGTACATGGAGGTTCCGGTTTCATGATGGAATATGCTTGTCAGCGTATCTATCGTGATGCACGTATCACCAGTATTTATGAAGGAACGACACAGTTGCAGACCGTAGCGGCCATCCGTTATGTGACGAACGGCTCGTATGCCGCCACATTGCATGAGTTCGAGGCTGTACCATGTATACCGGAATATGAAGGCTATATGGACCGTATCAAGGAGATGACCCGCAAGTTTGAGGCTTGTACGGCTGCGGTGAAGGAGGCTCAGGACCAGGAGCTGCTTGACTTTGTAGCTCGCCGTCTGTATGAAATGGCCGCAGTGAATGTGATGAGCCATTTGTTGCTGCAGGATGCCGCCAAAGCTCCTGAATTGTTCGGCAAATCATTGGATGTGTATGTAAACTATGCAGAAGCTGAGGTGGAGAAACATTTCAACTTTATCCGCAAATTCAATGCAGATGAACTGGCTAACTATCGTCATTGATTGATAATGGATATTTGAAAAGAGGTGGTCTCAAAATAGAAAAACTATGTTGAGACAGCCTCTTTTTCAAGATTCTTCCAATCTTTGTCTTACTTTTTTCTGCAGCCATTTGTTGAAGAAGAAAAGAATGACGGAAGCTGCTGCGGCAGGCAGGTATAACAGTAAGGTGGCTGTATCAGGAATCGAATGTTTCAACAGTCTGAACATATACAGAATCTGTTCGTTATAATTCCATCCTAGATAACCCAAGCCTCCTGCTGTCATAAAGCTGACTGTAATAATCCACGAGATGAATATTTTCTTCTCCGTACGCTTTTCTTTCAGATATGTTTCTTCTTCAATCCGTTTCATCATTCTGTAGCTGAAATTGCTCGGTAGCTTGAATTCCGGCTGTCGGCTTATTGCCCGTTTTAATCCTTTATCTATCATGGTAGTTTTCTTTGGTCATTAGTAAATAAAGTTTTTTGCGGATGCGGTGGAGTTTGACTTTCACATTGCTTTCTGAGAGGTGTAAGATATAGCAAATTTCTGAAATAGTTTTTTCTTCTTCATAAAATAATGTAATTAATGCATGTTCATCGGAGGACAAGGCTGAAAGAGCCTGTTGTAGTTTATGGATTTGTTCCTCATTGTCTGAGTCAAGCATTTCATCAACTTGTGTATCTGAAATGGTGTTCCACAAGTTGTCATCGAAAGTATGGACTTCGTTCTTCTTTTTCCGGAGAGAAGAAATCGTTGTGTTGTAGGCAATGCGGTAAATCCAGGTAGAGAAACAACTGTCTCCATTGAATGAAGAAAGGTGTTCGAATGCTTTCAGGAAGCAGTCTTGTGTCAATTCTTCCGCATCTTCCGGCGATCCGGTCATGCGGACAATCAGGTGGAAGACCTGTGGCCCGTAGGTGTCGAGGAAGTAGGAGAAACGTTCTGTTTTCCCTGCCAGAATGGAAGAAATTATATGTAATTCTTTTTCGTTCATGTCACCTGTTAGACGCGAGGTTTTAGAAAAGGTTACAAAATTTATATATGAATATTATTTGTATAACTGTAACCTTTCCATTAAGTTTGCGTCAAAAGCTACAAAGAAACAAATTTAATTTTAATTGTCATGAAAGAATTAATGCTTGTAGCCAATGTGGCTATTGTTTTTGGAGTGGTGTATAAGTTGTTTGAACTTTTTGTGAGACGGAAAGAACGGATGATGTTTATTGAAAAAATGGGAGACAAATTGACTCCTGAAATATGGAAGGAAGGAATGTCTTATCCTCCCTGTGGGTTTTCATTCAGCGCTTTGCGCTGGGGATGCCTGGCTTTGGGGTTGGGATTCGGCTTGTTGATGGGATATTCGATTGTTTATTTGACTGACCCGGAAGCTTTGGGTTACCGTGTGAGTGAGACTGTTTCGATTATTTATGGAGCAAGTGTGTTGATTGGTGGCGGAGTTGGGCTGATAGTGTCATATGTGATTGAGATTTGTCAGCGGAATAAAAAGAATTAAATTTTGATTTTTACTATAATATAATTAAATGAGAAAAATTGTATTGGCTTTAGATTCCTATAAGGGATGTTTGAGTTCGGAAGAGGTGGAAACCTGTGTGGCTGAGGCTCTTCGTGAACGTTTTCCAGAGTGTGAGATAAAATGTGTTCCAATGTCTGATGGGGGAGAAGGTTTGCTGGATGCCTTGAAAAAATTCTTGGATATCCGGATTGAATATGCACCTGCTTATGATCCGTTGATGCGGAAGAAAGAAGCCCGTTATGGAATATTGCCGGATGGGGAAACGGTTGTGATTGAAATGGCTGAAATAAACGGCCTGCCCTTATTGAGCAAGAAGGACCGGAATCCGATGAAGACGACTACTTTCGGCACTGGAGAGGTGATATTGGATGCATTGTCTCATGAGTATTATAAATTCCTGATTGGTGTGGGAGGAAGTGCCACAAACGATGCGGGAATGGGAATGTTGGAAGATTTGGGCGTATGTTTTTTAGACGATAATGGACGTAAACTGACAGCAAGTGGAGAGGCAATGTGCAAGATTTCCAGCATGGACCTTACTTGCTTTGAGAGGATGCTTTCTTCATGTACATTTAAAGTGGCTTGTGATGTGATGAATCCGTTTTGTGGACCGGAAGGGGCCGCTTATATGTTTGCTTCCCAGAAAGGTGCCACTCCCGAGCAGGTGAAAGAGCTTGATGAGGGTATGAACCGTTTCGCTGATGTGATATCCAAAAGTCTGGGAAAAGAAGTGAGGAATGTACCGGGAGCGGGTGCAGCCGGAGGTTTGGGAGGTGCTTGCTGGGCATTCTTGAATGCGGAACTCGTGTCGGGTATAGATTTGATTCTGGATTTGATAGATTTTGAAAAAGAGCTGGAAGATGCCGATCTGGTTATAACCGGTGAAGGTAAGTCTGATATACAGACTCTGTTGGGGAAGGTATCGTCAGGAGTATTGAAAAGAACATCCCGCTTGAATGTTCCTACTCTTTTGCTGTCGGGGAAAATTGAAAATCAAGATGCATTGCTTCATGCCGGTTTTGACAGACTCGTTGAGGTGAGTCCTGAAAATATGCCGTTGAGTGAGGCGATGAAGCCGGAAGTGGCAAAAGAGAACCTTCGTCGTGCGATACGTGAATTGTCATTGAGCTGATAGGTTTTCATGCCTTCTTCCCGAAGGTGGAATTAACCCATTGTGGCAGGATACACACTCCGATGATTAAATATGAATAATAGGTAATCAGTCGCCAGATGAATGCGGCGATGAGTGCTGTACCTGCCGCAGTAAAAAAGTCTCCGTAATATACTTTGAACATGTATTCTCCAAAACCGCTTCCGCCGGGTGTAGGAGTGACTACCAGAATCATCCAGATGACAAGTTGACGTGCGAAAGCTAAAAGATGGTCGCCGCCTGTGGAGAATGCAAAAAGTAGAGCGTTGACCACCCAATAGCGGGAACACCATGCCCATGCTGTCATCAGAAAGCATTTTGTCCAGAATCTGAAAGAACGTTTGCTGATTTCCCGTGAACTGGTTACTAAATCGTCTCCTAATTTCTCTATGTTGCTCTTCCAACGGCGTAAGAATGGAAGTGAGAAGAATGCGCTTAAAATATTGCTTACCCACATGGCTTTGTGGAATAAAGCAATATAGAGTATCAAAGTCCATAGGCAGACGAGTGCTAGAACGGTCATGAATATAAATTGTACTCCGGTGTCAAAAGTGGCATTGTTCATGAATAATATGTCCGTAGGGAAAAGTGTCAGAACGGCCAGACAAGCAAACGAGAGGAACAGTTCATCCAAAAATAAATTGGCAATCATGATAGAAGTTCCTTCGCCTCCGGTCAGTCCTTCTTTGTGAAGATATACGGCAATCAGGCTGCTTCCTCCTACAGCTGAGGGCGTAGCGGCTGAGGTGAATTCACAAAGCATGTTCACACGAAATGCTTGCTTCCATGAAAGTTTGTTGCCGACTAATACTTTGAACCTCTGTGTAAGTGCTAAGTTTTGACATACCATAAACAGGGCGGCCAGAATGACTCCACACCACATTTGTGCATCAGGCTTTAGCGATGCGAACATGGACGGTTTGAATTCTTTCCAGAACAGGCCGCCAATGACAGCCAGTCCTAATATGATGGGGAATGCTATGTAATAAGGATTGAAAAGTGTTTCTTTTTTCATGCGTGATAACGTTTGATAAGACTGGCGTATCGGTCGCTCACTTCGTCAGCGATATCTTTCCATGAGCGTGCCAATGTTTGGGAGGCCTGCCGGCTTACTTTTTCAAGTTGGGGCTTGTCTTGTAGTATATACCTGATTTTTCCGGCAAAAATTTCTTTGTCGTTTTCTGTAAGAAATCCGTTGTATCCGTCTTGTATGATGGATGCAGCCGTTGAACCGTCGATCAGTACCGAAGGTGTATGCAGGGCGGCTGCTTCGCGCACTACTAAAGGGGCGTTGTCGTATAGTGAAGGAAACAGGAACAAATCTGCTGCTGTATAATATTTATGCAGTTCGTTTCTGTCTGTTATGCATCCTAAGAAAGTGACTTTATCATGGAGTCCTAGCTTTTCATTCAGTTCTTTCAGAGTGTTGGTGGCATATCCGGTACCGATAAAGAACATTTTGAACGGAATAGATTTCAGCAAAGCGATTGATTCAAGTAGAAAATCCAGATTTTTTTCTAAAATGTGCTGGCCTACATAAAGAAATAATGGAATGTCTTTATCGATGCCTAATTCTTTCCGGTAAGTGTTTTTTTCTGATTCTGAATATGTGCCGGCAAAATCATTTCCGTTGTCTACTACTTCTATTTTCCCTTTATATCCATATTCGCGTAAGGTTTCTTCTACAGAAGCTTGCGGAATCCATACTTCATCTGCACGGTTGTAGAAATTTACGATGCGCTTGATAATAAGGTCTATAATCAGTTTGCTGGGAATAACTCGCTCAAAATCGGCTTTGTATTTGGAGTGGAAAGTGGCGACAATCGGAATGTGGCGTGAATGTGCCAGCCGCATGGCCAATTCTCCGGATGAAAACGGACAATGTGCATGTAGCAAGGTGAACGGAAGACTGCTGATTTGTTTGTAGAACGGTAAATCGATATAGGGGAATCCCATTCTGTATGGTTTTCGTTTGGGTATGGGCATAGATACATATCTATATACAGGATAAGGTGTGCTGTCATATAAATCTGTATTTGCAGAAGGAGTAATGACGCATACCTCTTCTCCTTTATGGTGTAACCAATATGCGTAGTTCTGTGTGGTGACAGATACTCCATCCATAATGGGGGGAAAACAGTCATTGAATAGTCCGATCATATTTGCATTCTCGAGTTTCGTAAAATAATATGTCTGCAAAGTTACAATCTATTTTTTTGTCATGTGGAATTAGCCAAGAATATTTTGTTTCCCGGTATATTTGTTTTTTTAGCTGCAGAGTCCAACAGCAAGTGCAACATTACAAAATATTTTTGAAAAAGCACAATTTAGGTGTATCAAATTGTAGCTTTTCTCTTGGCCTTCTATTGAGTTTGTACTGAACTTTCTTGATGTATACATCCGTAAAATCGTT
>CASENM010000031.1 GCA_949289295.1 uncultured Bacteroides sp.
AACGTTTCGGCGTTTGGTGCGGATCGCTTCGGCGTTTCCTTTTCCGGACCCTGGAAACCGGCGTACCCCGCCGTCCCTCGGCCGTCAGGACGGCGGGGTACGGAAAGCCCGGCGCGAAATTCCCATCCTTCTTCTCCTCTTCTTGCCTGAATGAAAGCAATACATTGATATACAGCGGATTGCAAATCCGTCTCTTACGGAGAGACGGACCGTCCCTCACAAAAGCACAGATTTACAGCATGTTAGAAAATGCGTTCCGAGAAACTTCCGCACAACGGAAGTGAAAGATAAGATTCAAGGCAAAGGCTTTCACGCAAAAAAAGAGGGTGTCTCAAAATGAAAGTCGACTTTCATTTTGAGACACCCTCCTCTGGACAGAAGCACTGAAACGCTTCCTTATTTCTCAGCCGCAGTCAATCCACAGCCGCTTTCTTCATCTTCAATTCATACAAATCATTCCGACGGTCGCGCAAGTTGCGTACACTTCCATACGTGTGAAGTTCATTCAACAAGTCCAAATCAACATCCGACACAAGAATCATCTCCGTGTTCGGGGTAGCTTCTGCACGTTTCCCGTCGGTAGGGAAGGCGAAATCGCACGGAGTGAACACACCCGACTGGGCGTATTGGATGTCCATGTTGTGCACACGGGGCAGATTACCCACACTTCCGGCTATCACCACAAAACACTCGTTCTCGATGGCACGGGCCTGCGCACAGACACGCACACGGGAATATCCGTTCTGTGTATCGGTAAGGAACGGGACAAACAGAATCTGCATGCCCTGGTCGGCCATCAGACGGGACAATTCAGGGAACTCCACATCATAGCAGATGAGCACCCCAATCTTTGCACAGTCGGTGTCGAAAGTCTGCACACGCTTCCCTCCGCTCAAGCCCCAACTTTTCACTTCATCGGGAGTGACATGTATCTTTTCATACATCTCGTAGCTTCCGTCCCTGCGGCAAAGGAAACCTACATTATAAAGGCTGTTGTCCTCTTTCACGTAGGGCATACTTCCGGTAATGATGTTGATGTTGTGCTTGATGGCCAGCGTGATGAAGCGGTCGCGGATTTCTTCGGTGTACTGAGCCAAGGCGCGGATGGACTGGGCTTCACCCATATTGTTATATTTCGCCATGAGCGGGGCGTTGAAATATTCCGGGAAAAGGACGAAGTCACTCTTGTATCCCGACACCGCATCGATGAAGAATTCCACTTGCTCGAACACATCATCAAGCGTCTGATACGAACGCATCTGCCACTGGACCAGCCCCACGCGCACGGTAGTCTTCTTGTCGACATACGAATCCGTAGGCGGCTGATAATAGATGTTGTCCCACTGGAGCAACGTGGCGCAATGTTTCGACTCTTCATCATTCGGCAGATAATTGCGCATCACACGGCGCACGTGGAAATCGTTCGACAGCTGGAAAGTGAGCACCGGGTCGTAAATCTCGCGCGAGCGGACCTTCTCGATATATTCCTTCGGGCGCATCCTGTCGGCATACTTGTAATAGTTCGGGATACGTCCGCCGAACATGATGGCTTTCAGATTCAACTTTTCGCAAAGTTCCTTACGGTATTCATACATACGCCGGGCCAGACGCAGCCCACGGTATTCAGGATGAATGAACACTTCGATACCGTAAAGAATGTTCCCTTTCGGATTGTGGGTGTTGAAAGTTTCATTGCCCGTAACCTTGGCATACGTATGGTCGCCCTTCACCATGTCGTAGTCGACGATGATGGAAAGCGCGCATCCGACAATCTTCCCGTCGACAACAGTCACAATCTGCCCTTCGGGAAAGATTGTAATCAATTTCTGGATCTGTCCGCGTGTCCAGAACACATCCTTGTCCGCATATACACGGGTAAAAGACTGGGCCAGCTGGGCATAGTCTTCCATCTGCAGATTGCGGACTTCCACCTTGTTGATTTTCGTAATTTTATTTTCCATTTGTTTTGCCTTAAAATGAGAACCTGCCGCTTACAGCACGCAAGTCCCGTATCTATTTCATTCCTCTTGCCTTGAATATACGTTCCTTTGCCTCATTGATGGCCTGCATTTTCTCTTCGGCGGCCCTGCGGATATCCTCACCCAATGCAGCAACCTTATCGGGATGATGCCTCAAGACCAGTCTGCGGTAAGCCGCACGCACCTCCTCGTCGGAAGCCGACGGTGAGATTTCAAGCACTCTGTAAGCCTCATCCACCGAGCTTCCGCCCAGATTAAGCAGCGAATCCACATCCTGCATGCCGAGCTGCATATAGGCCGAGACTTCCTTCAGCGCCTCGATTTCCGCCGTGCATACACTGCCGTCGGCCTGAGCGATCTTCACCAGGAAATCAAGCAGCTGCAGACGCTGCTCATAGCTCAGGTTGGCCGCAATCTGCGCACCGCAATCCCGAATCGTATTCCTGAACGCCATCGGGTCGGTACGCTCCATCTGTTTCCGCTGCTCGAACAGATTGAGAAGGATGCGTTCGCCCTCATCGGCCGCCGCCTCTCCGAAGTTGGCACGGAGAAACTGACGCACATACTCCATCTCGCTGTGCATGATACGCCCGTCGGCACGGATGATATAAGACGACATGACCAGCATGGAAAACAGGAAGCTGTTCCGCTGTCCCATATACACGCTTTCTTCGGGAGAGTATTCCCCCTGTACGGCCTGCGCGTCGGCCGCCTTGTCAAACAAAGAGCCGATGGCAAATCCGGCCAACGCTCCGAGCGGTCCCATGGCCATAAATCCCATGATACCGCCAATCCATTTCCCGTACTTCATATTCTTTTCCTATTAAAACAATGTACATACTTCCGCTTTACAGACACTGACCAAATCAGCCGGAGCGAGCTTGACCTGCAAGCCGCGCATACCCGCACTTACATAAATGTATGGAAAATCATTGCATGTATGATGTATGTAAGTGGGGAAATGCTTTTTCATCCCCACCGGCGAACAGCCTCCCCGAATGTAACCGGTCAGGGGAAGCAGCTCCTTCACCGGAATCAGATCGCATTTCTTGTTGCCGGAAATTCTGGCGGCCATCTTCAGATCTATCTCGTGCTCTCCGGGCACGACACATACAAAATAGCCCGACTTGTCGCCGTGGAGCACCAGTGTCTTGAACACCTGCTCGATGTTCTCACCCAAGACAGCCGCCACATGCACACAGCTCAAATCGTTCTCGTCCACTTCGTACGGGACCAGCTCGTACTTGATTTTGTCCTTATCCAGCAAACGGGCCGCATTCGTCTTTTCTATCTTCTCTTTTTTCATAATCCGTATATATTATAGTATTTGTCAGCATCCCTCCAACTCTTCCTTCAGGAACTTTGCCGTATAGCCTTTATCCGACCCGGCCACCTCTTCGGGAGTGCCGCACACCAGGAGCTGTCCGCCTCCTTTCCCCCCTTCCGGACCCATGTCTATAAGATAGTCCGCCATCTTGATGACGTCCAGATTGTGTTCGATGACAATCACCGTGTTTCCCTTGTCAACTAAACGGTCAAGGACATTCATCAGCACCCGTATATCTTCGAAATGCAGACCCGTAGTAGGTTCGTCCAATATGTACACCGTCTTGCCGGTGTCACGTTTGGAAAGCTCGGTCGCCAGCTTCACACGCTGGCTCTCCCCTCCCGACAAGGTTGTGGAAGGCTGTCCCAGCCTGATATATCCCAGCCCCACTTCCTGAAGCACTTTGATTTTATTCAGAATCTGGGGTACATTCTCAAAAAACTCCACCGCCCGATTGATGGTCATGTCGAGCACATCGGCAATCGACTTCCCCTTGTAGCGCACCTCCAGCGTCTCACGGTTATACCGTTTGCCGTGACATACCTCACAAGGCACAAGCACATCGGGAAGAAAATTCATTTCGATGGTCTTATACCCATTTCCGCTGCATGCCTCACAACGTCCGCCCGCCACATTGAATGAAAAACGTCCGGCCTTATATCCGCGTATCTTCGCTTCTGGAAGGCCCACGAACAAGTTGCGGATATCGGAGAACACACCCGTATAGGTGGCAGGATTGGAACGCGGCGTACGTCCTAAAGGCGACTGGTCGACATTGACCACCTTATCCACAAACTCAAGCCCCTCCACTGACCTGTAGGGCAAGGGGTCCTGAAGCGAACGGTAAAAATGTTGGGAAAGGATAGGCTGCAGCGTATCATTGACCAGTGTAGACTTGCCGCTGCCCGACACTCCGGTCACACAAATCAGCTTTCCGAGCGGAAATTCCACGTCCACCCCCTTCAGATTGTTGCCAGCAGCCCCTCTCAGCCAAATCGACTTTCCATTTCCTTTCCGCCGTTCGGACGGGATCTCCATCTTCATCTTCCCGTTCAGATAACTTGAAGTCAGCGTATCCGTTTCAAGCATTTCGCCCGGAGTGCCCGCAAAGACGACCTCCCCTCCCAGCCTGCCGGCCTTCGGACCCATGTCCACCACATAATCGGCCGCCAGCATCATATCCTTGTCATGCTCCACGACAATCACCGTATTCCCCAGGTCACGAAGCTCTTTCAATGAACCGATCAGACGGATGTTGTCGCGCTGGTGCAAACCGATGCTCGGTTCATCAAGGATATACAGCACATTGACCAGCTGTGACCCGATTTGCGTAGCCAAACGGATACGTTGGCTCTCTCCGCCGGAAAGACTTACCGAAGAACGGTTCAGCGACAGATAATCCAACCCGACATCAAGCAGAAATTTCAGACGGGTACGGATTTCCTTCAGGATTTCGGATGCAATGGCACGCTGCTTGCTGTCGAGATATTCCTCCACGTGAGACGTCCATTCATACAGGTCACTGATATCCATCGAAGCCAACTGGGAAATATTCTTGTCATGGATACGGAAATGGAGCGCTTCCCTGTTCAGACGCGCGCCGTGGCATTCCGGACAGACAGCCGTCTTGGCAAACTGGTCAGCCCATTTCTGGGCAGTGGCCGAGGCATCCCTGTCCTGCATCATCTGAATATATTTCACGATACCCTCGTAAACCACGAAATAATCGGAAGTGGTATGTATAAGTGTACTTTTGATTTTCAGACGCTCATCGCACCCGTAAAGGATTTCATTGATGACATCTTCCGGAAGCTCACTCACAGGAGTCTTCAACGTAGCTTCACAACGTTCCAGGAGTGCCTCTATCTGCCAGAATATCATCACATTCTTATATTTGCCCAGAGGAGCCACCGCACCTTCATACACCGACAGGGAACGGTCGGGGATTACCTTGTCCACATCAATCAGATTCACATATCCCAGGCCTTTGCACCGAGGGCAAGCCCCTTGAGGGGAATTGAACGAAAAATTGTGAGGCGCCGGCTCCCGATAGGAAAGCCCCGTCACCGGACACATCAGCCGCTTGCTGTAGTGCCGTATGCTTTCGGTCTGCGCATCCAGAATCATCAGCAGTCCGTCACCCTGCTGCATGGCGGTGGCCACACTCTGCCTCAGCCTCTGCTCGTCCTGCCCGTTGACCACCATCTTGTCAATGACCACCTCTATGTCATGATTTTTATAACGGTCGAGCTTCATGCCGTGTACAATCTCCTTCACCTCACCGTCCACCCGCACATAGAGATATCCCTTTTTCCGAACCTGCTCGAAAAGCTCCTTATAATGCCCTTTACGAGTCCTCACCAAAGGAGCCAGGATAAAAATCCTCCGTCCCTTGTAGTCCCGGTGAATCAGGTCAAGAATCTGGTCTTCCGTATATTTCACCATCTTCTCGTCCGACATATACGAATAGGCAGTCCCGGCCCGGGCAAACAACAGACGCAGATAATCGTAGATTTCGGTAGTGGTCCCCACCGTAGAGCGCGGATTCTTGTTGGTAGTCTTCTGGTCAATGGATATCACCGGACTCAGGCCTGTAATCTTGTCAACATCCGGACGTTCCATGCCGCCCAGGAAATTGCGGGCGTAAGCGGAAAAGGTCTCGATATAGCGCCGCTGGCCTTCCGCAAAAATCGTATCAAAAGCCAGTGATGACTTTCCGCTCCCACTCAGTCCTGTAATTACCGTAAGGCTGTTCCGGGGTATTGTCACATCGATATTTTTCAGGTTATGCACGCGTGCCCCTTGCACGTCTATCGTTTCCGTTCCTTCCATCATATCCTAACCAATCAATCTTTATATCCGTGCAAAGATAGAGATATTTGGGTTTTCTTGTCCATATAAAGAACTTTTTTTGTACTTTTGCCTCCCGATAATCCATTATAAAAGAAGATGAAGCTAATACATATAGTCTGCCTTTCGCTTGCCCTGGCAACGGGAAGCCTCCATTCTCCGTTGAAGGCACAATCAGAAAACGGGTATTTCCTGCACACCGTAACCAAAGGACAAAGCCTTTATTCGATAGCCAACACCTACCATGTCAGCATAAGTGACATCGTGCGTCTGAATCCGGGAAGCGACAAACAGATACGCATCGGGGAAACGCTGAAAATCCCTCAGGCCGACCAAGAATCGAACGTGGGAAAAGCCATATTCCATACGATACAGGCCGGCGAAACCCTATACCAGCTTACCGTAAAATATAATGTAACGGCCCAATCCATCTGTGAAGCCAATCCGGGACTGAGCGCAAGCAATTTCCGCATCGGACAGGTGGTCTATATACCGGCACAAACAGAGGGAGACACCCCATCTTCCACTACACCAACGACTGCCACAGCCGCTGAAACCACCCGGCAGCCCGAATGGAAAGAAATGCACAAGGTGGAACGCAAGGAAACCATTTTCAGCATCTGCCAGGAATATGGCATCACTCAGGAAGAGCTGATTGCCCTGAATCCGGAACTGAAGAAAGGGAAGCTCAAACGGGGCACATTCCTGTTCATCCCTTATCCGCAGTCGGAAAGACAAGCGTCACAAACAAACACAGTGCCCGAACATATCCCAACCAACGAAGAACTGTTCACCCAGAGCAGACCGACGGCGAAAAAAATGAAGGTAATCAAAACGGCCGTACTGCTCCCCTTCACCCTCAAGGACAACGGGGTGATGAAAGAGAATCTCCGCATGGTAGAATATTATGAAGGATTCCTGTTGGCAGCAGACAGCCTGAAGCGCCAGGGGGTCTCCCTTGACATATACGTCTATGACACACAAGGGGATAAATCCGTCATGTCTTCCCTATTGAAAAAGGCGGAGATGAAACAAATGGACGTCATCTTCGGCCCGGTATCGCCGAACAACATACCTTTGGCTGTCGACTTCGCAAAAGAGCACGATGTCCGTCTGGTTGTCCCGTTTGAGCCTAAAGTAGACCAGGTGTTCAACACCCCACAGATTTATCAGATCAACACGCCGCAATCCTATCTGTATTCCGAAGTATATGAACACTTCATACGCCGGTTCAACCAATATAATGTAGTATTTCTTGACCCGGCCAACGGAGACAGGGAAAAAGCCGAGTTCGTAACCGGGTTGAAAAAGGAATTAAGTTCCAACCATATCCCGTTCAAGCAAATCCAGCTGGGCAACGAGATGGAACCGGGGAAAGTGATTGCCGCAATGGACACCTTGCGTGAAAATATTTTCATCCCCACTTCAGGACGGAGTTCCGCGCTGACACGGCTGCTCCCCCATCTCACTCTGGTGCGCCGCGAACATCCGTCGTTCGACATGCACCTGTTCGGTTATCCTGAATGGCAAACCTACACCGGCGAATATCTGGCTTCATTCTATGAGCTGGACACGTATTTCTATTCGTCATTCTACACCAACAACCTGTTCCCCGAAGCTGTGGCATTCACCCACAACTACCGCCGGTGGTACAGCAAGGACATGGCCAACAGTTACCCCAAATTCGGGATGCTCGGATTCGATACGGGGTATTTCTTCCTGAAAGGTCTGGCACAGGAAGGCAACGAGCTGGAAGAGAATCTCCAGAAAGTGGAAGTGACTCCCATCCAGACCGGATTCAAGTTCGAACGTGTCAGCAATTGGGGAGGATTCATCAACCGGAAAGTATTTTTCGTACACATCACCAAAGATTTCGAACTGATAAAACTTGACTTTGAATAGCCGCATGAGAAAGCTGTATATCTTTATCGTCGTTGCGATATGTTACATGTGGGCAGTTCCGGCCCATGCACAATTGCAGGACCAGAGGCGGAATTTCGCGATAGGTGTGAACGGAGGCGTCAACCTGAGTTCGGTCAGCTTCCAGCCCAACATCAAGCAAACGAATCTGATCGGTCCCGAGTTCGGAATAACCGCACGCTACATTTCTGAAAAGTATTTCAAGATGATTTGTGGAATCCAGGCTGAAATAAACTTTTCACAGCGCGGATGGAAAGAGTTGATTGAAGACGGTTCAAACGACACGTATCACCGGACGATGAATTATATAGAAATCCCTCTTCTGGCTCATCTTGCTTTCGGCAAGGATAAAGGAAACGGCGTACGCTTCGTCTTGAATCTAGGTCCCCAAATCGGCTTTCTGATTGGAGAAAAGGAATATAAAAGTGACCCGTGGGACCCTACCCACCGTCCACAAGGCACTGTAGAACAATATGGGAAAATGGCCGAACGGAAATTCGATTATGGAATTATCGGAGGAGGAGGACTGGAATTGCGTACAGGCATTGGAAATTTTCTGCTTGAAGCCCGCTATTATTATGGACTGAGCGACTTCTTCAACAACTCCAAGAAAGATTATTTCGGACGCTCCGGACATGCATACATCGGAGGACGGATCACATATCTGTTCGACATCGTGAAATAATCGCCGCACAACAAATTGACTATCATTAGAATATAACCAGAACCACATTATGATAAAACTGATTTCATGGAACGTGAACGGTCTGCGCGCATGTTGCGAAAAAGGTTTCCGCGACGCATTCAACCAGCTTGATGCAGACTTCTTCTGTCTGCAGGAAACCAAGATGCAGGCCGGCCAGCTCGACCTGGCATTTGACGGATATACTTCTTATTGGAATTATGCCGAGAAAAAAGGCTATTCGGGCACTGCCATATTCACCCGCCACCAACCTCTGAACGTAACTTACGGTCTGGGCATCGACGAACACGACCATGAAGGACGGGTCATCACGCTGGAGATGGACAAATTCTTTCTGGTCACAGTCTATACGCCCAATTCACAGGACGGACTGAAACGTCTGGACTATCGCATGACCTGGGAAGATGCCTTCAGAATTTACCTTCAGCAGCTCGACGCGCAAAAACCGGTGCTGGTATGCGGCGACCTGAACGTAGCCCACAAAGAGATTGACCTGAAGAATCCAAAGACCAACCGCATGAATGCCGGATTCACTGACCAGGAACGTGAAAAGTTCCAGACACTGCTCGACACGGGATTTATCGACACATTCCGCCACTTCTACCCCGATCAGGAAGGCATCTATTCGTGGTGGTCCTACCGCTTCAAGGCCCGCGAAAAGAATGCCGGGTGGCGCATCGACTATTTCCTGGCCTCATCACGCCTCGCCGACAAGCTGGAAAATGCGAAAATACACACAGAAATATTCGGTTCCGACCATTGTCCGGTGGAAGTCACCGTCAATCTCTAACCTATGAAGAATGACGGTTTCACCCTCCGCAAACGCTTGAGAAGCTTCAAGTTTGCATCCAACGGCATCCGCCTGCTGGTCACCCGTGAACACAATGCATGGATACACTGTTTCATCACCGCCTGTGTCCTCCTTACAGGAAGCATTGTGGGCTTGTCCGCCACCGAATGGATTGCCATTGTATTCGCCATAGGGATGGTGCTGGCTGCCGAAGCCGTCAACTCATCCATAGAAGCATTGGCCGACCTGGTCTCGCCCGACTATAACGAAGCCATCAAACGGACCAAAGATTTAGCGGCGGGCGCCGTCCTGATATTGGCCATTTCAGCTGCAACCATCGGACTGATAATTTTTATTCCCAAGCTTGCAAACTGACGGAACACCACCCACCGAAACAACAACTTTTCCCAAAAACAATTGCATGAAACGAACTGTACTTTTCCTTACGATACTTTGCTTCACGCTGACAACTGTCCATGCACAGGAAATCGAAGTGACAGGAAGCCGCAAAGCCGTACGCACATCAGGCGATATCGGAGCAGTCCTGCTCCCTGCTGCAGGACTGACCGCCATTCTTGTCCAAAAGGACTGGGAAGGATTGAAACAAGGAGCACTGGCCGGAATTACGACGCTAGGGGCAACCTATATCCTGAAATACGCCATAAAGAAAGAACGTCCCGACCGAAGCGACATGCATTCATTTCCTTCCATGCACACTTCCGTCTCGTTTACGGCGGCCTCATTCATCCAGCGCCGTTATGGATGGAAATGGGGAATCCCGGCTTATGTGGTGTCCACCTATGTGGGATGGAGCCGTGTGTACGGGAAAAAACATGACTGGTGGGACGTGACGGCAGGAGCCGTCATCGGAATAGGAAGCTCTTATATCTTCACCCGGCCGTTTGCACAAAAGCATGAACTGACTCTCAGTCCTATAGCCGGCGACGGACACTGCGGCATTTACGCCTCCCTGAAATTCTAGTCATCAGGATGAGCCACCCCGTAACCGAACAAGGCAAAATCACCCAGGCAAGGATCTCCCGGAAAGACTTGAGCCAATGCTTGGGTTATTTTTCTTGCGTTGCCTAAAGAATATGCGGGCCTGTCAGTCAGCCCCAACTTGAAAGCCACCCGGCATACGTGCGTATCAAGAGGAATCACCAAATCAGAGGGAGACATTGTTTTCCATATTCCAAAATCCACGTCCGACTCCCTCCGGACCATCCAACGAAGAAACATATTGACCTTCTTCTGGGGGCTCCTGTCTGACACCTTCAGAAAAGCACATAACTTCTGCATCGGATTTCCTTCAAAGTCCGACAATGCCGTTTCCAACGTACGGCCCGAAGCATATACCTCATAAAGTTTCTCGAAATAGATCCGGAAGGCGGAATATGAGACCATCCGATAAAAGCTCCTGTCGTCCGACACCATGAAATCATCGGCCCAACGTTGTGACAACATGTATTCCAAAGGACGGTGCCCCATCATCCTGTCCAGCTCGTCCGCTTTTTTCAGAATCTGTCTGCGGTCTCCGAAACTCAACAATGCCGTGAGCAATCCGCTGATTTCCCTGTCCTCCTGACAAAAATAGCGATGCGGAAACTGAACCGGATCAGAAACGATGAACGCGGCCTGATGATACCGCCGCGCCCATTCCAGAAGTCTGCTTTTTACCTCCCCGTCCATCAATTGAAATAATACAAGAAAGTGGCGATGCCTTCCAACGCTTTCTTCTTCTGATCCTTGATTTCAATGGAGAACTTTATTTCTGCCTTGGCTACCCCACGCAAATTGACCAATGAATACAAATCCGCCACAAGACGCACACTCTGTCCCGACAAAACAGCCTGACCGAACTTCATCTTGTCCATCCCGTAATTGACCATCATCTTCAGATTGTTCACCTCAATGATCTGATTCCAAAGATAAGGCAACAACGACAAGGTGAGATAACCATGAACGATAGTGCTCTTATAAGGACTTTCCTCCTTTGCACGTTCCACATCCACATGAATCCACTGATGGTCCAGCGTAGCGTCGGCAAACTGGTTGATGCGCTCCTGCGGAATCTCCAGCCAATCGGACACACCGATTTGTTTACCTAACAATTTTTCAAATTCTTCGTACGAATTAACGACAACTTTCTCCATATAATCTTGTTTTTACAATAAATCTCAGACAAAGGTACAAAAAAAATTATTCTTCAATCCATGATAAAATCCAAATAAAATATCTTATTTTTCCGTTTTCATGGAATATTTCTCTTCCTTGGAAAGTCTGCCGGTCCAATTGTGCCGGAGCTGTTTGCAACCCGGTTGTTATTGTCCGCACAAAAGGACACCCTAATGAAAAAACGCCTATCTTTGTCCTCACGACAGAAAAGAACAACATTATGCCACACGAACATCATCATCCACTGCACGGGCATCACCATCATGTACCCGCCTCCCTCAGCTCTGTTTTCATTCTGAGCATTGTCCTGAATCTCCTTTTCGTAATCATCGAAGCCGGAGTGGGCTTCACATACAATTCGCTCGGCTTGCTGTCTGACGCAGGACATAACCTGAGCGACGTATTCAGCCTGCTGCTCTCACTTTTTGCCATCCAGATGGCCAAACGGCACGGGAACAAACATTTCACCTACGGATACAAGAAAAGCACCGTCCTTGCATCACTTGCCAATGCCATCATCCTGCTTGTAGCCGTAGGGGGTATCCTGATAGAAAGCTTCTACAAACTGAAGAATCCTGAACAGGTTTCGGGTGAAGCCATCTCATGGACGGCAGGGGCCGGCATTGTCATCAACGGTATAACCGCCCTTCTCCTGATGAAGAATCAGGGACACGACCTGAATGTGAAAGGGGCTTTCCTGCACATGGTCATGGACACGCTTGTTTCACTGGGAGTAGTCATTTCCGGCATCATCATCATCTATACGGGACTGGTCATCATCGACACGCTAATCAGTCTGGCTATAGCCTGCATCATACTGGTCTCCACATGGAATCTGCTCAAGGAAAGTCTTTTCCTGTCGCTGGATGCGGTGCCTGAATCGGTCAACCTGGACAGGCTGGAGAAATCCATCAGCGAGGTGCCCGGCATCGAAAGCTGGCATCATCTGCATGTATGGGCAGTCAGCACCACCGAAAACGCAGCGACCCTACATGCAGTCATCAAGGAAGTGACTGAAATGAACGACGTCAAACATACACTCAAACAAGTCCTGGCCGAAAATGGAATCAACCATTCCACCGTCGAATTCGAGTTCTCCGGATGTCCCTGCTGCGACAAGGATACATGCTGCTACGAACACAAATAAAAAAGCGGCTGTCCCGAAACTCGGTGTTCCGGAACAGCCTCCTACCTTCTTTTCAAGCTTCCTTTATTTCAACTTTACAAACAGTTCGCCCTCCAGTTCGCTTGTTTCAATCTTGTCTTCTCTCAACAACCAACCCAAACCTAAAAACAAATCCTTGTCGGCTCTCAGCTTGGCTTCTTTCTTAATCTGCTTCTGAGTCTTACCCTCAGTTCCATTCAGTGCTTCCCAGA
>CASENM010000032.1 GCA_949289295.1 uncultured Bacteroides sp.
CTTCTCCTACAGTTGCCGCATCCTTATCAGGGATTGCAATTAATGAGTTAGGTTGTTTAAAAGCCGTATAAGCAATCTTTTGAAATAACATAATTGACTTATTTCTATCTAAATGGTAGAAATAGTTTGCCTGTTCACAATCTTGAATAAACGAATCTATATTTCTCATACTATTTTTTATTTATATTTCTCCAGATACGGTTCTATACCCAAAGCACTCGTTCTATAACGAGTCACATAAAGATATTGCGGAACAGTCATCAATGCTCTATTTACAAACAAACGAGTAAATTCCACTTGCTGCGTTATTGGGATACAGCATGGGAACCGGCAATGTCCATTCTTGTACGTTTTTGAAAATTTCCTAGGTTTTCAAGAACAAGAATGAAGCATGACGCTTCTCACATATATTTTTCCACAAAATAATGGGCAATAAACTCCTTTATTCACTCATTGCCACAAAAATAAACAATAATTCCGAAAATATCAAACTTGGAAAAAGTTTTCCGACATACAAAAAAGTGAGCGCCGCCCCGGTCATTTACAGACCGGAACGGCGCTCTCTTTCACTGTATGAATATCCCTTACCTACAGGGAAATTCTTGTCAAAGTCCTTTGCCGTGACAGTTCTTGTACTTCAGTCCGCTGCCGCAGGGACACGGGTCATTGCGACCTACAGTTTTTCCGGCACGATACGGCTCTTTCTTCGGTTGCTCACGCGTGTCACGCGAAGCGGCGGCCTGCTGGTCCGGATCGGTCAGATTCTGTTTCTCCTCACGATACTGCTGGCGGGGCTGCTGAGGTTCGGGAGCGGCCTCACGCACCTGCTGAGGCTCACGAACAGGAATCTGCGCACGCATCAATACGGAAACCGTATTGTTGTTAATCTTGTTCACCATATTATCAAACAAGTTGACCGACTCGAGCTTGAAAATCAACAGCGGGTCTTTCTGCTCATAGCTTGCATTCTGTACGGAATGCTTCAGGTCGTCCAGCTCGCGCAGATTCTCTTTCCAGGCGTCATCGATGGTATGGAGCAGGATAGCCTTCTCGAACGCCTTCACAATAGCTTTCGATTCCGTGTCATAAGCTTCTTTCAGATTCACCGACACATTATACATGCGCTTGCCGTCTGTCACCGGAATCATGATATTCTCATATACCTGTCCTTGAGTTTCATATACCTGCTTGATGACCGGGTTGGCAATCTGTGCCATACGGTCCATCTTACGCTTGAACAAGGCCATCGCATTTTCGAAAGTCACCTCAGCCAAATCTTCCTTCTTCTTGTTTTGGAAATCTTCTTCCGTGAACGGGGTCTCCATAGCCAATGTCTGGAAGATTTCCATCCGGACATCCTCATACGAAGGCATATCGACCGCATTGTAACAACGGTCCCAGATCATATTGGAGATATCCATGCCGATACGCTCACCCATCAAGGCGTGACGGCGCTTGGTGTAGACTACGGTACGCTGCTTGTTCATCACGTCATCATACTCCAACAGACGCTTACGGATACCGAAGTTGTTTTCCTCCACTTTCTTCTGTGCACGCTCGATAGAATTGGATATCATCTTGTGCTCAATCATCTCGCCTTCCTTGAAACCGAGCTTGTCCATCACATGGGCGATACGGTCGGACGAGAACAGACGCATCAGGTCATCTTCCAACGACACGAAGAACACGGACGAACCCGGGTCTCCCTGACGTCCGGCACGACCACGCAGCTGACGGTCGACACGGCGCGATTCATGACGTTCCGTACCGATAATGGCCAGACCGCCGGCAGCTTTCACTTCCGGACTCAGCTTGATATCGGTACCACGGCCGGCCATGTTGGTAGCGATGGTCACCGTAGAGCTTTGACCTGCTTTCGCCACGATGTCCGCTTCTTTCTGGTGCAGTTTCGCATTCAGCACGTTGTGCGGAATCTTGCGCATATCGAGCATCTTGCTCAGCATTTCAGAGATTTCGACCGAAGTAGTACCTACCAGTACAGGACGGCCTGCAGTTATCATCTTCTCGATTTCTTCGATGACAGCTTTATATTTTTCACGCTTCGTCTTATAGACACGGTCGTTCATATCGATACGGGCAATCGGACGGTTTGTCGGAATAACCACCACATCGAGCTTATAGATATCCCAGAACTCTCCCGCTTCCGTTTCCGCCGTACCGGTCATACCAGACAGCTTGTGATACATACGGAAATAGTTCTGCAGAGTGATAGTGGCAAAAGTCTGGGTGGCCGCTTCCACCTTCACGCCTTCCTTCGCCTCCACAGCCTGATGGAGTCCGTCGCTCCAGCGGCGTCCTTCCATGATACGTCCCGTCTGCTCGTCCACAATCTTCACCTGTCCGTCCATCACCACATAGTCGGTGTCCTTCTCAAACATCGTATAGGCCTTCAGCAACTGGTTGATGGTGTGTACACGTTCCGACTTGATGGCATAGCTGGTAAGCAGTTCATCTTTTTTCGCCAACTTTTCTTCGTCCGTCAAGTCTTTCTGGTTTTCCAGTTCAGAAAGCTGGGCTGCAATATCCGGAAGCACAAACAAAGTCGGATCTTGTGAGTTACCGGTAATCAGGTCGATACCCTTGTCGGTAAGGTCAGCACTTTTCAGTTTCTCGTCGATGACGAAATACAGCGGTTCTACTGCCTCAGGCATACGCTTGTTGTTCTGCTCCATGTAGATTTCTTCCGTTTTCAGCATACCCGCTTTGATGCCCGGTTCGCTGAGGAACTTGATAAGCGGCTTGTTTTTCGGAAGTGCCTTGTGGCTGCGGAACAAGGCCAGGAAACCGGCTTCCTGATCCTCTTTCTTGTCGGAAGCAATCAGGCGTTTTGCATCGGCCAGATATTGGGTCGCCAGTTTGCGCTGGGCTTCAACCAGACGCTCCACCAACGGACGGAGCAGCTCGAACAACTGCTGGTCGCCTTTAGGTACCGGACCAGAAATGATAAGCGGAGTACGTGCGTCATCAATCAACACAGAGTCCACCTCATCGACGATAGCATAGTTATGCTTGCGCTGCACGAGGTCTTTCGGTGATACAGCCATGTTGTCACGCAAGTAATCGAAACCGAACTCATTGTTCGTTCCGAAAGTGATATCGGCCATATAGGCCTTGCGGCGTGCTTCAGAGTTAGGCTGGTGCTTGTCGATACAGTCCACGCTCAATCCATGGAACATATACAGCGGTCCCATCCATTCGGAGTCGCGCTTGGCCAGATAGTCGTTGACAGTCACCACATGCACCCCGTTACCGGTCAACGCATTCAGGAATACAGGCAACGTAGCCACAAGCGTCTTTCCTTCACCGGTAGCCATTTCTGCGATTTTACCCTGATGCAATACTACGCCACCGAACAACTGCACATCATAGTGAATCATGTTCCACACCGTTTCATTGCCTCCGGCCTGCCAATGGTTCTTCCAGATAGCCTTGTCATCCTCAATGCGGAGGAAATCATGTCCCTGGGCCGCCAGTTCGCGATCGAAATCCGTGGCGGTCACCACTATTTCCTCATTCTCCGCGAAACGGCGCGCCGTATCTTTCACGATGGCAAACGCCGTAGGCAGCACTTCGTTGAGAGCCGCTTCATATTTGTCGAGTACGTCTTTCTCCAGCTTGTCTATCTGCGAGAAGATTGCCTCACGCTTTTCTATCTCAGTTTCTTCAACAGTTGCTTTCAGTTCTTCGATTTTCTTGTTTTCTCCGACTGCAGAGTCCTTGATGTGTTTTTTCAGTTCCACAGTCTTGGCACGTAGTTCGTCGTTACTCAGCCTGGAAATTTCCGGATAAACGGCTTTCACCTTTTCAACCCACGGCTGAATTTCTTTCATGTCGCGCGTAGCCTTGTTGCCGAACAGCTTGCTTATAAATTCATTAAATCCCATTGTATGTTTTTGTTTTTATTATTATCAAAAAAATGTAACCCACTTGTTTTCCGCACAAAGATACAAAATTTACCTGTTGCACAAAGCATTTCCCGCAATGTTCCCCTCATGCCTTATCTGCAGATGTCAATCATAGGGGGAACCGGACAGGCGTTCGGCGCACGGATACGCATGAAATGGGCCAAAGTAGGGACAATGGCCGCAATCTTGACCGGAGAAAAAAGAATTTCGGGTTTTACTCCGTAGCCCATGAAAATCAGCGGAGACGAACTGTAAGCCTCGCGCACCACTTTAGCCTCGTGCGAATGCTCGTCTACCACCGACCAGCCCGGCATCACCTCTATATATATGTCGCCGGAACGGGCCGGATTATAGGTGTTGCGTATTTTTTCAATTTTCGGAGTCCACGAACCCAGCAGCAGACGCTGGGCCGAATAAGCATTCTGCACGCCGCTCATCTGCACCACAAAATCGGCAGAACGGCTCATCACTTCCACCAAATCCAGCTTCCTGTCTTCTATAAGCTTGTGGTTCAGATAAATCTGACGGTCAAAATAGGTCTCCACATATTGACCGGGACCGTATATGGCCATCAGATACATGTTGAGCAATGCCGCACAACGCTTGATATGAAATTCACCGCCCGGAATCTTGAACTGGGGAGAATCGGCCGGGTCTGAGTCCCTGTATCCGGTAGAAGTGATGAAAAACAGCGTGTTTTTCAATCCTACTTTCCGATCTATCAAGTCCAGCAGTTCGGCTATACTGTTGTCCAGACGCACATATACGTCCTGAATTTCCATCGACAGTTCCGAATTGGGCTTATGGGCATAATTCCCCGCATAATACGACAACGTAAGCAAGTCGGGAACCGCGTCCTTCCCTATCGGCGTATTGTTGAAGCAAGCTTCGGCCAGACGGTTCACTTCATCGTTGACATAGGGGCTTGTCTTGAATCTTCTGTATTTTTCGTACCGCTCGTCAGAAAAATCGTGCTTGAAACTTACCTGTTTCGATGCGGAAGTGACGTATTGGTAACGTGTAACGGGATGATAAGGCTTCCAAACCATCGAATTGATGCGGAAGTCCAGCCCCTGACGGTCGTTATAGCTGCTTACCCACTGGGGAAAGGCCCCATAAAATGTCGTTCCGCCCCATTTCCCGTTAGAATCATTCAGCCAGAAGGCTCCTTTTGCCGCATGGCCGGCCGCCAGAATCGCCATCTCGCGGGTAGGTGCGATTGAATATACCTCCGCTTCGCCCTGGCTGGCCACCATCAATTCGTCGGACAACGTGGAAACTTGCAGAAACTTCGGAGAAGAACTTTCCGACGTATAGATTCCCATGAAAGCCGGATCATCCACCGACTTCATTATCCGCAAGGTGGAACGTTCCATCCAACGGTTGCCTGGAATACCGTTATAATAAGGGGAAGTGCCCGTATAGACGGCTGCCGTTGCCGACGAACGGTCGACATTGATAAAATCATATTCTGCGTTGGCATATATCCGCCCTTCCTTCAAGAGCCGCTTGAACCCTCTTTCACCGTAAAGGGCCGAAAATGCCTCCATATAATCTGCGCGCAACTGGTCGATGGTCAGCCCCACCACCAGCCGGGGGGCAGGCGGTAAGGTCTGAGCCTGCAGTCCCGTGATGACGAAAGCAGTCAGTAAAGATGTCAGTATGCGTTCCTTCATTCTCTTTTCTTATATACTAATACATGGCTTACGGCATTCACCAGCAAACCGAGTGCCAAAGGTAATACTGTTAAATTGAATTTTTGTGGCAAAAGCAGGAACAAAGCCATAAAAAGTGTTAAATACACGCAGTTTGCCAGATGATACGCATCTTTTTTACGCTTCAGGTCGCGGAAAACCATCACCGGAAGATAGAACAACGGAATCGGATTGAACAATATCAGCAGCCAGTTGGACCCTACCGTAGGATGGGATGAAACAAAAAACAAGAAAGCGACAATGCATCCTGCCAGTCCTTGGACGGCATACAGCCACAGGTCCCACCCCCAATATATGCGGCGGCGCTTGCACTGCAACCACCCCACCAGCACATTCAAGGCCAGAAAGACCACGGCGGCCATCATCGGCGTAACGGGAAAGGCCGGCTCCACGTCCGGCTCCACGTCCACAATCTTTTCTTCACGGACCACCAGCGGCCTGCGGGTTCCGTCTTCATTTTCTATATAGGCACGGGCCGCAAAATCTTTCATATAAAACGGCGAAAACATCTGGCTGCGGTTATCTATGGGCTTGTCGGCCTCAGCGCCCAGACAAAAGTCGATGCCCATGCCGTCCCATGGAGAACCGGCCGTAAACTCATGCACAATGCTCCTGAACGTTTTTCCCGGATGCCCTTCCGGATAAACCACTTTTCCGCGGACACACCTCTCAATCTGGTCGCGCGCCCGCGTTGTACAGTTGTCATAGAAATAATTATAACGGTACACCCTGTTCTCGGGCAGATAGTTTTCTTCCAGCAACGCCAACAGACGGAGCTTCTCGGCTTCTGTCAGATTCAACACCTGCTGCCACACGGACGACCCTCTCAGGGCATATTCGGCCTCAAAATAAGGATAAGGAGCGATGCCCAACTTATAGTCGGTCTCTCCTTTCACAAAACGATAGACGAAATGAGGGGTGTCGAAACTGAACATGCCGTAATTAAACACCAGGTCGACCCGGCGGGAAAAGTTCTGATAACGGATAGCCGTATGCCCGAACAACGCATAAATCTCGTTTCCGGGAGCACACGTGACCAGACTGAACTGAATGCTGTCGCGAACCTGCTGTGCACGGAACGGGAAAGAAGCGCAAAGCAGAAGCAGACAGACCAGCATACGTAACTTACAACTCATATAAACAGGCATAAAATTTAAAAACGTTTCGGCGTTCAGACCCAAACGCTTCGGCGTTTGAACTAAAACGCCGAAGCGTTTTTTCCGGGCACAAAAATACACGGATTTTTTATAAGAATGAATAATTCGCCCCATTTGTTGCGCAAGGTATTTATTTTTTCCGTTACTTTGCAGCCGAAATCAAACAACACGACGGTGAACTTAATAATAGACATAGGCAATACGGTTGCCAAACTGGCAATATTCGACGGTGACCGGATAGTGGAAGTTTTACGAGGCTCAAACCATTCGCTGGACTGCCTCACGATGCTGCGCCACAAATATCCTATCAAAAGGGCTATCATCGCTTCCGTCATCACACTGAGCAACACAATCCGCCGGCAGCTCGGAGAAACGGATTTCGAGGTGATGGAGCTTGACTACCGGACTCCGGTCCCCATAAAGAACATGTACAAGACTCCGCAGACACTGGGCATGGACAGGCTCGCCGCCGTGGTAGGGGCCAACTATATTCTCCCCCAAAAAAATCTGCTGGTCATCGATGCGGGCACGGCACTCACTTACGAGTTCATCGATGCGGCGGGTCAATATTGGGGCGGAAACATCTCCCCGGGACTTTACGTACGCTTCAAGTCGCTGAATGCCTGCTGCGACAAACTTCCCCTGATTGACCGGAGAGGAGAACTGCCCGAATTCGGGCACGACACGGAAACAGCCATCCGCGCAGGAGTAATCCGCGGAATGGAATTTGAAATGGCCGGATACATCCGTCTCATGCAGAAGAAATATCCCGACCTTTTGGTTTTTTTAACTGGAGGAGATAAATTTTCTTTTGATACAAACTTAAAAAGTATCATCTTTGCAGACAGATTTTTAGTATTGAAAGGTTTAAACAGAATTTTGAATTATAATGTCAAGCAAGAAAGTAATCATTAGCGCATTGTTGGTGGCTTCATGCGCAGGAGCCTGGTCACAGACAAGCACTAATTCCCCTTATACCCGATACGGATTGGGAGATATGTCCGAACAGGTTTTCACGAACAACGCCGCTATGGGAGGAGTAGGCTATGCTTTGCGCTCCAATCTGAGTATCAACCCGATGAATCCGGCTTCTTATACGGCGGTTGATTCACTTTCGTTCATGTTCGACACAGGAATGACATTAAAAAGTTCAAATTTCGAGGAAGGGAACTACAAGTCGAACGCCAAAAACGCGAGCTTTGACTATCTGGCCATGCAGTTCCGCCTGCACCCCCGTCTGGGCATGGTTGTCGGATATACGCCTTACTCCACGCTGGGATACAACCTCACACGTACAAAATCCATCGAAGGAAGTGAAGTGACCATCTCCAACAACTTTTACGGTGACGGAGGTCTCCAGCAGATTTTCGGAGGATTGGGATTCAAGATACTCGACAATCTTTCCGTAGGAGCCAACATCGGCTATCTTTTCGGCAAGCTGAACCATCAGACTGCCGCCACACTAAGCAACGGAGGAGACATGACAGTCATCTATGACCGCCTTACCGTAGCCAGTTACCATGCCAATTTCGGACTGCAATATACGCAGACCCTCAACAAGAACAACAAGCTGACACTGGGACTTGCCTATACGTTGGGACATGAACTGAACTCGACGGACATCCATGGAATACAGGTGGCCAGTTCAAGCTCGAACGACAGTTATTCGGTGGTACAGGAAAACCAGAAAGAAAACTCATACGGCATCCCGCACATTTTCGGGGGAGGTATCGCATGGCAACACAAGAACAATCTGACCGTAGAGGCCGACTATACCCTCCAGAAATGGGAAGGGGTGAAATATGACAACCGGACAGACCGGTATATGGACCGTACGAAAGTGGCTTTGGGCGTGGAACTCTTTCCGAACGAATACGGAAGAAACTACCTCAGCCGGATCAGATACCGGGCAGGTGCCTACTACTCGACTCCATACCTGAAAACCCCCACTACGAATCCGGACGCGCCTTGGGTGGACGGACCGAAAGAATATGGGGTAAGCGTCGGCTTCGGGCTGCCTCTGGTCTTTCAGCAAATCAGCATGTTGAACATTACCGGACAATATGTACACGTCAGCCCTTCTGTAAAAGGACTGCTCGCAGAAAACCGCTTCATGATTAAAATCGGACTGACCTTCAACGAACGCTGGTTCATGAAATGGAGGGTCAACTGATCATGGACGGCAGATATATAATGAAAATCAAGTTCCATATCTTGCTTGCATGCGGATTGGCGGGGATATCTGCGAACGTTTCCGCACAACATGAAACAGACAGTATCCGGATTCTGCAGAGACTGATTGTTGAAACTCAGGAAACGGACAGCCACAAGAACTATTTCCAGGCACTGATGGATGTCTATGACCGGGAAATAGAATCCACGGACACCATAGACAATCCGGCGGAACGTGCCGCATCGAAAGGAAAGCTGCTGGGCAGGAAAAGCCATGACTACATCCTGTTTGCAGGAAAACAGCCGGACATCGACCGGGCTTACGGAATGGTGAAAGAAGCGGCCGGCCTGCAAGCCCCGACACCTGACATAGCCGTACTGCAGGACCTTGTGGAAATGTCGCTCGCCAAAATGAAGAAAAACCCTGCCCATACAAAAGCATTCATACAAGATTACCTTACTGCCTACAACGGTCTGGCAAGAATTAAAGAAACAGCCGATACCCCGGAAGCCCGGAGGCAGATAAAATATGCAGAAGACACGGTCAATTCATATTTCATCAGCAGCGGAACGGCCGGATGCGAACGGCTGCAAGCCATTTTCGGCCCTGAAATCGCATCACACAAGACCGACCTGATATATCTGAAACAAGTGATTTCTATCCTGAAACAATTGAGATGTACCGGTGAAGATGTATATTATGAAGCGGTCGAAGCGGCCCATAATCTCGAACCGACTCCTTCTACAGCACTCGGATGTGCCTATAAGTACTATTATAAGACGGAGGATATTGAAAAAAGTCTTCTCTTCTTTGACCAGGCCGTGTCACTTGAACCCGACATGAAGAAGAAAGCGGAATATTGCTATAGGGCTGCAGTGGCCCTATACAGCAGAAAGATGTTGGGAAAAGCCAAAGAATATGCCCGGAAAGCCTTGTCGTACGACGAACAGCTGGGGAAAGCCTATCTCCTGATTGCACAGATGTATGCTTCCAGCCCAAACTGGAGCAATGAAGAGACCCTGAACAAATGCACTTATTATGCGGCCATCGACAAACTGCAGCGCGCTAAGGAAGTGGACCCCGACATCGCGGAAGAGGCTCAGAAGCTGATTGTCACGTATGCGGCGATGACCCCGAAAGACGAAGATTTGTTTTTCATCGGACTGAAAAAGGGAAACACGCTGACAATCGGAGGATGGATAAAGGAAACGACCACCATTAAATGATTTCGTATGCCAGAACATAAAAACAGGAAAGACAGAACGTTGGTTTACACGACAGTTGCCTTATGGGCAGCCGCGGTGTTTGTTTTTTTCCCTTCCTGCAGCCAAAAGGAAAGGAACGCAGCCGCTGCCGTAAAAGAAAGCGACTCACTGCCGGATATGCGCACGCTGGGAGTCACCACGCTGATTTCTGACTCAGGCATGATCAGATACAAGATTCTGACAGACGAATGGCTGATTTACAGCCACCGCAACCCACCTTTCTGGGCTTTCGAGAAAGGAATCTATCTGGAAAAGTTCGACTCCCTGTTCCACGTGGATGCCAGTATCAAGGCCGATACGGCCTACTACTACGAGCCGAAAAAACTTTGGGAATTGCGCGGGAACGTACATGTGCAGAGCCAGCGCGGAGACAAATTCGATACCCAACTGCTTTTCTGGGACCAGAACAGAGAAAAAATCTATTCCGACAGATTCATCCGTATCGAACAGACAGACAAAGTGCTGACCGGATATGGATTTGAATCCAACCAACAAATGACAGAATACATAATCTTCAACAACACCGGTGAATTTGACGTGGAAGACACGACACCGGCCGACACGGTCCGCAACCACTGACCCTCAAATACTGACTGACATGAACATCTTCATACTATTGCTCATACCGCTTGCATTCGCCGCTTTCTTTTCAGGCATGGAAATCGCATTTGTATCCTCAAACAAACTCCGGTTTGAGATGGGGAAAAAAGACAATCTCCCCACACGTATCCTGTCTGTCTTTTTCAGCCATCCGAAAAATTTCATATCCACCATGTGGTTGGGATATATGGCATCGCTTGTGGTTTTCGGCATTCTTGTCTCACAGTTTGCCGGTACTTTCATTCCGGCCGGCACGACAGTCAGTCCGGCAGTCTGGCTCATAGCCGAAATCATCGTGGCCGCACTGTGCATTCTTCTGCTGGGAGAGTTTGCCCCGAGAACACTGTTCAAAATCAATCCGCAACTGACCCTGAAGATTTTCAGTCTCCCCGCATTCGTCTGCTACATCGTGCTCTATCCTTTCAGCCGTATTGCCACTTTCCTTTCAATCGGCCTGCTCCGGCTCACAGGCACACACATCAACAAAGAAAATCAGGAACGGGCTTTCACCAAAGGCGACCTGGACTATTTCATCCAAAGCAGCATCGAAGCGGCCGGAGGTGATGAAGAAAATATCGACGACGAGGTGAAGATATTCAAGAACGCACTCGACTTCTCGAACATCAAAATCCGCGACTGCATGATTCCCCGGACAGAAATCATTGCCGTAGAGTTCGGAACACCGGTTGAAGAGCTGAAAACGACATTCGTGGAGAACGGCATCAGCAAAATCATTGTATATAAAGAAAATATAGACAATATCGTAGGATATATCCATTCATCGGAAATGTTCCGCCACACCTCCGACTGGCAAAAATATATCCGCTCCATCCCTATTGTGCCCGAAACGATGGGAGCACATAAGCTGATGTGTCTCTTCAAGCAGCAGAAACGTTCGCTGGCCGCAGTGGTCGACGAATTCGGAGGAACATCGGGCATCGTGGCCATGGAAGACCTGGTGGAAGAGATTCTGGGAGACATTGAGGACGAACACGATACCAATACGGTCATCGCCAAATCAATAGGCAACGACGAATATATCTTTTCCGGACGTCTCGACATAGAAAAGGCAAATGAAGATTTCAGCCTGAATCTGCCCGAGAGCGACGAATACCAGACAATAGGCGGACTGATTCTGCATGAATACCAAAGCATACCGAAAGTGAACGAAATAATCAGAATCGACAAGTTTCTGTTTAAAATCATCAAAGTGACCTCCACCAAGATTGAGCTCGTCAAGCTGAAAGTGGAGGAATAGAAACCCGCTCCGGATTCATTCTAACTTACTCGAAAAACAGACAAAATGCCCGGCAGAAGAAATTTAAACGGCCTCCGAGCATTTTTTTTTAAAGAAAATAGCGACTGAACTGCATTTTTTGTATCTTCGTGCGCTAATTACAGGAAATAAGAAACAATAACAAAAATAACAAATTTAAATGGCAACTTTACAAACTATCAGAAGCAAAGGACCCTTGGTGGTCATTGTAATCGGACTTGCCCTTTTTGCGTTCATCGCCGGTGACGCATGGAAAGTCCTGCAGCCGCATCAAGGTAAACAGGATGTGGGTGAAGTGAATGGAGAAACACTCAGTGCACAAGATTATCAGAAAATGGTGGAAGAACTCAGCGAAGTCATCAAGCTGACAAACGGACTGAACAGCTTGAACGAAGACCAGCTGAACAACGTAAAGGATCAGGTATGGCAGAATTATGTAAACAACCGGTTGGTAGCCGAACAGGCTGAAAAGCTGGGACTTACTGTCACTGATGCCGAAATCCAGAACATCATCGACCAAGGTACCCATCCGTTGCTGATGCAGACTCCGTTCCGCAATCCCCAAACCGGAATGTTCGACAAGGATATGCTCCAGAAATTCCTAGTTGACTATGCAAACCTGGGCACGACCCAGATGCCGGCACAATATGCCGAATATTATCAGAAGCTGGGTGCTTTCTGGATGTTCGTGGAAAAAACGTTAAAAGAAAGCACATTGGCCGAAAAATATCAGAACCTGGTTACAAAATCACTGATTTCAAATCCGGTATCGGCTGAAGACGCATTCAAGGCACGCACCGAACAGAGCGACCTGTTGCTGGCTGGAGTTCCCTACTCTTCCATCAACGACTCAACGGTAGAAGTAACCGATGATGACATCAAGAAACTTTACAATGAAAAGAAAGAGCAGTTCAAACAGATGGCAGAAACCCGCGACATCCGCTACATCGACGTGAAAGTGGTTCCGTCGGACGCAGACCGCGCAGCCGTACTGAACGAAGTGACTGAATACAGCAACCTGCTGGACAAGACAACAAGCGACTATACGACTTTCATCCGCTCTACGGGTTCTGCTGTGAGCTACTCCGACATACCTGTCAGCAAATCAGTTCTTCCGACTGACATTGCCGCACGTCTGGACTCTACCGGAATGAACGAAGTGTACGGACCGTATTATTACCAGACAGACGATTCATACAATGCGTTTAAAGTTCTTGCAAAAGTGACTGCCCCCGATTCTATCCGTTTCCGCCAGATTCAGGTGATGGCCGACACGCAAGAAAAAACCAAGACTTTGGCCGACAGCATCTATAACGCTCTGAAAGGCGGAGCTGACTTTGCGAAAGTAGCAGAAATCTACGGGCAAACCGGGGAAGCCGTTTGGGTTAACTCCAGAAGCTGGGAAGGCACTGAAATGGATGCAGACAACGTGAAGCTCATCAATACGCTCATCAACCAGCCCAAGAACCAGGTGACGAATCTGGCAATCGGACAGGCTCACCTGATACTTCAGGTCATGGACAAGAAGAGCATGCAGACAAAATATAAAGTAGCTGTCGTAAAACGCCCGGTAGAGTTCAGCAAAGAAACTTACAATGCCGCCTACAACAAATTCAGCCAGTTTGTAGCCCAGAACACGACAATTGAAGACCTGCAGAAAAATGCGGAAGAAAACGGATACTCGCTGATACCTCGCCGTGACCTTTCAAATGCCGAGCATTATGTGGCCGGCGTAAAATCTACCGACGATGTGATGAGATGGATTTTCTCTGCAAAAGCCGGTGAAGTTTCTCCGCTGTATGAATGCGGCGAAAACGACCACATGATGGTGGTAGCTCTTGAAAAAATCCACAAGGCAGGATACCGTGACATAAACTCTGTAGCGGACAGACTGAGAAATGAAATCAGACGTGACAAAAAGGCAGAAAAGATTTTGGCAGACATGCAAGGATTCAATTCGCTGGAACAGGTTAAAGGCTTGCAAGGTGCTGTGAGCGACTCTGTCAAGCATGTCACTTTCTCTGCGCCGGCCTATATTTCTGTCACTCATGCAAGCGAGCCTGTTATCGGTGCAGCAGCTGCCAAAACTGAAATAAGCAAAACCAGCACACCTGTAAAAGGCAACGCAGGAGTTTATATGATACAGGTATATGCAAAGGATAAAGGTACAGAAGAATTTGATGCCAAGCAGGAAGAAGCTACATTGACCGGCATGGCCGCCCGTCTTGTGGGCAACCAGCTCATCAATGACCTGTATCAGAAAGCGGAAATAACAGACCAACGCTATCTGTTCTTCTAAAAACTGACTTGAAAGAATAATTTCATAAACAATAAAAAAAACGGGGCTGTCTCAGATTTCAACTTGAGTCAGCCCCGTTTTTTACTGCCCGAATCTCTACTCACGCTCCGCTATGATTATATACACTTGATAACGTGTATCGGCATCAACCCCGGTCAGCGAAAGATAACCGTTCAATATCCGGCCGTCTGACAGTTGCAACGGATGACGTTCTTTCATGGAACAATGGGTCTCCAACGCCTCACCTCGGACTGGATAATGTTCTACTCTGAAATACCCCTCCGAACGAGAATGCACCAGACTGCGGTTCACGACATGAGCAACAATTCCCATATTCATCCGAAGGTTGATTTCGACACAAGGATGCACGCAATAACTGCCATTCTGCCGACACACCATCATGTCAACCCCAAAATATCCCCTATAATCACTTTTCAACATGGAAGAAAGCCGGTCCATCAACTCTATCTTCACATCCAGGAGCAAATCAACCGGCACATATGATGACAGAAGCTGTAAGATGCGGTCATCATCCAACAATCGGTTCTCTTTATAATTTCCATGCGTATCCGTATCAAACAAAGAATAACCTATAAAGAACAAATTCCCGGCACCGTCCGCAAAAAATTCCATCGCAAAATCACACACCTTCTCATACAAGGGTTCTGCCATAATCTCTCCCTGCGTCCGCAGGATACGGCCAATCCATCCTTCCACCGATTCAGTCCAAGTAGCTGACGAAACTCTCACCAGACCTCTCCCACTTCCCGACCAGGGGGCTTTGAGAACCACCTCGCCGACCTCCGACATACAACAATGCACATCACGCAACGATTTGCATACACACGACTCCCCACATACTCCCTGAATCTCCCTCATCGCTTCTTGTATGGCCACACACTGCTGCCTCCCCGACAATTCACGTATACGCTTCATCTGGGAATCAGTCAACAAGAAACCTTCATCCACACCAGCCAGCCGGAGCGTATGCAACAAAGCCGGATTCCACCCCCAAGGCATATATCGGCCCGACTCCCACTGAACGGTCCACTCCGCTTCCGGAAACAGTTCGCCGCTTCCCAATTGAGACCGGAGCAATTCGACCTGTCTCCATTCGTTTATCTTCACTTTTCCTTTCCCGGCATACCATCCCGGCAAGACAGCCAAATCATAAGCCATCCGCATGATTTCATCAGGGGCCTTATAAAAAGAAGTATTGTTTGCCAAAGCCATATCATGCGCCGGATTGAAACAATATATACATTCAGTCATTTCACTCGTTTTTATTCAGGATAAAGATACTTAAAAATCCGATGTAGCCACAGAGCATAACCGGTCTGAACAGAATAAATTTCTCTACCGGGAAAGATACGCTTACATATCACTCAAATATAGAGATAAAATGAAACAATCAGTAATATATATAGAAAATAAAACTATGAAATGTAAGATTCAATAAAATAAAACACAAAAAAGGATACCACGTAGATATACCGGAGACAAAAAGACATAACTTTGCAGTATAACAAAAACAAAATGAAAACAAATACCACTATTTAAAACCATAAAGGCAATAACATAATCCATTTTCAATACAATATACAAATACAACAAACTAAAACGAGAGTTTATGTCAACACTTAGATTCAAAGTCGTAGAAAAAGCCTTTCAGACAAAGCCTGTAGAGGTGAACACTCCCAAGGAACGTCCGAGCGAATACTTCGGAAAGTACGTATTCAACCGGGAGAAAATGTTCAAGTATCTGCCATCCAGCGTATATGCGAAGCTGGTTGACGTGATGGACAATGGAGCCACACTTGACCGCAGCATGGCGGATGCCGTAGCAGAAGGTATGAAACGTTGGGCCACCGAATTGGGTGCCACCCACTACACCCACTGGTTCCAGCCTCTGACTGAAGGGACCGCCGAAAAGCATGACTCATTCGTGGAACACGACGGAAAAGGCGGCATGATGGAAGAGTTTTCCGGAAAACTGCTCGTGCAGCAGGAGCCGGACGCCTCGTCATTTCCGAACGGAGGTATCCGCAACACGTTCGAGGCCCGCGGATACAGCGCATGGGACCCCTCATCACCGGTGTTCGTGGTGGATGACACGCTCTGCATCCCTACCGTATTCATCGCCTACACAGGGGAGTCGCTCGACTACAAGGCTCCTTTGCTGAAAGCCTTGCGGGCGGTCAACAAGGCAGCGGTGGACGTATGCCACTATTTTGACCCCGATGTCAGGAAAGTGTCCGCCTATCTGGGATGGGAACAGGAGTATTTCCTGATTGATGAAGGACTGTATGCGGCACGCCCTGACCTGCTGCTCACCGGACGCACACTGATGGGCCACGAGGCATCGAAGAACCAGCAGCTTGAGGACCATTATTTCGGCGCCATTCCAAGCCGGGTGGCGGCTTTCATGAAAGACCTTGAGATTCAGGCGCTCGAACTGGGAATCCCGGTCAAGACCCGCCACAATGAGGTGGCTCCCAACCAGTTCGAACTGGCTCCCATCTACGAGGAATGCAACCTGGCCGTCGACCACAACATGCTGATCATGTCGCTGATGCGCAAGGTGGCGCGCAACCACGGATTCCGCGTGCTGCTCCACGAAAAACCGTTCAAGGGTGTAAACGGTTCGGGAAAGCACAACAACTGGTCACTGGGCACGGACACCGGCATCCTGCTGATGGCACCGGGAAAGACCCCGGAAGAGAACCTACGCTTCATCACGTTCATTGTCAACACGCTGATGGCCGTATACCGCCACAACGGACTACTGAAGGCATCCATCATGAGCGCCACCAACGCACACCGTCTGGGCGCGAACGAGGCACCTCCCGCCATCATATCCTCCTTCCTCGGCACACAGCTCAGCAAAGTGCTCGACCATATGGAAGACAGCGCCACCGACGAACTGGTATCGCTGGGCGGAAAGCATGGCATGAAGCTGGACATTCCCCAGATTCCGGAACTGCTCATAGACAACACCGACCGCAACCGCACCTCTCCGTTCGCCTTCACGGGCAACCGTTTTGAATTCCGTGCGGTAGGTTCAGAGGCAAACTGCGCGAGCGCGATGATCGCACTGAACACAGCCGTAGCGGAGCAGCTCACCGAGTTCAAACAGAAAGTGGACGCGCTCATCGAACAGGGAGAACCGAAAATCCCGGCCATCATCCAGGTTGTGCGTGAATACATCAAACTGAGCAAACCGATCCGTTTCGACGGCAACGGCTATAGCGAGGAGTGGAAAGAGGAAGCCGCACGCCGGGGGCTGGACTGCGAGACAAGCTGTCCGGTCATCTTCGACCAGTATCTTACGCCTGAAAGCATCAGCATGTTCGAGTCAGAGGGCGTGATGACGAAGAAAGAACTGGAAGCACGCAACGAGGTGAAATGGGAGACCTATACAAAGAAAATCCAGATCGAGGCGCGCGTATTGGGCGACCTGGTAATGAACCATATCGTACCGGTGGCCATCGAGTACCAAAGCAAACTGATTGACAACGTATTCAAAATGAAAGGACTGTTCCCGGACGAGGAAGTGTCGGAACTGTCGGCCGAGAATCTGGCCATCATCCGGAAAATCTCCGGACACACGTCCTACATCAAGGAGCACGTGGACGAAATGGTCAACGCACGCAAGGTGGCCAACAAGATTACAGACGAACGGGAAAAGGCCATAGCCTACCACGACCACATAGCTCCGATGCTGGAACAGATACGCTACCACATCGACAAGCTTGAACTGATTGTGGACGACCAGATGTGGACACTGCCAAAATATCGCGAGCTATTGTTTATCAGATAGTTATAGGATTATCCCTTATTTCTTATTGGTTGTTTGATAAAAACAGAAGCCGGGGTTCCGTGAGGAAATCCGGCTTCGCCCTTTATCGTGCAGGCCTGTCTGAATGTCATTTCCGTGCCCATGCGGCTATACGCCCCATAGCCTCCACGCAGTCTTCGCGGCTTCCGAAAGAGGTGAGACGGAGATAGCCTTCCCCGCTCGGTCCGAACCCCACACCCGGCGTTCCTACCACATGCACCTCACGAAGCAGCGTATCGAAAAACTCCCACGAGCCTGTCCCTTCAGGAGCCTTCAGCCACAGATAGGGGGAATTCGTCCCTCCATACACCTCGAAACCGGACTGACGGAGGGTGTCGAGCATAATCCGGGCATTCCCCATATAATACCCGATGGTTTCCTTCACCTGCCGACGGCCTTCCTCCGAATATACCGCCTCCGCGCCGCGCTGAGTAATATAACTGGCACCGTTGAACTTCGTACACTGACGGCGGTTCCACAAACGGTTCAACGCCACGCGATTGCCTTGCGCGTCCGTTCCGGCCACCTCTTCAGGAACCACCGTATATCCGCAACGCACACCGGTGAAACCCGCCGTTTTTGAAAAGCTCCGGAATTCCACCGCACACCGGCGCGCTCCCTCAATCTCATAGATGGAGTGCGGCACGTCATCCTCACGGATAAACGCCTCGTATGCCGCGTCAAACAAGATAAGGGATCCGTTCTCCAGCGCATAGTCCACCCACTTCTTGAGTTGGGCGCGGGTCAGTGTTGTCCCGGTGGGATTGTTCGGATAACAGAGATAGATGATGTCGGCCCGATGCCGCGGAAGTGCCGGTACAAAGCCATTCTCCGCCGTACAGGGCAGATAGACAATGTTGCTCCAGCAACCGTCGGCCTGCAGCTTTCCGGCACGCCCGAACATGACATTGCTGTCCACGTACACCGGATAAACCGGATCGGTCACGACCACCGTATTATGAAGGCCGAGAATATCCGTAAAATTGCCCGTATCGCTCTTCGCGCCGTCGCTCACAAACACTTCATCCGGTGAGAGACGCACACCCAACGGCTCAAAGTCGTGACGGATAATCGCGTCAATCAGAAAACCGTATCCCTGCTCAGGTCCGTATCCGTGGAAGGTGCCGGCATGCGCCAGTTCGTCCACCGCACGGTGCATCGCCTCAATGGAAGCCTGAGGAAGGGGACGGGTCACGTCACCGATGCCCAGACGGATCAGTCTGACATCCGGATGGGCTGACTTAAACGCATTGACTCTTTTCGCTACTTCGGAGAAAAGATAACTTCCCGGAAGCTTTATGAAATTTTCGTTGATTGAGACCATAACAATATGATGTGTTTAGAATTTAAATAAGAAAAACAGAATGCTTCTTTGAGAACGTCTTGAGAAAAACTATGGTCCGGCCCGTGAACCGTACGGTTCAACAGTGTGATCCGTATAGTCCACCGATATGGACCGTACGGTTCACGAGCCGGACCATAGAAGTCGGAACGGCATTTTCACTTTAATCCCTTCAGACTTCAATCTTTCCTTCAAAGACCTTGACGGCGGGACCCGTCATGAACAGATGTCCGGACGGTCCGGTCCAGGAAACCTGAAGCGCTCCACCGTCCATCACCACCTCGGTATCCTCTCCGCCACGGCCTGTGGAGAATGCGGCGACCGCCGTGGCACACGCCCCGGTGCCACATGCCTGGGTGATACCTGAGCCACGCTCCCACACCCGCATGCGGATCTTTCCGGGAGCGATGACCTGAGCGAACTCCACATTGACACGGTCAGGGAAAAAGGGATGACATTCCAGACGGGAACCGACGGCGGCCACATCCACCTTCGAGACATCGTCCACAAATATCACCAGATGAGGGTTTCCCATCGAGACCGACATGCCTTCCGCAAAAGGATACCCGTCGCCCAAGAACACCGGACGGATGTCCGCAGGAACACCCATGTCCACACTGACCCGGTTCACCTCACCGTTCTCCACGTACAGGCGCAACACCTTCACTCCCGACAACGTGTCGAGCAGGACTTCGTCCTTGTCCGTCAACCCGTTCTCATACACGTATTTGCCGATACACCGGCTGGCATTTCCGCACATCCTCGCTTCCGAACCGTCGGCATTGAAGATACGCATACTGAAATCCGCCTTGTCCGAAGCGCCTATGAGCACAAGCCCGTCACTGCCTATTCCCGTATGCGGACGGCTCCACTCCACGGCATATCTCTCAGGATTTGGCAACGGATATTTCACCGCGTCCACATAAATGTAGTCATTGCCCAGACCCTGCATCTTTGTAAATTCAATCTTTCTTCTCATACCCATTCACTTTTTCAGATAAGCATCCTCGTGTACTCCCGCCACGGCACGTCCGCTCGGCTCGTTCATGTTCCTGAACGCCTCATCCCATGCCAATGCCTCCGCGGTGGAACAAGCCACGCTCGGCACACTCGGCACACTGCGCGCCGCGCTCTCGCTGGGGAAATACTCCTCAAATATGCTCCGGTAATAATATTCTTCCTTGTTGCGCGGCGGATTGATGGGGAAACGCTCGGCCGCATGAGCCATCTCCTCATCGGAAACGGCTTTCGAAGTCATTTCCTTCAGTGTGTCAATCCAGCTGTAGCCCACTCCGTCGCTGAACTGCTCCTTCTGTCTCCAAAGCACGCTTTCCGGCAACATGCCGGCAAAAGCCTCGCGCAGGATCTTCTTCTCGATGGTCTTTCCGGGACACATCTTGGCAGCGGGGTTCAGGCGCATGGCCACGTCAAGAAACTCCTTGTCGAGAAAAGGTACACGGCCTTCCACTCCCCATGCGGCCAACGACTTGTTCGCCCTCAGACAGTCATAAAGATACAGTTTGGAAAGCTTGCGCACCGTTTCCTCATGGAAAGCCCTCGCATCGGGCGCCTTATGGAAATAAAGATAACCGCCGAACACCTCATCCGCTCCTTCTCCGCTCAGCACCATCTTGATGCCCATGCTCTTGATGACCCGTGCCAACAGATACATCGGTGTAGAGGCGCGGACGGTGGTCACGTCGTATGTCTCGATGAAATAAATCACATCACGCACCGCGTCAAGTCCCTCCTGAATGGTGTAGTTAATCTCATGATGCACCGTACCGATATAGTCGGCCACCTCTCTGGCCTTCAGCAGGTCGGGAGCGCCTTTCAGCCCCACGGCAAACGAATGGAGCTGCGGCCACCACGCGTCTTTCTGCCCATCGGTCTCAATGCGCCGGGAAGCGAACTTCCTGGCCACGGCGGAAATCACCGAACTGTCAAGGCCACCCGACAGAAGCACACCGTAAGGCACGTCGCTCATCAGCTGACGGCGCACCGCCTCTTCCAGCGCGTCGTGTATGGCCTGGGGAGAGGCCGGATTGTCTTTCACGGCCTCATAACCCATCCAGTCGCGCTTGTACCAACGCTCCATCTTTCCCGTGACACTCGAATAATAATGTCCCGGCAGAAACGGCTCATAACGCCCGCAACAGCCCTCCAGCGCCTTCAGCTCACTGGCACAGTACACCTTCCCGTCCGCATCGTAACCGATGTACAACGGAATCACGCCAATCGGATCGCGGGCAATCAAAAACTCATCCTTCTCCTCGTCATACAGGGCAAAGGCGAAGATTCCGTTCAGGTCCTCCAGAAAACCGATGCCCTTGTCACGGTAGAGGGCGAGAATGACCTCACAGTCGCTGCCGGTCTGGAACTCATACTTTCCGGCATACCGGCGGCGGATGTCCCGATGATTATAGATTTCACCGTTCACCGCCAGAATCTGTTTCCTGTCCGGCGAGAACAAGGGTTGTCTTCCGCTCTGAGGGTCGACGATGGACAGACGCTCATGAGCCAGGATGGCTGACTTTCCGCAATAGATGCCGCTCCAGTCCGGTCCGCGGTGACGGATTTTCTTCGCCATTGCCAACGCCTTGTCGCGCAAGGCGGGTGTCGGCTCCTTAATATTGAATATCGCTACAATTCCACACATGCAGGTAGTTAATAGTTAACAGTTAATAGTTCATAATTTATACTTGATGCCTGATACGGCCCTTATTTAGATGAGAGATAGGCGTCGATGTCGGCCGCGGCCTTGCGTCCTCCGGCGATGCAGCGCACCACCAGACTGGCGCCCGTAGCGGCATCGCCGGCCACGAACACATTCTCCGGGAACTCGGGATGTACCGGTTTCAGGAAACCCATCGCCAGCAAGACCAGATCGGCTTCCAGCACCTCTTTCCTGCCGGTCGGCCTCATCACCGGTCTCCCTCCGTCAGTGGCCGGAATCCATTCTACCTCTTCCACTTCCACACCGGTCACATGTCCGTTCTCACCGATGAAACGGGTTGATGACAGACTCCACCGACGCACACACCCTTCTTCATGGCTGCTGCTTGTCTTCAGCACCGACGGCCATTGCGGCCAGGGAGTAGCCGGATTATAACCTACCAGCGGTTTTGGCATGATTTCGATCTGTGTCACGCTCAACGCCTGCTGGCGGTTGCTCGTTCCGATGCAGTCGCTTCCCGTATCTCCGCCACCGATGACCAGCACCTTCTTCCCTTTCGCCGTGACGCGTTCCTCTTCAGAAAAAGTCTGCCCCGCCAGCACACGGTTCTGCTGGGCCAGCATCTCCATAGCCAGATGAATCCCTTTCAGTTCCCGTCCGGGAATGTCAAGGTCACGGGCTTGCGGAGTGCCTGTACATACGCAATAGGCATCAAAACCTTCGGGAAGCCGTGTCACATCGACATCCGTATTCACCCTGAACACAATGCCTTCCGCCTCCATGACGGCGATACGGCGGTCGATGACCGACTTTCCCAGCTTGAAATTCGGGATGCCGAAACGGAGCAGTCCGCCCACATATTCCAGCCGCTCGAACACCGTCACCTCATATCCGCGCCGGTTCAATTGGTTGGCGGCCGCCAGACCCGCAGGCCCCGAACCGACGACAGCCACCTTCTTCCCGTTGCGGGCATACCGTTCCGGACGGACATACCCCTCACGGAAAGCCGCCTCAATCACGGCGGCCTCGTCCTCACGGACAGTGACCGGAGCATCCATGCTCAGTTTCAACACGCAACTTTTCTCACACAATGCCGGACAGATACGCCCCGTAAATTCAGGAAAGTCGTTCGTTCGGCTCAATATCTTGTAAGCTTTTTCCCAATGGCCGTTATACATGGCATCCTGAAACTCAGGCGGGCGGTTGCCCAACGGACAAGCCCAATGACAGAAAGGCACCCCACAGTCCATGCAGCGTGAAGCCTGCAGTTTCCGGTCGCTTGTATTCAATGTCTGTTCCACCTCACTGAAGTCTGCGATGCGCTCATGCACCGGACGGTATCCGGCCTCTTTACGCGGAACGGTCAAAAACGCTTTAGGATTTCCCATAATGACGATCAAGATTTAATTTGACGAATAAAGAATCAATAATCACGCTGCACTTCGGCGATTTTCTGCTGCAGCTTGCGCATCTGCTCCTCGGCAAGCACTTTCTTGTACTCGATCGGAGTCACCTGAATGAACTCGTCCACATACCGGTTCCAGTTGTCAAGCATCGTACGCGCCAGTTTCGATCCCGTATACAGATAATGCTGACGGACCAGCTCATGCAGTTCCTTACGTGCCGTAGCCTCCTCCAGAAGAGACAGTTCCACCATCTCCATGTTGCAGAAATAGTCGAAATTGTGGTTCTTGTCCCACACGTAGGCCACACCGCCGCTCATGCCTGCCGCGAAGTTCCTTCCGGTCTCACCCAGCACGACCACACGTCCGCCGGTCATGTACTCACAGCAATGGTCGCCCACGCCTTCCACCACCGCAACGGCACCCGAGTTGCGCACCGCGAAACGTTCTCCGGCACGCCCGTTGATATACACCTCGCCGCTTGTGGCACCGTAAAGCAAGGTGTTGCCCACAATCACATTCTTTTCCGCCTCGAAATTGCTCCTCACCGGAGGCTGCACGGAGATATGTCCGCCGCTCAAGCCTTTTCCCAGATAGTCGTTCGCCTCACCTTCCAGCTTGAAACGGATACCGTGGGCAAGGAAAGCCCCGAAACTCTGTCCGGCCGATCCCTTGAATTTCACCGTGACGGTCTGGTCGGGAAGCCCTTCCTCACCATACCTGGCAGCCACCGCACCGGAAAGCATCGCCCCCACCGCACGGTCGGTATTGCCGATGGCATATTCCAACGAAACCTCCTTTCTGTTCTCAAGAGCCTCACGGGCAGCCTCAAGTATCGACACGTCCTTCACCGAATCAATGTCATGACGCTGTTCCCCCACCTGACGGATGGCCGAGCCGTTGTCCACTTTATGCAGCATGCGGCTGAAATCGAGCGACGCATATTTGGAGTCCGGATCCAACGCCTTCAGCCCGATCAGGTCGGTACGCCCCACTATGTCATCCAAGCGGGTGAATCCCATCTCCGCCAGATACTCACGGACTTCCTGAGCCATGAAACGGAAATAGTTGACCACATACTGGTAATGTCCGCGGAAATGCTCACGAAGTCTCGGATCCTGAGTGGCCACACCCACCGGACAGGTATTGGTATGACATTTCCGCATCATCACGCAACCCAACACAATCAGCACCGTAGTGCCGAAACCGAACTCTTCCGCTCCCAACAGTGCCATGCTGATGATGTCGCGACCCGTCTTAAGCTGCCCGTCGGCCTGCAGGCGCACCTGTCCGCGGAGACCGTTGAGCACCAATGTCTGCTGGGTCTCGCTCAGTCCGATTTCCGGCGGGATGCCCGCATAACGCATGGAGGAAGCAGGTGAGGCGCCTGTGCCGCCCTCCGCACCGGAAATGACAATCAGATCGGCCTTGGCTTTGGCCACACCGGCGGCAATGGTACCGATACCGCTCTCGGCAACCAGCTTCACACTGATTTTCGCTTTCGGATTCACGTTCTTCAAGTCGAATATCAGCTGGGCCAGGTCCTCAATCGAATAGATGTCGTGGTGAGGCGGAGGAGAAATCAGCGAGATGCCCGGAATCGAATGACGGGTTCTGGCAATGACTTCATTGACCTTGAAGCCCGGCAACTGTCCGCCCTCGCCCGGTTTTGCTCCCTGCGCCACTTTAATCTGTATCTCTTCGGCGTTCACCAGATATTCGGCGGTCACTCCGAAGCGTCCGGACGCCACCTGTTTGGTCTTGCTGTTCAGCGAAATTCCCTCATACGTCTCATGGAAACGGCCGGAATCTTCTCCGCCCTCTCCCGTATTGCTCCGCGTGCCCAACTTGTTCATGGCCAGAGCCAATGCCTCGTGCGCTTCCTTGCTGATGGCTCCAAACGACATGGCCCCCGTCACGAAATGCCTCACAATGCTTTCCACCGGCTCCACCTCATCGATGGATATCGGATTACGCTTGAACTCAAAAAAGTCGCGCAAGAATATAGGCTCTTTCTTCCCGTCCACCCAACGGGTATATTCCTTGAACTTCGCGTAACTGCCCAGACGGGTCGCCAACTGCAGCTTGCTGATGGCTTCCGGATTCCAGGCATGTCTCTCCCCGTCCTTACGATAAGAGAACTGGCCGATGTAAGGAAGCAGGTCGTCCACCTTTTCCGGAGCGAAACCGGCATCATGGAAGGCCGTGTAGTCCTTGGCGATATCCTCCAGCCGGATACCTCCCACAGTCGACACATCCGTTCCGAAATAAGTATTCAGAAGCTCCTCACCCAATCCTACGGCCTCGAATATCTTCGCGCCACGATAAGAACGGATGGTACTGATGCCCATCTTGCTCATCACCTTGTAAAGGCCCTTGCAGACAGCCTTGACATAATTCTTCTCCGCCGTTTCGTAATTCATCTGCACATCGCCTTTCCTCACCAGACTGTCCAGCACGGCGAACACCATGTACGGATTAATGGCACTGGCACCATAGCCGAGAAGCAGCGCCGCATGCATCACCTCACGGATCTCACCGCTTTCAACCACCAATGCCGTCTGCACCCGTTTCTGCACCGAAATCAGATGGTGATGGACGGCACTTACCGCCAGCAGTGAAGGTATGGCCGCACGTGTGGCGTCAATGTCCCGGTCGGTCAGCACAATGTAGTTGACCCCTTCCGCCACGGATTCCTCCGCCTTCTTGCAAAGGGCGGACAACGCCTCACGCAGCCCCGCCGTACCTTTCGCCACATCGAAAAGCATCGGCAGCCTGACGGCCTTGAACCCCTTGTAACGGATATTGCAAAGTATGTCGAGCTGGGTGTTGTTCAGGATGGGGTACGGCAGACGCACCATCTTGCAATGGCTCTCGTCCGGAAGCAGGATATTGGTACCCACCGCCCCGATATATTCCGTCAGCGACATGACCAGCTCTTCCCTGATCGGGTCGATAGGTGGATTGGTCACCTGGGCGAACTGCTGACGGAAATAGTTGAACAACAACTGAGGCATATCCGAAAGCACGGCCAGCGGTGTATCGTTACCCATCGAAGCGGTAGGCTCCACTCCATTGGTACACATCGGGATAAGGGTGCGCTCGATATCCTCACGGGTAAAACCGAACGCCCGCAGATGACGGTCGTATTCACCCACGGTATTCGCCACCTTACGTCCGCTACGCAGCGCATCCAGTTCTATGCGGTTCGCAGACAACCATTCACGGTATGGCTTCGACGACGCCAGCTGCTCCTTCAGCTCACCGTCGTAATAGATACGTCCTTCCTGTGTATCGACCAGAAGTATCTTTCCCGGCTGCAGGCGGCCTTTCTCCTTGATGGTCTCAGGCTCGAAACTGATGACACCCGCCTCGCTTGCCACCACCATGATGTCATTCCTGGTAATCAGGTAACGGGCCGGACGGAGACCGTTGCGGTCGAGCATTCCCCCGGCATACCGTCCGTCGCTGAACAACAGGGCGGCAGGTCCGTCCCAGGGTTCCATCAATATGGAATGATACTCATAGAAGGCCTTCAGGTCCTCGCTGATCGGATTCTTGTCATTGAACGACTCCGGCACGAGCATCGCCATGGCATGAGGCAGACTCAATCCGGACATCACGAAAAACTCCAGCACATTGTCGAGCGAGGCACTGTCGCTCATGCCCGGCTGGATGATGGGACGTATGTCCCTCACATCCCCCAGCTGGGGAGTGGACAACACACTCTCACGCGCTTCCATCCATCCCCGGTTGCCACGGATGGTATTGATCTCTCCGTTGTGCGCCAACAGCCGGAACGGCTGTGCCAGGCTCCAGGTGGGAAACGTGTTCGTGCTGAAACGCGAATGCACGATAGCCAGTCCGCTGGTAAAATACGGCTGGGTCAGGTCCTGAAAATACTCACGCACCTGCACCGACGACAACATCCCTTTATAGACAATGGTCTTGCTTGAAAGCGAGACGATATAGAAATCCTTGTGATGAACCCTACGCTCTATCTTCTTGCGGATAACATACAGCGTACGCTCCAGATTCTCCGCATCGATCACTCCCGTAATGAACACCTGCCTGATGTCGGGCTCGGTTTCCAGCGCGCTCTTTCCCAATATGGAAGAATTGACCGGCACCGAACGCAGATGCATCAGTGAAAGCCCCTCGCGCTCGATCTCCTCGATCATCACGCTGAGAATCTGCGCCTGCTCATCCGGATCTTTCGGAAGAAACACCAGCCCCGTGCCGTATTTGCCCTTTTCCGGCACCGGTATGCCCTGCAACAAGATAAACTCATGAGGAATCTGCACCATGATGCCGGCACCGTCACCGGTTTTGTTGTCCGCGCCTTCCGCGCCACGGTGCTTCATGTTCTCAAGCACCCTCAAGGCCGAGTCCACCAGCTCGTGCGACTTGTTTCCATGAATGTCGACAATCATCCCCACTCCACAGGCATCGTGCTCGTGCGACGGATCATAAAGTCCGGTCTCCTGCGGCTGACACTGCGCTACGACATTGTCATCCATTCTGATAAAAACATCTTCTTTCATTGCCTTTTCTTTCTTTTTAATATCTATTGATTGTTTTCATGCGTCTTTAGCCGCAAAAATATGAAATCCACTTTCAATATGACAACAATTACCGGCATTTTCTCAACAGGAATTTTATTTCAAAGAACGGAATGTTTCATTTTAAAACATTATTACCGCATTTTATAACACAATAAAACATTTTATTCCATCTTTGTTACACACCGTTCAAAACAGCAAGAAAATATGAAATTTGACAGACATTCTTCCGCCCGTTCTGATATTTGTCTGTTATTTTGCACACGTTCTTATCATTTTGCTTATATATGGAAATATTGAAACACGAATGCGGCGTAGCGCTTATCCGTCTGCTCAAGCCGCTGGAATACTACCAGGAAAAATACGGCACCTGGATGTACGGACTCAACAAACTCTACCTCCTGATGGAGAAACAGCATAACCGCGGACAGGAAGCGGCAGGACTGGCCTGCGTGAAGCTTCAGGCCGATGCGGGCGAAGAATACATGTTCCGTGAAAGGGCCTTGGGGGCCGGAGCCATCACTGAGATATTCGGCACGGTACACAGCCACTTCAAGGATCTGACCGAGGAACAGCTCCATGATGCGGAATACGCCAAGAAATGCCTGCCTTTTGCCGGCGAGCTGTACATGGGCCATCTCCGCTACTCCACCACGGGAAAGAGCGGCATCTCGTACGTACATCCTTTCCTGCGCCGGAACAACTGGCGCGCCAAGAATCTGGCACTCTGCGGAAACTTCAACCTGACCAACGTGGACGAGATATTCGCCGACATCACCGCCGCGGGACAGCATCCCCGGAAATACGCCGACACCTACATCATGCTGGAACAGGTGGGACACCGGCTCGACCGGGAAGTGGAACGCCTATATAATATATGTAAGGAAGAAGGACTGCAGGGCATGGACATCACCCATGCCATCGAGGACCGCATTGACCTGACCAACGTGCTGAAAACCTCCTCGTCCAGATGGGACGGGGGCTACGTGATCTGCGGACTGACCGGAAGCGGCGAGTCGTTCGCCATCCGCGACCCGTGGGGCATCCGTCCGGCTTTCTGGTACATGGACGACGAGATCATGGTGCTGGCTTCCGAACGTCCGGTCATCCAGACCGTGCTCAACGTATCGGCCGACAATATCCGCGAGCTGCAGCCGGGACAAGCCATCCTGGTCAACAAGAAAGGCGAAATGCGTCTGGCCCAGATCAACAGGCCGAAAAACGTAAAGCCCTGTTCGTTCGAGCGCATCTACTTCAGCCGCGGAAGCGACATGGACATCTACCGCGAACGCAAGAGGCTGGGAGAGCTGCTGGTGGACCCGATCCTGAAAGCCGTGAACAACGACATCGAACATACCGTGTTCTCCTTCATCCCGAACACCGCAGAAGTGGCGTTCTACGGCATGCTGGAGGGATTCGACAACTACCTGAACAAACTGAAAGTGAAACGTATAGAGGAACTCGGGCACACGCCCACCCACAAGGAGCTGGAAGAGATTCTCTCAAAACGCGTCCGGAGCGAGAAAGTGGCCATCAAGGACATCAAGCTGCGCACCTTCATCGCCGAAGGAAACACCCGCAATGACCTGGCGGCACACGTGTATGACATCACCTACGGAAGCCTCACGCCCTACAAGGACAACCTGGTCATCATCGACGACAGCATTGTGCGCGGAACCACCCTGAAGCAAAGCATCATCGGCATCCTCGACCGCCTGCACCCGAAAAAGATCGTCATCGTATCCTCCTCCCCACAGGTGCGCTACCCCGACTACTACGGCATCGACATGGCCAGCATGGAACAGTTCATCGCCTTCAAGGCAGCCATCGCCCTGCTGGAGGACCGCAACATGGAGCATGTCATTGAATACGCCTACCGGAAATCGAAGGCCCAGACGGAACTCCCGAAAGAGAAGATGGTGAACTACGTGAAGGAAATCTATGCGCTGTTCACCGACGAGGAGATTTCCGCCAAGATTGTGGAACTGCTCACCCCTGCAGGCACCCAGGCCAAGGTGCAGATAGTCTACCAGACCCTGGAAGGACTGCACGAGGCCTGCCCCGACTATCCGGGCGACTGGTACTTCAGCGGCGACTACCCCACGCCCGGCGGCGTGAAGCTGGTGAACAAGGCCTTCATCGACTGGGTGGAGCAGAATTACCAGTTCTGACACAAGCCGGAAAAGGCACATCCAAAACGCCTAGACGTTTCAAACAAAACATAAGGGCGTTTTAAGGAAAACGTCAAGACGTTTTGACTGAAACGCCTTGACGTTTTTTCATGCCCCCACAGGGCACTGTCACCGTCATTCTGAAAGCATGACAAGAGACCGATCTTTTTTTCCTTTCCCTATTTTTTGTCAACTACGGTTTGCAATATTATGAAGTATTCGTATATTTGCAACTTAGAATCAAGAAACAAATGGAAGCTTTTTACAGAACTCACAGCTATCTGGTGGAACACACGAACGCCCCTGTCAGACGCGCGCTTATGGACGAGATTGACTGGAGCCACCGCCTCATCGGGATAAAGGGAACCCGCGGGGTGGGCAAGACCACTTTCCTGCTGCAATACGCGAAAGAGAAGTTCGGATTCGACCGTTCATGCCTGTACGTCAACATGAACAATTTCTATTTCTCGCAATACAGCCTGGTGGACTTTGCGGGTGAGTTCATGAAACGGGGCGGAAAAGTGCTGCTCGTGGACCAGGTGTTCAAGCTTCCCAACTGGAGCCACGACCTTCGTGTCTGTTACGAACGCTATCCGCAACTGAAGATCGTGTTCACCGGATCGTCCGTGATGCGGCTGAAAGAGGAGAATCCCGAGCTGAACGGCATCGTGAAATCGTACAACCTGCGGGGGTTCTCGTTCCGCGAGTTCCTGAACCTCCATACAGGCAACCATTTCTCACCGCACACGCTCGATGAGATCCTGAACCACCACGAGCACATCGCCAAGACAATCCTGCCCTACATCAATCCGCTCAACTACCTTCAGGACTATATCCACCACGGGTTCTACCCGTTCTTTCTCGAAAAGCGGAACTTCTCGGAGAACCTGCTCAAGACCATGAACATGATGATTGAGGTGGATATTCTACTAATACAACAAATCGAGCTGAAATATCTGTCAAGAATAAAAAAATTGCTATATTTGTTGGCGGTGGACGGACCGGTGGCTCCCAACGTGAGCCAACTGGCCACGGACATCCAGACATCGCGCGCCACGGTGATGAACTACATCAAATACCTGGCCGACTCGCGGCTCATCAACATGATTTATCCGAAAGGTGAGGAGTTCCCGAAAAAACCGGCCAAGATCATGATGCACAACACCAACCTGATGTACAGCATCTACCCCATCAAGGTGGAGGAACAGGACGTGCTGGAGACATTTTTCGTGAACACGATGTGGAAAGACCACAAGGTGAACAAAGGCGACAAGGGAGCCTCGTTCCTGGTGGACGGCGACCTGCACTTCCGTATCTGCACGGACAACTACAAGCCGAAAAGCAATCCGAACGTGTACTACGCCATGCACAAGATGGAAATGGGACACGGCAACCAGATACCGCTGTGGCTGTTCGGCTTTTTATATTGAGAAAAAGATTTTATTACTTAATACTTAATTTAGTAATTGTATGACTAAACAAAAAAAATTCATCACTTGTGATGGCAACGAAGCTGCCGCCCACATCTCGTACATGTTTACGGAAGTAGCGGCCATCTACCCCATCACTCCGTCGTCTACAATGGCTGAGCACGTAGACGAATGGGCTGCCGCAGGACGTAAGAACATCTTCGGCGAAACTGTACTGGTTCAAGAAATGCAGTCTGAAGGAGGCGCGGCTGGTGCTGTTCACGGCTCACTCCAGGCAGGTGCGTTAACTACTACTTATACCGCTTCTCAGGGTCTGTTGCTGATGATCCCCAACATGTATAAAATCGCAGGTGAGCTGTTGCCTTGCGTATTCCATGTTTCGGCACGTACACTGGCTTCTCACGCACTGTGTATCTTCGGCGACCATCAGGACGTAATGTCTACCCGTCAGACAGGTTTCGCCATGCTGTGCGAAGGTTCTGTACAGGAAGTAATGGATCTGGCCGGTGTAGCCCACCTGTCCACCATCAAGTCACGCGTTCCGTTCGTGAACTTCTTCGACGGATTCCGTACTTCTCACGAGATCCAGAAAATCGAGAAGCTGGACAATGAGGACCTGGCCCCGCTGGTTGACCGCGAGGCATTGGCTGAGTTCCGCAACCGTGCGCTGACTCCCAACAAGCCGGTGGCACGCGGTATGGCTGAAAACCCTGACCACTTCTTCCAGCACAGAGAGTCATGCAACCCGTACTACGAGGCTGTTCCGGCCATTGTAGAGGAATACATGAACGAAATCAACAAGATCACGGGACGCAACTACGGCCTGTTCGACTACTATGGTGCTGAAGACGCTGAAAACATCATCATCGCCATGGGTTCCGTGACGGAAGCCACACGTGAGGCTATCGACTATCTGACCGCTCAGGGCAAGAAGGTAGGTCTGATTGCCGTTCACCTGTACCGTCCGTTCTCGGCTAAGCACTTCCTGGCCAAGATGCCTAAGACCGTGAAACGCATCGCCGTGCTCGACCGTACCAAAGAACCGGGTTCAAACGGTGAACCGCTGTATCTGGATGTGAAAGACGTATTCTACGGACAGGAAAACGCTCCGTTGATCGTAGGCGGACGTTACGGTCTGGGTTCCAAGGACACGACTCCGGCTCAGATTCTGTCAGTATATGAAAACCTGGAACTCCCGATGCCGAAGGATCATTTCACTATCGGTATTGTGGATGATGTTACTTTCACTTCACTGCCTCAGAAAGAAGAAATCGCTCTCGGCGCGGAAGGCGTGTTCGAAGCCAAGTTCTACGGCTTGGGTGCCGACGGTACGGTAGGAGCCAACAAGAACTCCGTGAAGATCATCGGTGACAACACAGACAAATACTGCCAGGCTTACTTCTCTTACGACTCCAAGAAGTCCGGTGGTTTCACTTGCTCTCACCTGCGTTTCGGCGACCATCCGATTCACTCTACCTATCTGGTAACAACCCCGAACTTCGTGGCTTGCCACGTTCAGGCTTACCTGCACATGTATGATGTGACCCGCGGTCTGCGCAAGAACGGCACTTTCCTGCTGAACACCATCTGGGAAGGTGAAGAACTGGCAAAGAACCTGCCGAACAAGGTGAAGAAATATTTCGCAGAAAACAATATCACCGTTTATTATATCAACGCTACCCAGATTGCTCAGGAAATCGGTTTGGGCAACCGCACAAATACAATCCTGCAGTCGGCATTCTTCCGCATCACAGGCGTTATTCCTGTTGACCTGGCCGTTGAACAGATGAAGAAGTTCATCGTGAAGTCTTACGGCAAGAAGGGTGAAGACGTTGTCAACAAGAATTATGCAGCCGTTGACCGCGGCGGTGAATACAAGCAGCTGACTGTCGATCCGGCATGGGCTGGTCTGGAAGTAGAACCAGCTGCCGCCAACAACGACCCGGCATTCATCAACGAAGTGGTCCGCCCGATCAACGCTCAGGACGGCGATTTGCTGCCGGTATCTGCATTCAAGGGTATTGAAGACGGTACTTGGTATCAGGGAACAGCCAAATACGAAAAACGTGGCGTGGCTGCTTTCGTTCCGGAATGGAATCCTGAGAACTGTATCCAGTGTAACAAATGTGCGTATGTTTGTCCTCACGCTGCCATCCGTCCGTTCATACTTGACGCGGAAGAACAGAAGGGCGCTAACTTCCCGATGCTGAAGGCTGTGGGCAAGCAGTTTGCCGACATGACATTCCGTATGCAGGTTGACGTGCTCGACTGCTTGGGTTGTGGCAACTGTGCCGATGTTTGTCCGGGCAACCCGAAGAAGGGTGGCAAGGCTCTGGTTATGAAACATCTGGAAAGCCAGCTGGCAGAAGCAGACAACTGGACATACTGCGTGGACAACGTGAAGAGCAAACAAGACCTGGTAGACATCAAGGCCAATGTAAAGAACTCTCAGTTCGCCACTCCGCTCTTCGAGTTCTCAGGCGCTTGCTCCGGTTGCGGCGAGACTCCGTATGTGAAACTGATTTCCCAGCTGTTCGGCGACCGTGAAATGGTTTCCAACGCAACAGGATGTTCTTCTATCTACTCCGGTTCTGTTCCTTCCACTCCGTACACAACCAACGAAAAAGGTCAGGGTCCGGCATGGGCAAACTCACTGTTCGAGGACTTCTGCGAATTCGGTCTGGGTATGGAACTGGCCAACAAGAAGCTGCGCAACCGCATTGAAGATGCCATGAAAGCTGCCATCGCATCGGATGAGACTCCGGCTGAATACAAGGAAGCATTCCAGGAATGGATTGACGGACGCAACGACGCCGACAAGAGCAAGGCTGCTGCCGCCAAGATTATCCCGTTGGTTGAGGCCGCCAAGGACAAATGCCCGAGCTGCGCTACCATCTATGAATTCAAGGATTATCTGATCAAGCGTTCTCAGTGGATTATCGGTGGTGACGGTGCTTCTTATGATATCGGTTACGGAGGTCTCGACCATGTAATCGCTTCTGGAGAAGACGTGAACATCCTCGTATTGGATACTGAAGTTTATTCAAATACAGGCGGTCAGTCATCCAAGGCAACTCCGCTGGGTGCCATCGCCAAGTTTGCCGCTTCCGGTAAGCGCGTACGCAAGAAAGACCTCGGTCTGATCGCCACTACCTACGGTTATGTATACGTGGCACAAATTGCGATGGGTGCTGACCAGGCTCAGACTCTGAAGGCTATCCGCGAAGCTGAGGCTTATCCAGGTCCGTCATTGGTCATCGCTTACGCTCCGTGTATCAACCACGGTCTGAAAGCAGGTATGGGCAAGAGCCAGGCAGAAGAGGCTAAGGCCGTTGAATGCGGTTACTGGCATCTGTGGCGCTTCAATCCGGCTCTGGAAGACGAAGGAAAGAACCCGTTCTCGCTCGACTCCAAGGAACCGAATTGGGCTAACTTCCAAGACTATCTGAAGGGTGAAGTTCGCTTCGCTTCTGTAATGAAACAATATCCGACAGAAGCAGCCGACCTGTTCGCCGCTTGCGAAAAGATGGCCAAGAAACGCTATGACTCATACAAGCGTATGGCCGCAATGGACTGGAGCAACGAGAAAGCTGAATAATATTCTCTAGCTGTATAAACCGAAAACAGCCGATCCCGTATATTCAGGGTCGGCTGTTTTTTTTCATCTTATTGAAAGCTTTTTCCGGCACGTCTGAGATGCAGGCCGGGCAAACGGAAAGAAGTAATGTTCATTTTTTGACATACATGAATCGGATAAGCCGAATGAATTCTTATCTTTGCAGGAAAAACAATGCATAAATTTATGAGATATCTAGCGAAACAAGCCATTATGCTTTTCATTGCAGGATGCTGTATGACTTCCTGTGCCAGTTATGATGCGGAAGACTATGTGAATGACATGAAAGCTCTGACAGAGGAAACAATCCGAAATGCTTCCACTTATACGGAGGAAGACTGGGAACGTGTCGGTGAAAGATATAAGGATATTAACGAGAAAGGACGCGGACTGCTGGAGAAACTTTCTGAGGAACAGAAGCGCGAACTGGAAAAATTTTCGGAAGAAATGGCAGATAAGGCAGCTGAATTCGACCACGAAGAATTGAAGGAGCAATTCAAGAATGCTTTGGATGAAGCGAATGATTTTCTGGAAGGAATTATGGAACAAATCAAAAACAAATAAATCCCTCATAAAAAAATGAAATATCTGATTGTATCTGACATACACGGTTCATTGCCGGCACTGGAAAAGGTGTTAGGGTTTTACCGGACACAACATTGTAACATGCTTTGTATCTTGGGAGATATATTGAATTATGGTCCAAGGAACGGATTGCCGGAAGGGCTTGACCCGAAAGGTATTGCTGAGACACTAAACGCCATGAGTGAGGAAATCATCGCCATCCGTGGGAACTGCGACTCGGAAGTGGACCAGATGCTGTTGGATTTCCCCATTCTGTCCGACTACGCGCTTGTGGTGGACAGCGGGAAACGCCTGTTCCTTACACACGGGCATGTATACAACGAGGACAAGCAGCCCAAAGGCAGACATGACGTGTTCTTTTACGGGCACACCCACCTCTGGAAACTGGAAAGACAAAATGAAAAAATCATCTGCAACACAGGTTCTGTCACTTTTCCGAAAGGGGGAAACCCTCCGACTTTCGTCATTTATGAAAAAGGAACGGTAACAGCATATGACCTGGACGGAGAAAAATTGAAAGAACTTTCTCTTTAAAAATGGTGATACGGAAGAAAGATACGATATATGCCGCCTGTTTTCATGCCGGACAAAATCCAAAGGCCTATAATTGATAGAATTTATCCATCAACTCTTTCCGGTATTTTTTCGACACTTGTATTTCCGCCACTCCATCGAAAGGAGGATACATCACACACCGGTTTCCCTGAACCATGACCAGATAACTAAGATTGATAATGAACGACTGGTGTACTTGCACGAAAGACGAATCGTATGCACAGAGATTGTCGGCAGATGTGTTGCGCCGCAACGGAATGACATTGCCGTTCGACAAGACTGCCTCCCATATCTTGCGGGAAGAGATGTAGCGGAAATAACCGATGTCGGAAATGCGCAGGACACGCAAATCCCCTGTAGGAGTCATTACCATAAATGATTTCTCGCTTGAACCCGACTTGAGAGCTGAAAACAGCGGCGACAGATAACCTGTTGTTTCCCGGCTCATGTCCAGAAGTACACGGTCAATCACTATATCCAATTCTTTAGGATTGACCGGCTTGAGCAAAAAATCAAAAGCAAAACTACGGAGTGCGTCTATCAGATATTTGTCGTAAGCCGTATAGAAAATGATCTGCATCCTCCAATCGACCGATTTGTGAAGCTGCGCAGCCACATCCATCCCCAACATGTCAGGCAGTTCCACGTCAAGAAACACCAGATCCGGACGCTCCTTTTCTATCAGTTTGATGCCGGACACTCCCCTTCTGGCAACCCCTTCCACTTTGATTCTTTCATGACGTTTCAGCTCAAAACAAAGGTTGTCAATGGCAGCTTCCTCATCATCTACGATTATTGTCCTTATTCTATTGTCATTCATAATTGATCAATTCTTCAGTATATAAGAGTAATTGAAAGGTATGGTGAAATGAACCTGACACCCTACAGTCCCGTCCTCATCCACAGGTACATTACTGATTCTCATCACAATCGGGCGTACGTTGTAGAAATTAAGAAGCTGGATAGTCTGCGTAATGACTTTCATTCCGGTACCAGTACCGTGATTTACACTTTTCTGACGGTATCCCCCTCCATTGTCACATACAGTTATGATGACATCATTGGAATCATGGCCTATTACAATCCGCAACAACCTTTTCCCCTCTTTCAGTCTCAATGCATGTTTGATGGCGTTTTCAACCGGAATTTGCAGAAGCATGGAGGGAACCATCACCTGCTCCTGCCGGATATCCTCTGCCATCTGCAGCTGAAACTCAAATTCTTCGCCCAGCGATTTACTTTCCAGCCGTACGTAAGTTCTAACAAAATCCAGTTCATCGGCCAGTGAGACAGCCATCTTGTCCGTAAGCTCCAGGTTCCTCCTGAGCAGCTTGGTCAATTCCAACAAATTTTCACTATCCTCTTCCTTCCTGTGCAGATTCACTTCCCGGTTGAGCACATTGAAAATGAAATGCGGTGAAATCCGGTTGCGTATGTTCTTCAGGCGGAGCGAAGTAATCGCTGTCTGTAATCCCCATATTTCCTTTTCCCGTTTTCTTCTGTGAATGGTCACTGTTACTGCTGCAACCGCCGATACCACCAATATGGTAGAAATGATTCCCCACAGCCATTGATGAAGTACAAGAACTTGGTTTTCCTTCTGTTCGATAAACAGTTCCTGCTGCATCAGCGTACTGTCCCGTCGATATCTCAACGCTATTTCAGCCGCACGCATCTTCACCCGTTCGTTGCGGATGGAGTCATCCATTTTCCAGTTCAGGTCTTGATACCTGTAAGCATTGCGATAGTCGCCGACCGCCTCGAAATAATGTTCCAGATAACGGTTGCGGATACGTATCATGTTCGGTTCGATATGCGCCGTATTGTCTGTTTTTCTCAACAGACGTTTCGCCTGTTCCATATCACCTTCCTTCAATGCCAGCTCTATGAGCTGTGTGTCTATATAATATAACGCACTTGCATTGCCCACCGATGAAAAGAACCGATGGCAACGGTGCAAGTAATAAGACGCAGAATCTGTCTGGTTGAGCAACAGAAACACCTCACCCAAGTTGACCATAGTCAAGTTTCGTTCAAATTCCATTTCCGGATAAGCGGTGGTCAAGGCCAGCGACTTGCGGAAATACTTCAGAGCCTCTTCATAATCTTGCCTGAAATAATACGAATTGCCCCGGTTGTTCAGATAAATGTGCTTTTCATACGGTTGCATCTCCTCATAAAACTTCGAAGCCAGACCATAATAGTAATCACACGTATTGAAATCGCGCAGCTCCATGTTCACTTGGGCCAAACCATAGTAAATGGGAAACCGCTTGACGGACGGGAAATGCAGCGAGTCGGCGATGGACAGAGAATAGTTGTACCAGTAAGAACTCAAGTCGAAGCGTCCCCTCCGTACATACGCATCGGCAAGATTCACACAGATATTCAGCAAGGCTTCTGAAGCTCCTCCTTCCGAACCGTACCGGTAGGCTTCCCTGAAGGCCCATACAGCTGAATCGTAGACAGCGCGCCGTCCGTAAATGTTACCCCACATGTTATACACATCGGCGCACAAGAATCTGGTTGCAGGCTCCTTCTCATTCCTGAGGCAGTAAGCTTCCGCCTCATGCAGCAAAAGAGACGATGAATCGATTTCTGCAAGAAAAAGTTTTGACTTAGCCTTCAGGACAAGCAGACGATAATAGAAGTTGCTGTCAGTGGTATGGGAGAGCATACTGTCGACCGAAGCGCAGACTTTATAAGGATCTATTGAAATAATACTGTCGAGTGAAGGTACAAAACCGTATTGCGGACTGTCTGTTTCTGACAATTTGTTTCCAAACCGACATCCCGAAAGCAATTGTAAAAAGAACAACAAAAAAACAAATAAAAGATGAATAATTTTACGATATCCCATTGTCTCTTGTTTCGGTTGCATTGCGTTTACAAAAATAAACAAAAGCTAGCAATATGCAAAAAACTGTCTCTCCTTTCTAAAACTACAAGCCGTTTTTTTACGAATATGCAAATCGTGGATTGTCAGGCGTTTCCACAATTGCAGGATTTGCAAAAGAAGCGGAAGTATCCGGTTTGAATGACAAACCGGTCCCGCACCTGTGAAAATGAAATCTCCGTAAAACAAACAAGAGGCTCAAAATGAGAATTGGCTTTCTGCGGTCATTCCGGAGAGAACGACTTGACAGCCGAATCCTGTTTTGAGCCTCTTGCAATGCCTTTTCTGCCGTATCCCGGCAACAGGCTTTATTGTGCGGTTATTTATTTCACGGAAGTGATTTCCAGTTTGGTTTTCTTCAAGCCCTTCGCACTGGCTTCAAGCACAATCTTTCCGGCTTCTTCCGTAGAAGAAACGATGGCTGTCATCATTCCGGAGAACACTTTCATCTGCGGTTCCTGGAATGATTCGAGCGAAGCCGGATTACCGTTTGCACCTGCACGGTAATAACCTTTTCCCTTCACTTTGAATTTGATTTCGTTGTCAGCCAACGGACAGAGGTTGCCGTCTTTGTCGACTACACTTACCGTCACGAACGACAAGTCTTTTCCATCAGCCGTAATCTGTGTTCTGTCGGCTTCCAGCTTGATGGTATATGGCTTGCCTGCCGTGTGCATTTCCTTCTCTGCCACTGCTTTTCCGTTCTTGTCGTATGCCACAACCTTCACAGTACCCGGTTCATACTTAGTATCCATCCACATCAGGCGGTAGCGCTGCTGACGCTTGAATATCGTAGAACCCACCGTATCGCACAGACTGTTATCGATGGTCACGCTAAGGTCTTTCGTACGTTTCCCCTGACTCTTTCCATTGATGAAAAGTTCAGCCGACGGATAATTGGTGTAAACAAAGATCGGAGTTGTTTCGCCCTCGCGTCCTTCCCAATTCCAGTGGGGAAGGATGTGCAGCGTTTCCACGTCTTTGTTCCAGTGACTGCGGTACAGATAATAACGGTCCTTTGGAATACCGGCAAGGTCAATGATGCCGAACAGTGAAGAATGGCTGGGCCAGTCAGAATAATAAGGAGTAGGCTCACCCAGATAGTCGAATCCGGTCCATACGAACTCGCCGATGCTCCACGGATAATCTTCATGCCAGATGAAATTGTCTTCGGGCAGATCCGACCAGCCGCAATGTTCCACATCGTAGGATGAAGCCTGATGGTCATCATATTTCTGCATGGCGCGGCGTACCACCGGGAACTTGTAGATTCCGCGTGAACTGATGGTTGAAGCCGTTTCGCTTCCCAAAGAAATCTGTTGCGGAAGCTTCTTGTAGTTCTGCAGATATTTGAACGGACGGTAATTGAATCCGGGCACGTCCATTACGGCTGCCATGTTGTTGTTCACCACTGCGTCGGGGGCGTCCATACCTTGCGTCACCGGACGAGTCGGGTCTTCACGATGACAAATGTCCTGCAGGAAACGTGAAAGTTTCGGTCCTACTTCTCCGTTCCATTGGTCGGGCACTTCATTGCCGATACACCACATCACGATACTCGGATTGTTACGGAAATGACGGAGCAGATTCACGAGGTCTTTTTCAGCCCATTCGTCAAACACCTTGTTATATCCGTTAGGCACTTTCGGAGTTCTCCAGCCGTCGAACGACTCGGCCATCAACATCATACCCATTTCATCGCAAGCCTCCACCAGTTCCGGAGCGGGCATATTGTGCGACGTACGGATGGCGTTACAGCCCATATCTTTCAGAATACGTATCTGACGGCGGATACCCGCTTCGTTGGCGATACCTCCCAACGGGCCCAGGTCATGATGGTTGCATACACCTTTGAACACGGTATGCTTGCCGTTCAGGAAGAAACCTTTTTCAGGAATGATTTCGATGGAGCGGATACCGAACCGGGTCGTATATTCGTCTTTCAGCTCGCTGCCTTCATATATCTTCGATTCGGCCGTATAGAGCGACGGAGTTTCAGGCGACCACAAGGAAGGATTATCCACCACAAAGTCTTGTATGAATGTGTTGTCGTCATAGAGCGAACCTTTGTTTTCTGCCGAAGCCACCACCTTTCCGGCCGCGTCTTTCAGTTCGGTCACAATATGGTAGTCCGACAACTTTTTGCCTTTCGGCATACAGAAATCCGTAATCAGATGCACTTTGGCGTATTCATTCTTCACAACAGGGGTGGTCAGCTGCGTTCCCCATGTCGGCACATAAGCATCTTCATTGATTACCAGGTGTACATTGCGGTACAGTCCGGCTCCGGGATACCAGCGCGATGACTCATGTTCGTTTTCCAGACGGACAGCCAATGTGTTCGTTTCTCCTGCTTTCAGATAAGGAGTCACATCGAAATGGAAAGAATTGTAGCCATAAGGCCAGTAACCCACTTCCTGCCCGTTGACCCATACGCGGGCATGACTCATGGCACCGTCAAAAACAAGTGTGGCAGTTTTTCCCGTTCCGAATCCGGGTGCTTCAAAGTCAAGGCGATACCAGCCTGTCCCCACAAACGGCAGACCGCCCGTACGCCCGGCGTGTTCCATCGCCTCCTTCTGTCCGTCTTGGGTGATGGCCAGATTCTGTTTGTCGTTTTCCACACTGAAAGGCCCGTAAATAGCCCAGTCGTGCGGCACTGTTACAGACTGCCATTTGGAATCATCAAACCCCGTGGTGGAGAATGCCGTGTTGTCTTCACGTGTAAACTTCCATCCTTTTTCCAGCAGGCGCTCCGTACGCACCTGTGCAAAAAGACATGCAGGCAGAGCCAGTGCCATCAATAGGAGTGTCTTTCTCATCATAGATAATGTATTTAAATTAAAAATATTATTAATTCGACATACGATTTACAAAAATAACAATAAACATCCGGATTTGTCATACAATTTCTATGAATTAAAACATGTTTTTCAACATGGGAATGGAATGTCTTCCTTTCAGGCTTGCATTCATAAAATCTTTCGGGATGTATTCCTGAAAATGCACCTCAAAGAATTTCAATCCACAGAAAAAACGCTTCGGCGTTCAAGTCAAAACGCCGAAGCGTTTCTTTAAAATTTCCGTCAGTTGACGCACATTTGTCCTGACTTCTCAGTAAGTATGTTCCTCGTCTTTCAGCTCTTCGGCCGTAATCGGTTTTCTGTCGATAGCTCTCCAGGCATAGACAATATAGGCAAGTACAAACGGTACAAGAATGGACACATAAGCCATTGTCTTGAGGGTAAACTGGCTGGAGCAGCTGTTGGCAATAGTGAGCGAACTCTGCAAGTCGGCAGTGGAAGGATAATAAGCCGTATGGTTGTACCCTACCGCAAGCAACAAAGCCAGCACAGTCAGGACAGTCCCGATTCCGGCAAGCCAAATGCCGCCGGTATAAGTCGGGCTGAAGATGCTCTTGCCCAGTCCGGTCAGAACGCCTGCCACTCCGAGCAAGAAGAGCAGCAACAAATAGGGCATGTCCAGCAGATTATGAAGATACTTATACGGTTCCATTATAATCTGTCCGGTTCGGGCATCAACGGCAAACCCGTCTTTCACCAGCACATAAACCACGAATGCCAGGAAAAAGAGAAGAAAAGGTACCGCATCAGTAATCAGCTGGCGGCGGCAACGGGCAATCAGACTGTCATGGCGGATATTGTTGATGAAATACAGATTACCCAACAGCCGGGCCAGGAAAAACACGGCCAGTCCGAGCACCAGATTCCAAGGATTCCCAAATGCGTCGAGTCCGTGCCAGCCATTGGCCCAATGACTGATAACCGGCATCAGCTCATCTGTAAGATTCGCCTTGCTCACCACAAAATTGGAACCTGTAAAGAATGTGGCCACAGCGGCACCCAACAGCAACGGACCTACGACCCCGTTGAACACCAGAAACCATTGGTAAGTGCGCTTGCCCAGCCAGTTGCCCAATTTCGACTGGAACTCATACGATACGGCCTGGAGCACAAAACTGAAAAGAATTATCATCCAAAGCCAGTAGGCACCGCCGAAGCTCGTGCTGTAGAACAGCGGGAACGATGCAAAGAAAGCACCGCCGAAAGTGACCAGAGTAGTGAATGTGAACTCCCACTTCCGTCCGGTAGAGTTGACCAACATCGTACGTTCTTCTTCCGAACGTCCCAGGCGGAACAGCAAAGAATTGCCTCCCTGCACAAACAATAAAAAAACCAGCAGTGCGCCCAGCAAGGAAACCAGGAACCACCAATAATGCTGTAAGAATATATACGTAGAATCCATAATTATTTTAAAGTTGAGATATGTTATTGTTTTTCTGTAATTTTATCGGTCTCAGGACCTTTCTTGATGGCTTTCAGCATAATGCCGATTTCAGCAACCAGAAGGACGGTAAACATGACGAGGAAGATGAAGAAGGTAGTCTGTACGGCTCCCGTCTCCAGCCGTGATACGGCTGCTCCTACCGGCAGCATATCCTGGATAGTCCAAGGCTGTCTGCCCATTTCGGCCACAATCCATCCCGCATGACTGGCTATGTAGGCCAGAGGAATGGTCCACACGGCAATCCGGTGCAGCCAGCCGGTTTCCGAAAGACGGTGTCTCCACGCAAAGAAAAGCACTCCTCCAAAAAACAGGATGAAATACATGCCCAGCCCTACCATGATTCGGAACGACCAGAACATTATCCCCACATGCGGAACCAGTTCGGAGGGGTCGTCAATGTATCCATATCCGAAATAGGGCATATTTTCTTCGAGCGTGCTCCGCGCAATCCGCATGGCACTTTCATCGTTGTCCTCTTTTGCCTTCCGGAAGTTGGCCAACGCTTCGATTGCTTTCTTGCCGTTTGCCATCTTTTCCTCGGCAGAAAGAGCTGTCGTACCGTCCGGGTGCTTGAATCCTCCATCCAGCAAATTGTTGATTCCCGGTACATATCCCGACAATTCACGCGTAGCCAGAAACGAGAGCATTTCCGGTATCTTCACGGGACCCACCACCGTAAGCGGCTCGTGAGTACCTCCTTCGTAAAGTCCCTCCATAGCCGCCAGTTTCATAGGCTGCACCTGTGCAACCTGATAGGCCGACTGGTCGCCTGTACCGGCTGTCACCAGTGTCGCAAACAGTCCGATTCCTGCGGCCACTTTCATGCTTGCCAGAGCGAATTCCTTTTCACGCTTGCGGAGCAGATACCACGCACTTATGCCGACCACAAAGGCAGCCCCGACAATCCAGCTGCTCAATACGGTATGGAAAAATTTTGTCACCGCCACCGGCGAGAAAGCCACTGCCATGAAATCGACCATTTCGTTACGCATGGTTTCAGGATTGAATTCCATCCCTACCGGATACTGCATCCACGAATTGGCCACCAGAATCCACCAGGCGGAAATGGTGGCTCCCAATCCGGTGAGCCAGGTAGAAGCCAGATGAAACTGCTTGCTCACCTTGTTCCAACCGAAGAACATCACTGCTACGAAAGTGGCCTCCATAAAGAAAGCCAGAATGCCTTCGATAGCCAGCGGCGCTCCGAAAATGTCGCCTACAAACCAGGAATAGTTGCTCCAGTTGGTTCCGAACTGGAATTCCAGAATAAGTCCGGTAGCTACGCCGACGGCAAAGTTGATTCCAAAAAGTTTCATCCAGAATTTTGCCGTCCGCTTCCAGAACTCATTGCCGGTAATCACAAAAATTGTTTCCATCGAAGCCATTATGACAGCCAGTCCAAGAGTGAGAGGCACAAACAGCCAATGGTAGATGGCGGTCAAGGCAAATTGGGCTCTCGACCAGTCAATCATTGAAGTATCAATACTTTCTAACATAAAATTTAGGATTTATAATTGTTACTAATACATTCATTTCACGCTACGCTCAATCAGCTCATCACCTACATATTGTTGCTTCTCGGTTTCGGTTTTCCCCTTCAGATAAGGCGTGAAGAAAAACAGCCTCAGAATAACAAACATGACGAACAGTTTTATCAGAATGATGAGCCATAGTGTACGCCCCCACGTCATAGTCCGGAAACCGTCGCGGTAAAACTCAAATACGGATATGAAAAATCGTTTGACCATAATTCTTTTTTTATGTCCTTGCCGGCAGACAGACAGCTCTCCCGTCTTGGTTGGCCCGCCAAACCTTGTGTGTCTGCCAATTTAACTAATACAAAGTAAATGTTTTATCGGTAAAAAAACGCATTTAATCGAGAGATTCTGTACAAAAATCTATCTCTTTTGTGTTTTTCGGACACTTGGAGTAGTTTTGTGAACATAAAAAAACAAATAGAACACAAAGAATGAAAAGAAACAGCTACCTTCTTGTCATGGTCTTGCTGACTGCAACGACTACCCTTCAGGCACAGGATGCCAAGAAATGGACTCTGGATGACTGCATCAGTTATGCCCTTGACAAAAACATCCAGCTCAGACAAAACAAGATTTCAGTGGATGAAACTGAAGAGGACATCAAGAACGCCAAAGCGGCACTCTTCCCGTCATTGTCATTCAATACCGGACAGAACATCGTGAACCGCCCGTATCAGGAAAACAGCGCAACGGTGAGCGGAACGGAAATCATCAGCAGCAATAACAAAACTACCTATAACGGCAGCTACAACCTGAACGCACAATGGACACTCTGGAACGGAAACCGGAGGCTGAACAATCTGAAACAGCAAAAGAAAAACCGGGAAATCGCGCAACTGAACGTGACAGAAACTGAAAATATGCTGAAAGAACAAATTGCCCAACTGTTCATACAAATCCTTTATGCCGACGAGTCCATCCGAATCAACCGGGGAACACTGGAGGTGAGCAAGGCCACTTATGAACGCGGACAAGAACTTTTCCATGAGGGGAGTATCTCCAAAGCCGATCTCGCCCAACTGGAAGCACAGGTAAGCAACGACCAATATCAGCTGGTAACGGCAGAAAACTCTTTGCGCAACTATAAACTGCAGCTGAAGCAGCTGCTTGAACTCGACGGAACAGCCGAAATGGAACTGGAACTGCCAGCTCTGAACGACGAACATGTCATGGAGCTGTTGCCTTCGCAGGTGGATGTCTATCAGATTGCTCTGGCTTCACGACCTGAAATCCAAAGCAGCAAGTTGAATATTGAAAACGCCAAGCTGAACATCTCATACGCGAAAGCCGGATATATGCCTACCGTCAACTTGTCGGCTTCTACAGCGAGTACAACCAACAATTCGAGCCAGAACAACTGGGCGCAACAAATGAAATATGGTTGGAACAATATGATCGGGGTAAGCCTGAGCATCCCTATCTTCGACCAGAGGCAAACCAGAGGAGCAGTACGGAAAGCAAAGTTGCAATACAACACATCACAGCTTGACCTTGTCAATCAGGAGAAGGAACTGTATGCCACCATTGAAGGGCTGTATATTGATGCGCTCAACGCCCAGCAGCAATATGCGGCGGCTGAAACAAAAGTGAAGAGCTGCCAGACAAGTTTCGATATGGTAAGCGAACAATTCAATTTGGGAATGAAAAATACCGTGGAGCTGCTGACAGAAAAGAATAACCTGCTCAGTGCCCGGCAGGAACGTGTGCAGGCTAAATATATGGCTATCCTGAACCGGACATTGCTGAACTTCTATGCCGGAAAAGAAATCAAGCTGTAGGAAATAAAAGAATATCAAACAGGACAACAAATAAAAAAGAAAAGAATATATGAGCAAAAAGAAAATCATTGTCACGATAATTGTGGCTGTTGCCGTGGTAGCGGGCGGCTTCTGGATATTCGGAGGGTCAAAAGCGCATAGCAAGGTAGATTTCGTGACAGAGGCGGTCAAGAAAAAGACTGTCAGCAACTCTATCACTGCCACGGGGACAATCGAACCTGTCACCGAAGTGCAAGTGGGTACTCAAGTTTCGGGTATCATTGACAAAATTTATGTGGATTACAACTCTATCGTAAAAAAAGGCGAGATTATCGCCGAAATGGACAAGGTGACACTGCTCAGTGACCTGCAGTCTGCACAAGCTACGTATAACGGCGCAAAAGCCGAATATGATTATCAGAAGAAACTGTATGAACGCAACCGCAAACTGCATGAAAAGCGACTTATCAGCGATACGGACTACGAAGAAAGTGTTTACAGCTATCGGCGGGCGGAAAGCACCTATCAGCAGAGCGAGGCTGCACTGGCCAAGGCAGAACGTAACCTTTCGTATGCCACCATCACTTCACCCATTGACGGAGTGGTGACCAGCAAGGATGTGGAAGAGGGACAGACAGTGGCTTCGGGCTTTGAAACACCTACCTTATTCAATATAGCTGCCGACCTGACCAAAATGCAGGTTGTGGCCGATGTGGACGAGGCGGATATTGCCGGTGTGAGAGACAGTGCAAAAGTCACTTTCACCGTAGATGCTTACCCCGATGATGTATTCACCGGAACCGTGCGTCAAATCCGTCTGGGCAGCACCAACAGTAGCTCAACCAGTTCTGCCACCACCAGCGAATCGGTCGTGACTTATGAAGTGGTCATTACAGCCGACAATCCCGACTTGAAACTGAAACCCCGGCTGACCGCCAATGTAACCATCTACACTTCTATCCGCGAAAATGTGCTGACCGTGCCGAACAAGGCACTCCGTTTCACCCCTGAGAAATCACTCATAGGCAAACGTACTGTCACCGACTGTGAAGGGACACACAAGGTATGGACAATGGATGACAACGGATTCACCGCCCACGCCGTAGAGACCGGAATGAGCGACGGGGCAAATACAGAAATCCTTTCCGGCATAGAAGAAGGTGCCCAGGTAGTCACCGAAACTAAGCTGAAAGGAAGTATGCCGGAAATGTCACCGGCACAAAGTGAACGTAGCCCGTTCATGCCAGGCCCTCCGGGACGTGACAAAAAGGACAAGAACAAAGCGGAGGAATGACACCATGGGAAAGACAGTCATCGAATTGCAGAACATCAAACGTAATTTCCAAGTGGGTGACGAAACGGTGCATGCGCTCCGGGGAATTTCTTTCAGGATAGACGAAGGCGAGTTTGTGACCATCATGGGAACTTCCGGTTCCGGAAAATCCACCTTGCTGAACACGTTGGGATGCCTGGACACACCGACCAGCGGAGAATATTATCTTGACGGAGTAAGCGTCAGGAGCATGTCGAAATCTCAGCGTGCAATACTGCGCAACAGAAAGATAGGATTCGTGTTCCAGAATTACAATCTGCTTCCAAAAACTACGGCCATCGAGAATGTGGAGCTTCCGTTGATGTATAACCCCTCGGTCAGCTCTGCCGAACGCAGGCGTCGCGCCATAGAAGCGCTGATAGCTGTAGGGTTGGGCGACCGTCTGGAACATAAATCCAACCAAATGTCGGGCGGACAGATGCAGCGGGTAGCCATAGCTCGCGCTTTGGTAAACGATCCGGCAGTCATATTGGCTGATGAAGCAACCGGCAATCTGGATACCCGCACTTCGTTCGAGATTCTGGTGCTGTTCCAGAAGCTCCATGCGGAAGGCCGCACAATCATTTTCGTCACCCATAACCCGGACATTGCCCAATATAGCAGCCGCAACATCCGGCTGCGCGACGGACATGTAATAGAAGACAGAACGAACCCTCATATTCTATCGGCAACGGAAGCACTGGCCGCACTGCCCAGAAATATTGATGACTAACCATTATTGAGAATAAAAAATGAACGGAACCAATCTTTTCAAAATAGCTTTGCGGGCACTGGCCAACAACAAGCTCCGCGCTTTCCTGACCATGTTGGGCATCATCATCGGCGTTGCTTCGGTAATTGCCATGCTGGCCATCGGACAAGGATCCAAGCGGAGTATCCAGCAGCAGATTTCGGAAATGGGGTCGAATATGATTATGATTCACCCGGGAGCGGAAATGCGTGGAGGCGTGCGTCGGGATGCGGATGAAATGCAGACCCTGAAACTGGAAAACTACGAAACGTTGCGCGATGAATGTATGTATCTTTCTGCCATCAGTCCGAACGTCTCGGCTTCCGGACAGCTGATTGCCGGAGCAAACAACTATCCGTCATCGGTAAGCGGAATCAGTATCGGATATCTGACCATCCGCCAGCTGGTGGTGGAACAGGGAGAAATGTTCAGTGAAGATGACATACGTACGGCAGCCAAGGTGTGTGTCATAGGTAAAACAATAGTCGACAATCTTTTTCCTGACGGCCAGGATCCGATAGGAAAAGTTATCCGTTGCAACCAGGTGCCGATGCGTGTGGTGGGCGTGCTGAAATCCAAAGGATATAATTCGATGGGCATGGACCAGGATGATGTGGTGCTTGCCCCTTACACCACTGTGATGAAACGTTTGCTTGCGCAGACATATCTGGGAGGAATTTTCGCCTCTGCCCTGACGGAGGAGATGACCGAAGAAGCAGTCGATGAGATTTCAAGCATCCTGCGGCGTGAGCACAAACTGAAAGACACGGACGAAGACGATTTCACAATCCGTACCCAACAGGAACTCAGCTCGATGTTGAACACTACCACCGATCTGATGACTACCCTGCTGGCCTGCATAGCCGGCATATCGCTGGTTGTAGGAGGTATAGGCATCATGAATATCATGTACGTAAGTGTGACGGAACGCACCCGTGAAATCGGCCTCCGCATGTCGGTGGGAGCGAGAGGGATAGACATACTTTCACAGTTCCTCATCGAGTCGGTGCTCATCAGCATTACAGGCGGTTTGATTGGGGTGATTCTAGGATGCGGCGCCAGCGTGGTCATCAAGACCGTAGCTCACTGGCCAGTATTCATCCAGCCCTGGAGCGTATTGTTGTCGTTTGCCGTCTGCACGCTGACAGGCGTATTTTTCGGATGGTATCCAGCCAAGAAAGCGGCCGACCTTGACCCCATTGAAGCTTTACGCTACGAATGACAAGCTGAAACACTTTATTCTTCATAACTTTGGTTTTCTTAAGTCCGGCGCGGATTAAGCGGGCCGTGTGTGTCTCTCCATCGCACACGGCCCCTCGTTGCCGGACTTTTCAAAAGAATCATTACTTTTGTACCCTGTCAAGACAACTGTCATTCATACAAATATGAAAAATACAAACCACCGTCTGCTTGAGCTGACTATTCACATCATTTGTTGGGGATTGTTTTTCGGCTTTCCCCTGTTCTTCATCCAGCATGATAACGGAAATATCGACTGGCCGGCTTTCATGCGGCATTCCGTTGTTCCTGTTGCATTGTTCATCATCTTTTATATCAACTATCTGATATTGATACCGGCCATTTTGTTCAAAAATCATGCCGGCCGGTTTCTGGTTGTCAACCTGGTGGTTATCTGTATCATGACTTTGGGCCTGCGCTACTGGCATACCATCAATATGCCCCCTCCTTTCTCCAGACCCCACATCATGGAACCGCCCCAGTTCATTTTTTATCTGCGTGATTTGACCAGCTTGATATTCGCTACAGGTCTCAGTGTGGCCATCCGGATGAGTCTGAGGTGGAGCGAAACGGAACTGGCCCGGCAAGAAGCCGTAAAGAGTCGCACCGAAGCCGAACTGAAAAATCTGCGCAACCAGCTGAACCCGCATTTCCTGCTGAATACACTCAACAATATATATGCACTTACAGCTTTTGATACCGAGAAAGCCCAACAAGCCATTCAGGAATTGAGCAAACTGCTCCGATATGTACTGTATGACAATCAGCAAACTTTCGTTCCGCTGGGCAAAGAAGTCGATTTTATCCGCAACTATATCGAACTGATGCGTATCCGTTTCTCCTCTCAAGTCAGGATTGCCACTCATTTTGACATTAAGCCAAACAGCCAGAGCCCGATTGCTCCGCTATTGTTTATCTCGCTGATAGAGAATGCATTCAAGCACGGCATTTCACCTACTGCCCCGAGTTTCATTAACATCCGGATAACAGAAAAAGACAATGTGGTCAGCTGTGTCATCCGGAACAGCAACTATCCGAAAACATCAGCTGACAAAAGCGGGTCGGGAATCGGACTCGAACAGGTTCTTAAACGACTGGATTTGCTTTATGCCGGGCATTATGAATGGAACAGACAGACAAGCGAAGACGGGAAAGAATATATCTCATCGCTGAAAATCTTTATAACTCAAAATGATACAGAATATCATGACACTGACTTGCGCAATTATAGATGACGAACCGCTGGCTTTGGGCCTGCTGGAAAGTTACGCCCAAAAAACCCCCACACTTGAAGTCCGCGGACTGTATTCCAGCGCAATAGAAGCCATGCGGGCTCTTCCGGACAACCCTGTGGATATATTGTTTCTGGATGTCCAGATGCCGGATTTGAACGGTCTGGAATTTTCAAGGATGGTGCCCGAATCCACACGGATTATTTTCACTACAGCTTTCGGACAATATGCATTGGACGGCTATCGGGTAAACGCACTCGATTATTTGCTTAAACCAATCAGTTACGCCGATTTTACGGGAGCTGTGAACAAAGCCATCTGTTGGTTTGAACTGAAACATAGGGCTGACGGATGTCTGCCGGGAGAAACCGCAGACAAAGAACTGGAATACATATATGTAAAAAGTGACTATAAACTAATCCAGATTGAACTGGACAAAATACTTTTTATTGAAGGTCTTAAGGATTATATAAAAATCCATCTGGAAGATACTCCCAAACCCATATTGTCATTGACCAGTTTGAAAGCGATGGAAGAAAAACTACCGGCTGACCGGTTTATCCGTGTTCATCGGTCATTCATTGTACAGAAACAGAAAATAAAAATTATAGAGAAAGGGAGGATTATTTTCGGAAAAAATTATATACCTGTATCTGATAGCTATAAACAGGACCTCCAGAATTATGTTAACCAACACATTATTTAATTTGCATTTGTATATTTAGCAATTTTTCTTTTTAACTGTTCGTTTTTTCATCAATTTATTTTGGAAAATAAAATTTTGCATTTATATTTGTGACGTATATAACAAAAAGAAGTTGTGAAACTTCTGATTAGAATAGTTTAGTTAAGTCTAGTTTAGTTTTTGTGTTGTGATACTCCTGGCAATAGAGATTGCCGGGAGTATCTTTTTTATCGCTGATTGTCCGCGCATTCAAGATATAAACCGATTTTTTGAAGTAAGTCAGTAACCTATATCGGACAGAGAAAACGTCACGGTCACATCCGAAAAAAGTTCAGAACAGGAAGGTCATCAAGCGTCCGGACAAGGATGCACTCAATGTCAGACTGAGAAGCATACTCAACAGAATATAAAAGGCGGAACATATAAACGTTCAACGACCTCGTAGGAATAAACCTCGTGGACATGCTGGAATACGACTACAGGAACACCGGCGAAATATACTATATCCGGCACAAAGACCGGAAAGCTCGTGTTCGGACAATACAGGAACTACACGAGCTGCTACAACGTGCTCGCAAGGAAAATCAGGAGTCTGGCCGAAGTCGGCGAAATAAAGCACCGCTTCACACTGTACTCAGCCCGCAAGTCCTTCGTACAGCACGGATTCGACCTGGGAATCCCACTCTCCACGCTGGAATACTGCATCGGGCAGTCCATGAAGGACAGCCGACCCATATTCAACTACGTGTCAATCATGAAGAGGCACGCGGACAAGGCCATACGCGAAATTCTTGACAATCTGCTGTAAAAAAATCGTCCGGCACTTGCACATAACATATTTATTATGTATATTTGCAATGTCAAAAACAAACAGAATATTAACAACTTAAAAAAGAAAAGATGACAGATGAAGAACTTGAAAAGGAAATCAGGAAAGTGAAACAGATGATTGCGGACTACCAGAGGATCAAGAATCTGATAAAACCTTCCAAAGAGGATTACGAAAGACAAATCAACATCCTACTTGACCGGCTGAACAATCTTCTGAAAATGAAAAAGTGAAACAATGCCCCTCTCATGAGGGGCACTAAAAAATACATCTATGGACAATTTCAACGAAAAGCTGAACGAACTGAAACTTGTAATCGGAAAGGAAGATTCCGAAAGCAGGAGCAAATTTGATGCCATAATTGCGGAACTTCAGGATACGGAAATGAACGAAACGGAACGGAAGGAACTGGAGGAACTTCTCAGACAGGGACTTGCAGAAATCAGCGCGTCAATGGACACCATTGAAAAGGAAATCCGGATACGCGACCAGATCAGGGATTCGCTTGACATCCTCCCGCTTTCATACATAGCCAAACATTATTTCGGGAAAAGCGCATCATGGCTTTACCAGCGCATCAACGGGAACAAGGTAAGGGGCAAGGTATATACCCTGAACAAAGAGGAAATAGAAATATTCAACAAGGCATTGAAAGAAATCGGGAACAGAATCGGCTCACTGTCTATTAGTTGCTAATAGCTGTTGTTTTTGACACCGAATCCCCGCATGGGCCGTGTGGGGATTCTTCTTTTTCTTGCATTTACGCATTGACGGTTTCAATCAAAACGCGTTTTCTCAACAGGATTTTATCCGCTACGCTCATTAGGGAGTTCTTCATATTGTTCTTCACTTTGGTTATCAACTGTATGCCGTTAAGGAATAGGTTCTCAAACAGGGTTTGCCCGATATACCCCTTGTCCGCACAGAGTTTTTCCTTTTATATTCTCCAGGAACTTTGTCTGTTTCAGCGGTTCACGGTCATCCACATTTCCCGGAGTGAACATGAAATTGAGGATTTCACCCTTATCGTTGATGATCAGGTGAAGCTTAAACCCGAAAAACCATCCCATGGAGCATTTTCCACGTTCGGCGAGACCCTTAAAAGTCTTGTGAATCAATATGCGTTGGTTACGGCATACACGCAGCGGGGTGGAATCCACAAAGCTGATGCCGGTACAAGTGCCCAACAGGACTTCCTTGATGAAGATGGTCAGCTGCAACAGGACTTCCTTTTCCAGTTCCACAAAACGGTTATAGGACACATGTTTGGGAAAGAGATGCGTCAGATGCTTGCATATATATTCCTTGTAGTAATGCTTGAAACATCTGAAGCCTCCCGAGTGGAACAGGATCAGGATGACCATGATTTCCGCATCACTCATCCGGTTCGGTTTGTTCCGATACTTATGATTCTTGTCGTCAACCATATATTTTTCCTGTACTTTCGCAAATTCCTTGCAAAAATCATCTGCCATACAATAAATCTCCGTAACTTTAGCCTCTGAGAACATAGTGGTAATCGCTTAAATGTTATAATTGAACACTATAAATTTAATGCTTTTATCGCTATGTTCCTAATTTTCAAACTGATAATTTCAATCCTTATATCGAACTCACGTTAACATACTAAATCGCAGAAATATGAAAACGAAACTTTTTTTATCCTTATTCGCTCTCTTCGTCCTGACCGGTTGCCTTAACGACGACACGCCAGAGGACAAAGTGGAAACCATGAACATGGCGATTTCCGCCATGACTTACATCGACAGCCCGGTTATGGCAAACTACCCGATAGAAGGGATGTGGGCAAAAGTGGGGAACGATACGGACTACCAGTTCATGGCTTTCAACCAAATCGAAGGCTTTACTTTCAAGCCGGGCTATGCGTATGAATTGCGGGTGGAACGAACAACATTGGGCAACCCGCCCGCCGATGCCTGCCGATATACCTACAAACTCATAGATGAGCTTTTGAAACACCCCGTCGAATGTACACGGGAAACGGTTCGACTGTATGTCTCTGCTGAAATGGGAAACTATGATTGGGGAATCCCGCAAATGGACGATGCGCACTGCATGAAAATCCGTGAGTCGGTAAATGTGGGCTGGACGAACGTCCCTTTCAACAAAATCGAGGGCTTCACCTACGAGGACGGAAACGCCTACGAACTTTCGGTGGAGAAAATCACTATCCACGCCCAGCCAACGGACGATCGTTGCCAAACCGTGCAATATGTCCTGCAAGAAATCATTTCGCAGAACAAATAACTGTTGAGGCCGGACTTCATCCTACGTTAAGTCCGACCTCATTTTTATCAATATTTTTCCTTGCCAAAACAAGGTCTTATTCGCTTCCCCCGCCCAATGCCAAATACAACTCAATCGTGCTTTGTATGCCGTCGAAGCGGTTGCTGATGTCTGCCAGTTGTGCGGCGAGCAAATCCTGTTGGGCTGTCAATACTTGCAGGTAATTGGCAGAAGTGTTGAGCATCAACAGTTGGGTGCTTTTCACCGCCCGTTCCAAAGCAGCGATACGTGAACGGTAAAACTCCTCTTTCTTCCCGCAACTTTGAATGTCTGAAAGGGTGGTATTGACTTCCGCTCCGGCATCGAGTAGTGCTTGCTGGAAGGCGAGTTTGGCTTCCTCTTGACGGGCTTTGGAGACGGCAAGCTGTGCGCGTAACTTCCCGTTTTGGAAGATGGGCTGTGTCAGCGAGCCTAACGCCTGCCAAATCCAGTTGCCGGGATTGACCTGCCCCTCATTGTTGCTCCATCCCAACAAACCGGAAAGCGTAAGGGAAGGATAAAATGCGGCACGAGCCTCGCCTGTGGCATAAAATGCGGAAGCTAAGGCTTGCTCCGCCTGCCGTACATCGGGACGATGGGAAAGAAGCATTACAGGGATACCTATGTGGAGGCTGTCCGAGATGTTCCATCCGTCTAAAGACCCTCTTTCGACACTGCCGGGCGTCCTGCCCAACAAGGAAGAAAAAGCATTCTCCATCTCCTTGATTTGTCGTTTGAGTTCCACCACTTGCGTACAGACATTGTAGTAATTGGCTTCCGACTGCGATACGGCGGCATCCGTTTCCTCGCCCACATCCATCAACGCCTTAGTCATATCCGCGCCACGTTTCCAGCTTTCGGCGGTTTCTTCGCTGACTTGCAGTTGCGCATCGAGCATGGCGAGCGTATAATAATAGTTGGCGATGCCGGATATAAGGTGCGCTTGTACGGCTTGGCGGTAAGCGCGGCTTTGCTCCAACTGCATCTGTGTCCGCTTCTTGGCGTTACGCAGACCGCCAAACACATCCACCTGCCACGTGGCCATTGCCGGAAGCGTATAAGCGCGTGTCGTGCCGTTCCAAGCGAAGCCTCCCAATGAGCCTTGCGGCGAAAGGCTCAGGTTGGGCAGAAAGGCAAGTCGGGCGGCTTTCAATGCTGCTTCCGCTTCGGTGATTTGCAATTCCGCCACACGCAGGTCGGTGTTGTTTGCCAATCCTTCCTCTATCAATGTCTGCAAGACGGGGTCTGTGAAAAACTCCCGCCACGACAAGTCGCCCAATGACATGCTGTCCGTCGTTTCCATTCCGTACAAGCCGTCGGTCTGAATGTCGGAAGGACGTTCATAGTTCCGATAGATGCCGCAACCGCTCAACAGGACGGCGGCCAGCATCAGCATGATAATCTGTCTGTATCTCATTTCTCTGTCTGATTATTCGGGTTAAACATACTGTTCTCTGCCAAGTAACGCTCGTGTTCTTCTGTCTGGATGTCGGCTTCTTCCTGCAATGCCGGACGTACTTTCTCTTGCAAATACTCGAAAATGATAAACATCACGGGTACGATGAACAACAACGCCAGTGTGCCTACCAGCATTCCGCCTACGACACCCGTACCCAATGTGTTGTTGCCGTGCGCTCCGGCTCCCGAAGCGAACATCAGCGGCAGCATACCGAATATCATCGCCAGCACGGTCATCATAATGGGACGGAAACGGGCAATGGCGGCTGAATAGGCGGCTTCCACGATGCCCATCCCCTTGCGGCGGCGTTCCGTGGCATACTCCGTAATCAGGATGGCGGTCTTGGCCAACAAGCCGATAAGCATGATGACACCCGTCTGCAAGTAGATGTTGTTCTCCAATCCGAACATCCGCGCGAACAAGAAGCTGCCCATCAATCCGCAGGGAACGGACAAAATGACGGCAAACGGAACAAGGAAGCTCTCGTACAAGCATACCAGTATCAGGTAAATGAACACGATGCAGAACAGATAGATAACCAGCGTATTGCTTGAACTGCCTGCTTCCTCCCGCGCCATACCGCCGTATTCATAGCCATAACCGGAAGGCAAGGTCTGTTCCGCTACTTCGGCAATGGCTTGCTGTGCCTGACCGGAGGAATATCCGTCCGCCACATTCACACTGGCAAGGATGCTGCTGAACAGGTTGAAGCGATTGACAATTTCCGCTCCCTGCATCCTTTCCAACGTAACAAACTGGCTGAGCGGAGCCATCTCATCCCCAATACGCACAAACATATTGTCAAGGGAATGTTCGTCAAGGCGGTATTCGGGAGATGCCTGCACCATCACACGGTACATCTTGGAGAACTGGTTGAAGTTGGAGGCATAGACACCACCGAAATAACTGCCCAAAGTGCTCAGCACATCAGCAGGAGAAACCCCGGCACGTTTGCATTTGGCTGCGTCCACATCTACCCTGTATTGCGGGAAGTTCATGTTAAACGCCGTATATGCCATAGCTATCTCCGGGCGTTGGTTCAGTTGCGCAAGGAACTTGTTGGCTACATTAAACAAGTCCTTCAATTCGCCGCCTCCCAAGTCCTGTATGTTCAGTTCGATGGAGTTTCCCGTACCGTAACCGGGTATCATCGCCTGTTGGAAGCAGAATACCTGTGCATCTTTGATAGTGGCAAAAGCCTTGTTCAAACGGGCAACCACGGCAGCGGCGGAATGTTCTTTTCCTTCCCGTTGGTCCCAATGGTATAGGCGGACAAACGCCGAACCATACGAAGTACCTTGCCCGGCCAATATTCCGGCTCCGACTACACGGCCGAAATATTCCACTTCGGGCGTGGCGGTAAGGATGGAATCCACTTGTTCCGCTACTTTACGTGTCTGTGCCAATGTATTTCCGGGCGCGGCAGTAATGTTCAGGTAAAGCATACCCATGTCTTCCTGCGGCACAAATCCGGTCTTTGTCGTGCGTACCAAGAAGGCAAACGCTACGATGCTGACACCCAAAGCTGACCATGCCAGCCAACGCCTGCGGAAGAAGAATAAGATGCCGCGTTTGTATTTGCCAAGCAGCATATTGTAGGACGCGTTATAAGCCATGCGGACACGGGCGTTGAAACTCCTTGCCCCCGGATTGTCCGCAGAAGGGCGCAGCCACATCGCGCACAGAGCTGGGCACAATGTGAGGGCGTTCAGGCAAGACAGACCGACAGCAGCCGCCATCGTCACACCGAATTGGGTATAGAACGTACCCGATGTGCCGCCCATGAACGTAACGGGAACAAATACCGCCATGAATACCAGCGAACAAGTGATGATGGCCATCGTTACGTCGCCCATCGCATCGCGTGTAGCCAAAAATAGGGGGAACGGTAGCCCGAATCGAATTTGGCGTGTACCGCCTCGACCACCACTATGGCATCGTCCACGACCGTACCGATAGCCAGCACCAAGGCGAACAACGTCAGCAGGTTCACGCTGAATCCGGCAATGGCAAGGCAGGCAAACGTACCCACCAGCGACACAATGATGGATATGGACGGTATCAATGTGCTCTTGAAATCATGCAGGAAGAAATATACCACCAGCACCACCAAGATAATGGCGATGACCAATGTAAGCACTACCTCGTGAATGGAAGCAAACAGAAATTCGTTGGAGTTGAGGATAGTGGCTATCTCCATACCTTCCGGCAAGTTCTCGTTGATTTCTTCCAATGTAGCAGAAATCTCATTGTTTACTTCCGTAGCATTCGCCCCTGCCACCTGATACAAACGAATAGGGCAAGACGGCTTCCCGTTCATCACACTCTCATAGCTGTAGGATTGCCAACCCAGTTCCACCTCTGCCACATCCTTTACCCGAAGGACATTTCCGTCCGGCAAGGAGCGTATCACCATGTTCTCAAATTCGCTGACCTCGCTAAGCCGTCCTTTGTAAATCATCGTGTATTGGAAGGTGTTGGCAGAGTTCTCGCCGAAAGCTCCGGTAGGCGATTCGATGTTCTGCTCGTCCAGCACGGAAGTGATGTCAGAAGGGACAAGCCCGTATTGTGCCATGATGTCCGGTTTCAACCAGATGCGCAAGCTGTACACATTTCCGATGAACATTACATCGGCAACACCGTTGATACGCTTCAGTCTCGGAATGATGTTGATGTCCATATAGTTGTCGAGGAACTGTTTGTCGTACCGTCCGTCCGGACTGTATAATATAGGTATATAGAGCAGGCTGTTCTGCTGCTTCTGGGTGGTTACACCGATGCGGGTCACTTCGGCGGGCAACAGTCCCTGCGCTTTCGATACACGGTTCTGCACGTTCACCGCCGCCATGTCGGGATTCGTGCCTTGCTTGAAATAGACGGTGATGGTCGCCTGGCCTTGGTTGCTAGCGGTGGAAGTCATATACAGCATATTCTCCACGCCGTTGATGCTTTCCTCCAACGGGACGACTACGCTTTTCTGTACGGCTTCCGCACTTGCTCCCGTATAAGTGGCAGTCACCTGCACGGTAGGAGGCGCGATGTCGGGATATTGCTCTACGGGAAGCCCAACCAATGAAATGATGCCCACAATCAGCAGCATCACGGAAATGGATATGGCCATTGCCGGACGCTTGATAAATATATTTCCTCTCATGGTTTATTTCTCCTGTGCTTGGTCGGGTTTGACAATGGTTCCTTCACGCAATAATCCCACGCCGCCGGAAACGATTTCCGTGCCTGCTTCCAATCCGCCGAGCACGATGTATTCCTTACCGTTGTCCATCGGCGATACTTCAATGGCTGTGCTGACCGCCTTTCCGTCCACTACCTTATAAACAAATACTTTTTCCTGTATGCGGAATGTTACTTCCTGCGGGATGACGATGCAGTCATTATAGGTTGTAGGGATGGCGATGTTTCCCGATGCCCCGCTGTGCAGCAGACCGTCCCTGTTGGGGAACACGGCACGGAGGCTTACCGACCCTGTCGTGCGGTCTATCACGCCGCTGATGCTCTCTATTCGTCCCTTCTCCTTGTAAACCGTCCCGTTGCTCAGATGCAAACGGATGTCAGGCATGTTTTCCAAGGCTTTCGCCGATGAGCCGTAGCGTTGCAACAGGTTGAGCAGCTGGTTCTCGTTCATTGAGAAATAGACATACATGCTGGAGTTGTCGGACACCACCGTCAATGGCTGAGGAATACTGCTGCTGACCAATGCTCCCTGACGGTAAGGCAGCGTTCCGACCACGCCGTCTGCCGGACTTCGGACTACGGTGTACGACAAGTCGTTCCGCGCGTTTACCAACCGGGCTTCCGCCTGCGCCACAGCCGCTTCCGCGCTTGCCAGTTCGTTGGCAGCTTTTTGGCGGTCGAAATCGGAAATCACCTTCTGCTCCAACAGCCGCCTACGTCCCTCATCAGTAATCCGGGCGGTGGCGAGTGCCGACCGTGCAGCCTTCAAGTCCGCCTCCGCCGTATTCACCGCCGCCTTATAAGGTACTTGGTCGATGACGAACAAAACCTGCCCTTTCTTGACTTGTTGCCCCTCCGTGACACATAGCTGTTGGAGTGTTCCGCTCACCTGCGGATAGATCTCAATATCCTGCCTGCCACGGATGGAGGCGGAATACCGTAAATCCAGATTACGCGACTCTTTTTTCACCGTCATCGTCGGGTAAGAGCCGGAAGAAACCTGTCCTTGCTTCTCCTTGCACGACGTGAAAGCCAACGCCGCAAGCAGGAGAAACATCATTGAAACATTCTTTCTCATACACTATTAATTTATTGGTTTATAATTAAATTTCTACGTTGCAAAGGTAGCGTGTATGGAAAAATAAGGAGTTGCTGTTCGGCTCAAAGAGGTGTTGCTTTGGGGGTCAAATGAAGGATGTGTTATAACAAAAAAAGCGAGAACGCATAATTTATATTCGTCCTCGCATAATATGTAACAGTAATGAGTTGCCTTTATCGTGTGAACTTATCACAGTAAAAAAGCTCTCGTTCAAATTCGCTTGCCTTTAAGTCCATAAATCTAATTCCTCATATTCCGTTCCTTAATATTAGATTCTCCCGATAGGATTTAGGAGACATACCGAAATGCTGCTTGACATACTTTCCAAAGAAAGACAGATTCGGGAATTCCAGTCCAAAGGCAATCTCTTTTATGCTGATTTGGGGATTCCTTAATAACCGTTCAATGTCTCTTAGCACAAATTGATTGATTATATCCATCGCTGTATGTCCGGTTAAAGATTTGCATACCGATGAAAGATATTTAGGTGAAATATTCATCTTTTCTGCATAAGAATTAACCGACCGTGCTTTGGGGTGAGAGGAAGACAGTAATGACAGAAAACGCTCCATCTGGTAATTGGCCGAAGAAGAAGTTGAAGAATCCAATTTAGGCCTGAAGTTCCTGTTCATAGCGTTATGGAATTGGTAGAAAAATGCTTCCAACAATGAATTGACTTCTTCTTTTAAGAACTTGCCATCATTCTTGTCCAATATGTCGCATAAGAGTCTATGATATTGATTAAGCATGAGGATTTCTTTCTCCGACAATGTTGTTATAGGATGTTTCTCAAATTCCAATCTTGCCTTCCAACTGTTTCCTCCGCATAATAAAAATAGCCTGTCATTATACTTGGGGGATAGCACAATGCATTGGCTTTGAAAATCTTTTTCCGCCACAAAGTCTTTTATTAACGCACTTTGGGCACAAACAAGGATACTATTTCTTGAAAATGCATAATTGGCGTTTCCTATGTGGATAGAAGCAGAGCCATCGGTGCAAAATAGGATGAAAAAGCAATCTTTTCCTTCCCAATATGACACATCTATTTTCTTGAAGTTTTCAATCAATGTCACTTCATCCTCATATCTGAATATCTTTTCTTCATTATTTCCATATATACTATTTCTTGTCATACGTGTAATAGTTTAAGATACAAATTATTCTACACAGCTACCACCCCTCCCGGCGACACGCCGAACTGCCGCTTGAAGGCGATGGAGAAATGCGAGCGGTTCTTGAAACCTACTTCATAATATACATCCGAAGGCTTGTGCTTTCCGTCGCGAAGCATCTCGTATGCCTTGTCCAGCCGCTTCTTGATGAGCCACTTCTCCGGCGAGAGGTCGCTCACCTTGGCGAAGTCGCGCTTGAAGGTGGCGAGGCTGCGCCCGGTGTAGGTGGCAAATTCCTCCAAGGTCATATCCTGCGTGTAGTTCGCCTCCATAAAGGGCAGCAGGTCTATCTTCCACGCCTCGTTGAAGTCGAACAGCGTGGGATAGAAACGCGCGTCCGTGTCGAGCAGGCAATAAACCGCTTCCTGCATCTTCAATCGGATGATTTCATCGTTGGGCTTGACATTCGCGTCCGTGTAGGGGAAGAGCGAAAGGAACAGGCTTTGCAGGGCGGGCGACTGGGGCAGCACGACGGCGGCCTCGCGGATGCGCTTCACGTCCGAAGGCAATGCCGCCTTGTCCAGACGACTGAAAAAGTCGCGCAGGAAGCCCCGCTCTAAACGGATACTGATGGCCTTGTAGGGTGCACCGTCCGCCGTGTGCTTCAGCAACTTCACCTGATGGTCGCGCTTGAGGAACACGTAACTGCCTGCGCCGACGGTCAGCGTCCGCCCCTCGTCCTCCACTATCATTTCGCCCGAATAGACGTAGATGAGCGCATGTATCGGCAGGCGGTGTTCCGACAGCATCTCGTCCGGGACAAAGCAACTGTACACGATGTCCCAATGGTTATGTACTTGCGATTCTTTCAACATAACGGTTCTATATTCAATCTTCTATGTTGCAAAGATAAGGCGGAAGGCGGAAACGGCTGTTGTTGTTCGGCTCAAAAATGTGTTAGTGTGGAGGTCAATATTGCATTTTATCGTAATCTCTCAGGATTTGCTCTGGAAAATGCCTCGGACAATGCCAATCCTGTAGGATTTGTACTGTCGACTGAGTCGGTGGCGGTTATCGGGGCGGATAGGAAGATTTTTTGACGTGGGCAAGCGTTGTTTTCCTTATATTTGCAAATCGAAAAAGCATTATTATGAATAAAGAAGAAATTTATGATTGCCTGAATAGTCTTCGAATACCTTATGAAGTGACCGAGCATAAGGCTGTGTATACGATGGTAGAACTTGTTGATGTTGTGTTCCCTTATCCCGAATCACTCGCCAAAAACCTTTTTGTACGCGATGATAAGAAACACAATTACTACTTGATTACGGTAAAAGGGAATAAACGGATAAACTTAAAGGAGTTCAGACGCAATAACGGGACACGTCCGCTTTCCTTTGCGGATGAACTTGACCTGATGAACGTATTGGCTCTTGCTCCCGGCTCAGTAACCCCATTGGGACTTTTGAATGACAAGGATTGTAAAGCCCAACTTTATTTAGACGAAGAGTTTCTGAATGCCCCTGAAATCATAGGTATTCATCCCAATGACAATACAGCAACTGTTTGGTTGCATACAAAGGATTTGATACGCCTGTTACGGGAACAAGGGCACAATGTCCATATAGTTAGGATTTGAGGAGTAAAATAAATCCGATAACTAAAAAGCATCCCCGAAACATTCGTCCGAAGATGCTTATCCGCTTCCGCTACCTGTCCACATTGTCCGGCACGGTTCCCAACTTCGCGATGTCCTTGCCGTCGCGGTCGCCATATATCTCTATCTTGTCCAGGGCGGCTGTGAGGGTGGCGTATTCCTCATCCGTCAATTCGATGTCCGCCGCACCGAGGTTTTCCGTGATGCGGCTTTCGCTGCGCATTCCGGGGATGGGCATGATGAAGTCGCCTCCCTTCAATACCCACGCAAGGCTGATTTGCGCCGCCGTGCATCCTTTCTGTTCCGCATATCGGTGTATCAAATCGAGCAGCGGCTGGTTCGCCTCCATATTCTCCGGCGAGAAACGGGTGATGACCCGGCGCACATCATCGCCTTTGAATTGGTCGGTAGGACGGTATTTTCCACTAAGGAAACCGTTGCCCATCGGCGAGAACGCCACGAAGCCAATGCCGAGTTTCCGGCAAAGCGGCAGCACGTCCTTTTCCCATTTGCGCTCCATCATCGAATATTCGCTCTGTATGGCGGTAATAGGCGTGACGGCATTCGCCTTGCGTATCTGTGCAGCAGAGGGCGACGACTGTCCCCAGCCGCGAATCTTGCCTTCCTTGATGAGCAAGCCCATCACGTGAGCCACTTGTTTCTCGCTCCCGTCCTCCATCTGATGCTCCGTGTAAATGTCGATGTAATCTGTTTTAAGACGCTTCAACGAGCCTTCAATAGACCGGCGGATGCCAGCCTCGCTCAGTTTCCCTTCGGGCATAGCCTGTCCGGGCAAGGGCTTCGGCCAGAACTTATCGGAGATGACCACCTTGTCGCGCGGCAGTTCTTTGAGGGCTTTGCCCACAAACTCCTCGTTCTTGAAGAAGGAATACATTTCCGCCGTGTCAAAGAAAGTGCAGCCCAACTCGAATGCCCAGTGCACGAGGCGTATGGCTTCCTTTTCTTCAGGTGCTTTGCCGTAGGCGTGGGTGAAGCCCATGCAGCCCATGCCGATGGCGGAAACTTCTATGTCTCTTAATTTTCTTGTTTTCATTTTTCTGTGTCATTTAATGTTCTTTCCTAACTCGTATGCCTGCTTGCCAAAGTCCGTGTTGCGTATATCCTCCGGATTCCACAAGTGCGTAGCCAGTATATGACCCATGTCCTGCCAATGCAGGAAATTGGCGATGGACTGATAGACGGCGACTGCAAGATAGGCGACCCGTTCCGAGGGATTGGCCATAGATGCTAATAGCACGCTCTTTTTATTCAAGAGTCTGCCGTTGATGGCATAAAAACGGTCTGTCACCTTTTTAAGCTGCGAAGTGAAGGAAAAGTAATAGATAGGTGTCGCCAGCACGATCACATCGGCTTCCAACAAGTGAGGACGCACGATGTCGAAATCATCTTTCTGTACACAATCTCCGTCCATCCCGCAATGGCCGCATCCCAAGCAACCGTTGATGTTATGGGCAGCGCAGTCGAAAAAGAACACTTCGTGTCCGGCTTCTTCCGCGCCTTTCATGAACTGCCGGGCAAGGTAAACTGAATTGCCGTTCCTGCGCGGACTTCCTGATAAGATAGTTATCTTCATCTTGCTGAATTATTTATACTTCTCTGCCAATTCATAGGCTTTCGCCCAATACTCCTGTGCGGAAAGGTCGCTTCCTTGCATTTCGGGATATTCATAGCGGACTTCCCACGCACCGCGCTCGTTATACATCTGCCAATAGGTTTCCGCCATCCGTGCCGGAGCGAAATAGGTGTCTATGCCTATCGAGCCGCACACCGTCAGCGTGCCGACATAGATGCCTTTCGGTTTAAGCTCATCGTGTAGCAGGCAGGCCAATGCGCGGAGTGCCGCCTTGTCGATGGAAAGCGGCGTGAACGATGCCAGCGGATGCGTTGCCAGTCCGCCGCCCGTGAAGAGGATAACACCTTTCTTCTTGCCGAAATCATCGTCAGCCACCAGACGTGCACAATGCCATGCACTCGCCACATCTATCTGATAATGGCGTATCAGTTCCGCATTATCCATCTTGTCCGGTTCGTCCGCCGCCGTGATGCCTACATTATAGACAAGAACATCCGGCGTTCCGAGCTGCTGTTTCATCCAAGCGAAAGCGGTGTCCAATGTTTCCGGGTGTTCCGCATCCGCTTCGTGTACAAAGGTTTCAATGCCTTCATCAGCAAATTCCTGCTGATAGCGTTTCAACGACTCGCCGTTACGTGCCATCAACACGACACGGAAACCTTCCTTGCCAAATCTCTTAGCCACGTGGTTGCCCAGATCTTGTCCGGCTCCTATCACTACGATTGTCTTTTTATCCATTGTATATTACTTTAACAAATTAGTTCCTAATCTTTCCACTTCTCTCATATTGGTAGCCATTCCTTTGTAATTCAAGCTGAACAAGCGGCAGAAAATCCCCATCGTATAGCTTCCGGCTTCAAGCATGACTGAGGACGGGGCGGCTCCTTGAAAAATGAAGTAGAGGTCTTTTCCACTCAACTGATGCTTGTACGGGAATTCATAAATGCGGTCGAGCAACGTCCTGAACTGTCCGGTCATAGAATGCCAATAAACAGGAGAACCCATTACGAGAATATCTACAGCTGTCATTTTTTGCATAACTTCATCAAACTGGTCATCAGCAAAAAATTGTCCCAAAGGATAAATCTTGTAATCGACAAGATGCAATGTTTCATATCCTTTGCCGGAAAGCAGACGATGTGCCATTTCCACCGTATTACCATTCCTGTTAGGACTTCCGTTTACAAATAAAATCTGTTTCATTGTTATGCCTCACATTTAATTTTCTGGTGCAAAGTTAGAAAGGATGTTGCCGGAATGAGTTGTTGTAAGGCTCAAAGAGTTGTTGTTTTGTGGCTCAAATTAACGCCGCAGGCTTCCATATCAACGCCAAATACTTCCACGAAAGCACAAAGTGATTGACTTTCGCTAACCATGCCTTTACTTTGCAGGCAAAACCGAGTATCAACAATAAAAACAGTATCGACAATGGAAGTTTTGATTATTCAGAAAGAAGCGTTTGAGGAAATGGCAGCGAAGTTCAGCCGTTTCACGGAACGGGTGGATGCCATCCTTGCCAAGCAGGGCGGCAAGTCATTGAATGCGTGGATGGACAACCAAGAAGTCTGTCGACAGCTTAACATCAGTCCGCGAACCTTGCAGACGCTACGCGACAACGGCACGCTGGCTTATTCACAAATCAACCACAAGGTGTTTTACAAGCCGGAGGACGTGATGCGCATCGTTAAACCTGTCGGACGCAACCGGGCGGACAGAGCCGTTTGATTTTGATTGTACCACTAAATCCAACGTAACAAAATGAGTGAAATGATTACCAAGAACCATGCGCTGATCGCTGAGTTCGGCGACACACTTGACCGTCTGCTGGACGGCATCGAGAACTTCGTGGCAAACAGCCGTCCGACTTTGGGCGGTGAACGCTTCCTGACGGACAGGGAAGTTTCGGCACGGCTGAAAGTGAGCCTCCGCACCTTGCAGGACTACCGCAACAACGGGATTATCGCCTACTACCAGTTGGGCGGCAAGATTCTCTACAAGGAATCGGACATCGAGCGGATGCTTGCCGCCAATTACCGGGAGGCGTTCAGACAGCATCCATAGCTGTATGCAAAAGGAATACGACCTGATGCCCATTGGTCGTATTCCTTACCGTGTCTGGTCGTATATCCTTTGCATTAACAGTTATGCTCCTTTCGGGGATATGCCGCTAGTGAAAAGAACAAATATAGAGGTTCTTTCCGACTGGCGGCATACAGTTTCCCCATGACAAACCGCCTGAAAGCCATGCATTCCTTAGTCCGCAGACGAAAGGCAATGGCTATTACCATTTCACGCAGCTTATCCCGTTGTCCTGCCTGACGTAGCGCATGGTGTCGCTTTCCAATAATTCCATATTCTTGTAAATGACACGGATTGCCCTGCGGATGTCGCAACCGAATACATTGAACGCATCGGACATTTCCTGCTGCGTCATCCATACGGGAGCGGTCGGTATGGTGACCGCCCCCGTTTTCACTGATTGTGATTATTCCCCATTTCATTGTTGTCATTTACCATTTTGCTTGTTATCAATGTCTGTTTCTTTTGACAATTCTTGCTTTTTGTACCATTTTCCTGTTCCGTACATCATTCTGACCGCCATCAGATTGTCCATGTCCTTGGAAATCTTCTTGTCCGTTACTTCCGCGTACCGCTGGGTCGTTTTTATGCCTGAGTGACCCATCATCTTGGCGATGCTCTCAATGGGAATGCCCTCCGAAATCAAAAAAGTTCCGAAGGAGTGCCGACTTTGATGGTAGGACAAGTTTTCTTCCCTGCCGATGGCAACGCCCAATTCGTGTATCTCAAACCATATCTCGTCACGGCTCGGAAGCGGAAAAACGGGCTTGGTATCGTCCGTGGTGTTGTAGAGGTCAAGTATCTGTTCCGCTATCGGTTGCAGGGGGATGAACGCCTCCACGTTGGTCTTCTTGCGGTTGATGCGGATGTAACGCCTGCCGTCCGCCGTTCTGCCGATGTGGTGCGGATGGAGCAACATGGTGTCCACATACGCCAGACCAGTGAACGCTGAAAACAAAAATGCCCTGCTCCTGCAACGGGTCGAGCATGGGAGTTTCGAGGATGGCTTTCAGTTCGGCACGGCTGATGTGCCTGTACTTCGGCGCGGGCTTCTTCTCATATTCTATGTTCTCCAACGGGTTGGCGCGGAGTATCTCGTAATCCACTACGAGGTACACCAGCTTGCTCAGCCAGCACAGGCACTTGTTGATTTGCTGTGCGCTGAAATTCTTGTTGCGCTTCATGAACGCCTTGTAGGAACTTCCAAAATCCTCCGTGATGTCGGAGAACTCGATGTCCTCCTTTCCCAACGAGGTAAGGTAGTCTTTCAGGTATTTTTGGTAATACCCCGAATGGCGGTAGGTGGACGTGGAGTTTATCTCCTTTGAACGGGCGAGCAGCCGTTCCCGTTCCCTTTCGCCCATCTGCAACAGCTTGGTGGGGATGACCGCCTTTTTCGCCAGCGTGTTTTTGAGCAATTCCGCGCTCACCACATTCTGTTTCTTCAAAATCTCATCGTAGGCAAGCCCAATGGACTTGCGGAACTCCTGCAAGCGGTTGTTCTCTCTGACGGTGCGGATAGTTCCCGTCTTGCTGTTCCAATCCTCCGGCCTGCAATAGATGCCCGTCGCCATCGTGGAACTCTTGCCGTCTATGGTGATGCGGCACAGGACGGCGGTCGTGCCGTCCGCCTTCACTTTCCTGACTTTATCACTTTCTTGTAAATTTTCTATAAATCAGCCTTACATGTATCTGTAGGGCTGATATTGAGAGTGATTTGGGTGACGCAGGGAAAATTTGTACCTTCGTGCCATGTTTGTACGAAGAAAAAAGAACTGCTCCGGCACGTTCACGGAACTCAAAGTCATTGGTGTGGGCATAACGGAGGATGAAATCCGGTTTCTCGTGAAGAAGGGTAAGGAGTGGATATCCCATTATGGCGGACAGCAAACCATAACTTTCCCGGATGAGGAGTCTGAACGGCTTAAACGGGAAGAGGATGCAATGACCGAGCATATCGTACCAATATGGTCGGGACTTCCCTGGAATCGTCTCAGACAATCATCAACAAAGTTTACGGCAGGATCGGTTTCAATGCCGTTCAGGATGAGGAATTGCGCCATCTGGTAGTTTCCAGAATATGCTCTCCGATGAGCAAGAAAGCTACGGTAGACTATTTGAGACGGCATTTCAAGGAGGATGTCAGTTTGCAGAAGATCTATCGTTATCTTGATAAGCTCTATAATACCCAACAGGAACTCGTTCAGGAAATGAGCGTGCGGCATACCAAAACCCTGTTTGGCGGCAATATAGGCATTCTTTTCTACGATGTCACGACCCTTTACTTTGAGACTACGGACAAGGATGAGTTGCGGGAGTCCGGCTTCTCTAAAGACGGCAGGAATGCAAATCCTCAGGTTGTCTTGGGACTTCTTGTCAGTCGTGGAGGATACCCCTTGTCGTACTCACTGTTCAACAGTTCACAATATGAAGGTTACACGATGCTTCCTGTCGTTGATCACTTCGTCCAAAGGTTCAGTCCCGACAAGGACTTCATCGTGATTGCGAATGCCGGCCTGACGAGTGCAAAGGATGTGAAGCTGCCCCGTGCCGGAGGATACAAGTACATAATAGGTGTCAGGATTAAAAAGGAGTCCGGCAAGATGCTGGAGAGGATTGTTGCGACAGAACACCGTAACGGTGCATTCAATGACATCAGATGTCCGGATGGGGACAGGCTCATTGTGGGCTACTCTGACGGAAGGGCGAAGAAGAACGCATACGACAGGGAGCAAGGTGTGGAACGTCTCAGAAAGCGTTATACCAAGGGAACACTGACCAAGTCCGACATCAACAGGCGAGGTTACAACAAGTTCCTTTCAATCAGTTCCGGCGTTACGGTAAGCATCAACGGGGAGAAGATCAAAGAGGATGCAATCTGGGATGAATTCTAAGTCCTCTCCAAACAAAATCTTTAAAATCTTGCCCAAGTTTACGAACATTAACGTATTCTTGGGTAAGTTTGTATATGCACATAACAATTCATCAGAAGTCCTGACGGCTTCCTGAATCTAAGATGTTTTCGAGGTTATCCCCCCCCTTTTTATGCAACCAATGTTACAAATGGAGTCTGCCTTCGTATCACGGCAAAAGCCCTTGCTATTATTTTGGCTCTTACGGCATTTATTACAGATGCTTTATGTTTTCCCTCGGCTACTTTTCTTTTATAATATGCCTTCATCTGTGGATCCCAAGCGATGGCAGTAACCGCCGCTCGGGTAAGGTATACTTTCACTTCTTTGTTAGCTAATGGAGATGTCTGTGTTTTTCCTCGTATGGAAATACCTGAAGTATGTTCAAATGGGGCAACCCCACAATAGCAGGCAAATTTCCTTGGGTTATCAAATCTTTGAAAATTGTCGGTAACACACAGCAATACAATGGCATTGATTACACCTATTCCTTTTATGCTTTTTAATAATATATAGTTGGTGTAAAGAGAGCTATTAGCCGCTATTAATTTCTCCATAGCTTCTTCCACCTTCAGGATTTTTTCTTTTATTGAATCGAGCTGTTCTTCCAGGAAAGAAATGGACTCTGCCACATCAGCTAACCTGGACATTTGGGAAAATGTTTCCAATAGTTTTATACTTGAAACCTTTTGCTTGACCAAATTGTCACGTACAATAATCCAGCCTCTCAATTTCACCAAGTCCTTGTCTGGCAATTTGTATAGTTTCAGCTTTCGATAGTGCAATACCGCATAATTTGCAATTCTTTTGGCATCAATACGGTCATTTTTGCCTCGTTGGAGACCTATTGATTTCTTTATGGTTAACGGACAAACTAAAGCTAGGGAAAATCCCATGGATACACTGGATACAGACAATTCCGTGACGTAATTGCCCATGTTTTCGGCACAAAACAGGATTTCAGATAAAGAAAGTTGATGATCGGCTATCCAGGCCAGCAAGGACTGGATTCCTTCCGGAGTGTTGTCAAAAGAATTGTGAGACAACTCTTTTTCATCAGAGGACATCAATGATGCATCGAAAGTGTTTTTTCCTACATCAAGACCTACAAAATGAGAATAATTCATAAATTTGCATTTACAGTATTAAACATGAAGGAGAAACAGCTAATACATTTATTAGGTCGTGAGCCTACAATTCTAACTGGCTAAGTTCTCCAAATAAGAGAGTTGCAGTCTGATTCAGCCTATAGTCATTTAAGACTAGTCTCAAAGTTAGTTCACTGCAACTCTTCTTTTCAAATATACACTTATCCTTTTATTGTGTATTTGATACTGCAAATGTAAATGTATTTGATACTGCAAATGTAAATGTCTCAAAGGTTATAGGACAAATACGGATTTAAGTCCCGAAGAAGTTTATGAGGCATATCAGAATCTGTGGAATGTGGAACGGTCGTTCCGTATTACCAAGGGAACACTGGATGTCAGACCGATGTTCCACTTCACGCCCCGAAGAATCGAAGCGCATGTATGTATCTGCTTCGTTGCATTGAAAGTATACAAGGAACTTGAAAGGTTATTGAAACTATCCGGATGTCCATACTCTGTAGATGAGACTCTGAGGATAGCCGAGACGATAGTTACTATTGAGATCGCACACCCGAAGAATAACGACATTGTAAAAA
>CASENM010000033.1 GCA_949289295.1 uncultured Bacteroides sp.
GTGAGGTACACAGGAGGTACAAAAAATGGCGTAAAAAGGCTTAGCAACGATTATCAACGATACTTGAGCAACAAAAAAGGCGCCCGTAAAGAGCGCCATATTAATCGATTATAATCAATTTAACTATTTGATAATCAGATATTTACTTGCCGACGCAGAAACGTTTGAATATATTTCCGAGTACTTCATCTGTGGTAACTTCTCCTACTATATCTGACAAGTAGAAGATGCATTCACGGAGATCTTGGGAAATGAAATCACCGGATAGGTTGGTTGCCAACCCGGCCTGGACGCGGCGGATGGAGTCGAGGGCGTGGGTGAGGGCTTCGTAGTGACGGATGTTCGTCACGATTACATCACCTTGCTGAATATCCGGTAAGTGGGCAAGGTCGGCTAGGAGTGACTGGAGTCGGTCGACGTGAAGCTGTTGCTTGGCCGATATGGCTATTGTATGCCAGTCTGTGTCTGGGGTTTTCTTGATAAAATCAGGCAGGGTTTGGGGAACGTATGCGGCTGTGTCACATTTGTTCATGGCCAGGATAATCTGCTTATGCGTGAGGCGGGAACAGATTTTCTCGTAAAAAAGACGGAAATCGTCGGCGGAACGTTCAAGATCAAACATCAGGATGACAATTTGCGCCTGCTCCAATGCTTTGAAGCTTCGCTCGATACCCATAGCCTCGATGGTGTCATACGTTTCACGGATTCCGGCTGTGTCGATAAAGCGGAAAGTGATTCCGCGGATGTTCATCGTGTCTTCAATCACGTCGCGCGTGGTGCCGTGGATGTTGCTTACTATGGCCTTGTCCTCACCTACAAGTGCGTTGAGCAGGGTAGATTTACCTGCGTTAGTCTCGCCGATGATGGCTACAGGAATACCGTTCTTGATGGCATTCCCGGTACTGAATGAATTTACCAGACGTGTGATGAGGCCTTTAATTTGTGAGGCAATAGCCTGCAACTCTGAGCGGTCGGCAAATTCCAGTTCCTCATGGTCGCTGAAGTCCAGTTCCAGTTCCATGAGCGAGGTGAGATGAAGGAGCTGGTCGCGCAGTTTGCCCAGTTCCCGACTGAATCCACCCCGCATCTGGTTCATGGCCAGACGATGGGTAGCCGCTGAGGTCGATGCGATAAGGTCGGCCACGGCTTCTGCCTGGCTCAGATCCATTTTCCCATTCAGGAAAGCACGCTGTGTGTATTCTCCCGGTCCGGCAGCACGACATCCATGATGGATAAGGAGTTGCATCACCTGTTGGAGAATATATGCAGAACCGTGGCAGGAAATTTCGGTGGAGTCCTCGCCCGTATAGGAGTGGGGTGCGCGGAAAAGACTGACCAGTACTTCGTCAATAATTTCCCCTTCATCGTTCTTTATGTAACCGAAGGTAAGGGTATAGGGATTGCGTCCGGCCAGTGGAGTGGAGGAGTCGCCTGCAGGGGTGAAGATGCGGTCAGTAATAGCGATTGCATCCGGTCCTGATACACGGATAGTTCCGATGGCACCTCCTTGAGCGGTGGCGATGGCACAGATAGTATCTTGTTTGATGTTCATTTTGTGTCTTTTTGATGTTTTAATTGTATAGTTCGTCAATCAGAATCCGGACAATCTCTTCCAGATATTCTTTGTCTGTATCGTCGAATGTATCCAGCTGGTCGGAGTCGATGTCGAGCACGCCTTTCACTTTACCGTGGGCGATGAGGGGGACCACAATCTCAGAACGGGAAAGGGAACTGCAGGCAATATGTCCGGGAAATTGGTCGACATCAGGCACCACCACAGTGCGGGCTTCTGCCCATGCCGTACCGCATACACCGCGTCCTTTCCGGATGCTGTAGCAGGCCACGCTTCCTTGAAAAGGTCCTAGAATAAGGTTGTCATTCTCCACCAGATAAAATCCGACCCAGAAAAAGCCGAACGCTTCTTTCAGTGCAGCACAGGTATTGGCCAGTACACTTACTTCGTGTTTCTCGCCTTCGATGAGTGGGACAAACTGCTTGAGAAATGTTTGGTAGCGTGTTGTCTTGTCTGTAATGTGGGTTTGTATGAAACTTGCTTCCATTTTATTGTTTTATCGGTACACAAGTTCCCACGGATTTCCTTTCGCAGTCTTTCTTATTCACTTTGAGGAAATCTGTGGGGCCTGTGTTAAAGAAATCAGATTCGGTCGAGTACCAATTGGATGAGGTCGCCGATTTGGGCTTTATAACTTGTGTCGGCTTCCTGTTTCACGCGGTTGGCGATGACCATGCATACGGTGGTCGCTTTGTGACCGAGCAGGAGTGAAAGGCCGGCCAGTGCGGAACTTTCCATCTCGTAGTTGGTTATCCGTTTGCCTTGGTATTCAAATTTTTCGATTTTCTCATTCTGATGAGGGTCGGCGAGTGGGATGCGCAGACGTCTGCCTTGTGGACCGAAGAAGCCGCCGCAGGCTACGGTCATACCTCGCACCATGTCGGTTTTTGCGATCCGTTCCACCAGCTCATGGTCGGCATGTACGGCATAGAGGGCCGGTGAGCAGAGATTGCCGCTCCATCCCAGATGGTTCAGCAGTGCACGTTCCAGCGGAAGGTCACAAACGGCGTTACGTCCTTCGTAGAAGTTGAGCAGGCCGTCCATGCCTATGGAGATTTCCGAGCAGATAAAGGTGCCTGCCGGGGTGTCGTGCTGCAATCCTCCGCAGGTGCCTATGCGCACCAGTTCCAGTTGGCGGAGAGTGTCTTTCTCCTTACGGGATTGAAAGTCAATGTTGGCCAATGCGTCCAGTTCGTTCATCACGATGTCGACGTTGTCGCATCCGATTCCCGTAGAGACTACAGTAATCCGTTTGCCTTTATAGGTTCCCGTTGCGGTATGGAACTCGCGGCTTTGTACGTCACATTCCTTTGAGTCAAAGTAAGACGTGATCAGATCCACACGGCCCGGATCACCAACCAGAATCACTTTGTCCGCCAGTTGCTCAGGGCGGACATGAAGATGGAATATGGAACCGTCCTCATTGATGATCAGTTCGGAAGGTGGAAAATAGTGTTTCGTTTGCATGTCGTTTCGTTTTTTTACTGGAGATTGATTATTTGCCTATCGGGTTGTGGCCGGCCGGATGTTCGTCAGGGCGTGCGATGCTGTTGCGCATCTCTGTGTCGGCCTGGATGTTCTTCATCCGGTAATAGTCCATGATACCGAGGTTTCCGCTGCGGAAAGCGTCTGCCATTGCTTTCGGCACTTCCGCTTCCGCTTGGATTACGTTGGCACGGGCTTCTTCCGCCTTGGCCTTCATTTCCTGTTCCAGTGCCACGGCCATGGCGCGGCGTTCCTCCGCTTTCGCTTGGGCGATGTTTTTGTCGGCATTCGCTTGGTCAATCTGCAGGGAGGCTCCGATGTTGCGGCCTATGTCGATGTCGGCGATGTCAATGGAGAGAATCTCGAAAGCGGTTCCGGCATCGAGTCCCTTGCGGAGCACGAGCTTGGAGATGGAGTCCGGGTTTTCGAGCACTGACTTGTGGTTTTCCGATGATCCGATGGAGGAGACGATGCCTTCGCCTACACGGGCCAGTACTGTATCCTCGCCTGCTCCTCCCACCAGTTGGCGGATATTGGCGCGGACAGTCACACGGGCTTTGGCGATGAGCTGGATGCCGTCTTTCGCTACGGCGGTCACCGGAGGCGTATCAATCACTTTCGGATTGACTGACATTTGTACGGCTTCGAACACATCCCGTCCTGCCAGGTCGATACCCGTGGCCATCTGAAAAGAAAGTTCGATGTTGGCTTTCGATGCCGATACAAGGGCGTGCACCACCTTCTCCACATGCCCTCCTGCCATATAGTGTGCTTCCAGTTCGTCGCGGGTAATGCTGCGCAGTCCGGCCTTGTGGGCTTCGATCATGGCCGGCACGATGACATGCGGCGGCACGTTACGGATACGCATCAGAAACAATTGTACAAGCGACACATGAACGCCGGACACTTTCGCTGACAGCCAGAGAAAGAACGGGACATAATGAAAGAATATGGCCAGCAGGATGATGGCTCCTATGGCGATGAAAACGAGTGGTAAAAAACCGTAGGTAATCATAATGATTCAAGTTTTAAAGATTATTGAATAGACTTTACATAAACGGTACCTTTGTCGATGCGGACGATTTCTATCGGTGTCTTTTCATCGATGAATCCGTCAGCCGACTGTACTTCCACTAGATTGCCGTTGAAATCGGCGTTGCCGATAAGGGTAAGGCGGGTGATTGCCGTCCCTTTGTCGCCGGGTTTCAAGTCAAGACCTTTCAAGGGCTCGGGTCTGTAATCGAGTGTTTTTTTCAGAGCCAGACGGTCGACTGTTTTTGAACGCATGAACCAAGCGGTTACGAGAGCGATGCCGGCTGCGGCCGCACATACGGTTATCCATCCTGCCGCCATTCCTACGTATGCGAATGCATAGAAGATAGCGTAGAGGATGCAGAGTGCCGCACCGATTCCGGCTATGCTGATACCTGGAATCAGGAAAACTTCTATGGCGAACAATATCAGCCCGCCTGCGATGAATGCTGCAATGATGAGTGTTGACATGGCGGATAGTGTGTTATAGGCGTTTCAAAGTCTTTATTTCTGTATTTCGGATCAGAAGCGTCAGTTCGTCTATTTCTGCATAAAGTTCGTTTACCCGTCTCTCTTTGTCGAGAATGCCGGGAGCCAGTCGTTCTTTTACAGCTCGGTTGGCCGTCTGCGCATAGCTGGAACGTATGTCGGCAAGCGATTTTTCCAGTGCTTCCAGATCTTTCTGTTTTTGCAGCAGAGACTTGAAAAGTTTTTGTGCTTCGGCCGAACGGAAATCGGTCAGTTGGTGGTATATGGAATTGTCGTTGACCACAAATTCAAATTCTCCCTTGTCCTGCTCCTGTTCGTGTCCATACAATACCTGTGCCAGGTGTTGCTTGCCGCTGCGGAGTTTGATCGGGTCACTCCAGGTCGCTTTGATTTCTGCCAGTCTGGCCAGATTCCGTAACTGACCGGCGTTGGTATTCTCATAGTCGTATACTACTTGCGAGTCATTGGGGACAAATACGTACACGCATACTTTCCCTTCGGGTTGGAAGCGGTCGGAGGCGAACCAGCCCAATTGGTTGAAGTCGTCAATCGCATACATATAATCGTTATACGGGGAGTTGAACGGAAAGCCGATGTTGTCAGCCTTCAGATAACTTCCGTCTTCCGAGTCATAGCGGGTGATGAAAATATCATATCCTCCCATACTTTCTTCGCCGTCTGAGGCGAAATAAAGTGTAATGCCGTCAGAGTTCATGAAAGGATAATTCTGGTTGCATGTGCCGTCGTCCACTCCGGTAAGGGGTTGGGGGCTGCTCCATTGTTTCCCTAATTTCACTCGCGAGTACAGATGGCTTTTCCCGTCGTTGCCTGTCTGTGCGAAGATTGTTTTGTCGCCCCATTCGTTGGTGAAGTGGGTTCCGGATTCATTGCCCGGCATGCTGATTTGTCCTGCAGACTGGCTCAGTTTGTATGCGTGTAGAAAATGTTCCTTGTCGACCACGAAACTGTCGATTACTGTCACGTTTTCCACACCACGGATCATGCGCGCGCCCATACGGTATTTTTTCATCAGTCCCTCTATGGCTGATGTGTCTCGTTTTTTTTGTTCCAGCCAGTAGATATGTTCTTCCAGATTTTCGATGGCCTCGTCGAAGCGGTAAAGGTCGTAGTAAGCTTTGCTCAGATAAAGATAGCCGTCGATGTATTTTCGTGCTGCACTTTTTTCCAGATAAGGCACAGACTTGTCCAGTTCGCCGGTTTCATAGCAGCAGGCTCCATACCAGTAATTATAGCCTGCATTTGACGGGGCTTGTTTTACCAGCCGTTCGAATACCGGTTTGGCTTTTTCAAATTCACCGTCGGCAAACCATTTCTTGGCTTGTGTGAGCGTTTGCGAGAATGCACCTCCGCAACAGCAGAGGGCAAGCAGTGTCAGTTTGTATCTTGTCATTGTCATATCCGGTGGTTTTCTGTTAATCTGATTCAAATATACAATCTTTCTTTGGGATGACTGCTTTTTTCTTCATTCTATTTTCCGGAATTTTTCATGAAATGATTCTTTTGATGTAATTTTGCGCCGGTTTTTAATAGAAATGAAGGTGTCTGTCGCCTGTTTTAGTCCCGGTTTCAGTAAAGACGTTTCGGCGTTTTGCCGGAACAGGCGGAAACCGGTGGTGACGGATAGCCGTTTTTGTTGGTTGGATGATGGAAAAGCAGACATTTGAAACGAAATTGATGAAACGCGTCCGTACACGGTTTGCCAAAGGTATATGCCAATATGGCCTGATTGATGACGGCGACAGAATTCTGGTCGGATTGTCGGGAGGAAAAGATTCGCTGGCTCTGTTGGAACTGTTGGCGGAGCGTTCACGCATTTATAAGCCGCGCTTCTCGGTGGTGGCGGCACATGTAGTGATGGCAAATATCGCTTACGAGTCGGACATTGAATATTTGAAACAGTTTGCGGAGGAGCGTGGAGTGCCTTTTGTATGTGAGGAAACTTCGTTCGATCCGTCGACGGACACCCGGAAATCTCCCTGCTTCTTGTGCTCGTGGAACCGGCGGAAGGCACTTTTTACGCTGGCCAAGGCTCATGGGTGTAACAAGATTGCGTTGGGCCATCACATGGATGACATATTGGAAACTTTGCTTATGAACATGACGTTCCAAGGGGCTTTCAGCACGATGCCCCCACGGCTGGTGATGCGGAAGTTTGACATGACGGTCATCCGTCCGATGTGTCTGGTACATGAAGCCGACTTGAGAGAATTGGCGGAACTGAAGGGTTACCGCAAGCAGATAAAGAATTGTCCGTATGAGCATGATTCCCACCGTTCGGGTATGAAGGAGATTCTCAGGAAGTTGGAGTCGATGAATCCTGAAGCCCGTTACAGCCTTTGGGGAAGTATGGGGAATGTTCAGGCGGATTTGCTGCCGGAACGGATTGACGGGGTATGATTCGTGATTTTTCGTTGCAAATTCTTAATTATTAATATTCATTGATAGCTATGTGGTTACATGGTATTTATGCTGTAATTTTATTGGTGTTCTCCAACATTTTCATGACATTCGCCTGGTACGGGCATCTGAAGATGCGTGAGGAGTTCAGTTGGTTTGCGGCCTTGCCGCTGATCGGTGTCATTGGTTTCAGTTGGGCAATCGCGTTTTTTGAGTATTGCCTGCAGGTCCCTGCCAACCGGCTGGGATTCAAAGACAGCGGAGGGCCGTTCGATATCATGCAGTTGAAGGTGATTCAGGAAGTAATCACGCTGGCCGTGTTTACAGTGTTCTCGATGATTGCCTTCAAACTTGAGCTGAAGTGGAATCATCTGGCCGCTTTCGTCTGCCTGGTACTTGCCGTCTATTTCGTGTTCAAGAAATGACGGATGTCAGTCGCTCATCTCGCGCAGCCGGCGCACCTGTCGTTGCAAGTCGTAGGGATTGGTGCGCATCCTGTCTTTTTTGAGGATGTCTTTCTGATGACGGATGGAATCTTCCGTCTGCTTGCGGCGGATGTATTCATACAGGTTGCCTTCACTCTCCGGATGTGAAGGCTTTTTTTTGTCTTTTGCCTTTTGTGGCAGAAGGGTATCCGCCGGGGTGTTTCTTGGCGGCAATGTGTCGGTCGAGGTGTGGTGTCCTGTACTGTCTGTCTCGGCTGTGGCACTGACCGGGAATACCAGCTTCGGATAGAAGTTGGGCACTTTCAGGCTGTCTTCCAGAGTCGGCTCATAGTCCTTGTAAGTTTTCCAGGCGTTGGCATGTTTGCGGTTGTGGGCCAGCATGCGCCCGCGTCGGGTAAAGTTGTTGTACATGAATCCGATGAAGTCAAGCCCATCTATTACGGCTCCCGCGCCGAGCGGTCCTCCTGCTTTTCCCGTCGCCCGTTCATAGGCTCTTCCCGGCGAGGGAGGGATGTTTTTCCTGTCCTCCTTGTAGTTTGCAAACGGGTTGAGTGTCCATGAAATCTCCTGTTTTTTCGGACGGCCGGACACCAGTTTGTCGTAAACAGGATTCTCTCCATATTTGGTCCAGATAGTATATGGCTCAAAGCGGAAATATCCTGTCGGTTTCCAGAGGATAGTGGTGTCAATCATATTGCGCGGCATACCTGTAATATCCTTGAATTCCATCCATTTTTTTGATAAGGGCGCTTCTTTTGGGGCCGCCTCAGGAGTGCCGTTGAAGTCGAACTGTATCATCTTTACCGCGTCCATGTTGAGATGTATTTCTTCCTCCTCTTTCTGCTCCTGTGCGTGGAAAGGCAATATCCCTGTCAGACAATACAGTGCGGAGACTGTTACCCGGAACTGATGTATATGGAAAATGGGCCTTTTCATTCGTGTTTCTTTACTCTGCCTCCCTGCATCCAACATTTCTCGTAGTATGGTTCGTTCAGACTGCTTACGACAACTCCTTGGTTGGAGCTGGCATGGATGAACCGTCCCTGTTTCAGATAAATGCCCACATGGTTGGCTTTCCTTTTGCGTCGGCCGTTGTGGAAGAATACAAGATCTCCTTCACGCAGGTTGCGTTTGGCCACCCGGCTGCAGTTGTCCGTACGCTGCTCTTCTGAATTCCTTTTAAGTTTCTTGTGATAGACTTTCTTGTAAATGGCACAGGTGAGGCCGGAGCAGTCAACTCCCTGCAGAGAACTCCCTCCATAGCGGTAGGGAACTCCTATCCATTTTGCCGATTCGATGTAAAGTTGGTGGTTGTCGTTAAGATCGATGTCCATGTCGAGGCTGATAGCCGCATGGGCAAGGTCCTGATAATCCAATCGTGGTACTGTTGTCTTGCATGAGGACAATGTCAGTACCACGATTGCGAATAAGATGTATTTGGCGTAATCACATTTTCTGTACATATTCATTCAACCCGTTTTCGTTGAAACAAATGTAGAGAAAATCTGTTTGTGTTGCGCTGTTGTTTAGACTATTTAGAGAAAATCAGTTTTCTTTTTCAGGCTCTCCAATCCCTTCTTTCCATTCAAAATAGCTTTCAAGCTCTTTCTCTGCAGCACGATTTTCGTTGGGCAGGTCGCGGATAATCACTCCATGTTCCAGCAAGGCAATGCGTGAGCTGATTTCGATGGTATGCAACAGGTTGTGGCTGGAAACCAGGACGGTGGCCCCTGTAGTCTGGTTATATTCCTTAAGCAGGAACTTGAGCGCGGACTGTGAGGTGGGGTCAAGGAAATTGAACGGCTCGTCAAGGATGAGCAGGGACGGGTTATGGAGCATGGCCCCGATGATGCCGACTTTCTGCTTGTTTCCTGCCGAGAGGTTACGTATGTAGGTTTTCTGTCCCTTCACTTCTCCGTTCATGAACCGGTCAAAGCGTCCTACACGTTCGTCTACAGTAGCTTTGTCAAGCCCGTAAGCCTTGCCGATGAATTGGAAGTATTCATCGGGAGTCAGGTAGTCGATAAGAAAACTCTCGTCCATGTAGGCACCTACTGTCTCTTTCCACGATTCGTCCTTGCTGACATCGGTTCCGTCAATCAGTACATGTCCGTTATCTGCTTTCAGCAAGTCGAGGGTCAGGCGGAAAAGGGTGGTTTTTCCGGCCCCGTTGTTGCCGACCAGTCCTAACATTTCGCCTTCCGCTATCTGATATTCAGAAATATTGACGGCGACTTTCTTTCCGTAGCATTTTCTCAGTTGTTCTATCTGTATTTTCATGTTTGTTTAAGTAACTGTTTGTTTATATATTTCACTTCGTTTCTCTCAAACTCTCCATGATTCTGTAGCGTTTTTTCATAATCTGGCGGTAGATAGCTCCGAGCCAAACCGGTTGGAGGAGTATTCCCGCAAGACCGACAGCGAGACAAATCCAGTTGCCGGTCACTTCACCTACAATGATTGTCAGGCCTTTGCACAGTAGAATAGGGAGGAACAAAGCTGCGACTACTGTTACCGACTGGTATGCGGAATTCCATTGTCCTTTTCCCCATAGGGAAGCTGTCAGCGGAGCAGTCTTGTCGTTGAACATGGCCAGACACATCAGCATGGGCAGTGTGATTCCTGCCGTGAAGAAAAACTGGCCGGCCACATAAATGAAAGGAAGGTTGCTCCAGATGCAGGAAGGCAACAGGCAGACCAACGGGATGACCAGCAACAGGCAGTGCAGGTAATATTTCCCTTTCAGCAGGTTATAAAGTGAGCCTTTGCGGGCCATGATTCCGTCAAGATAGTTCCCTTCGTAAGCCATGACGCGCGAGAGGATGGCTACACCGTAAGAACAGTAGCAGTAGACGCAATAGAAATAAATGATGAACGGTGATTCGGCAAACAAGTCTCCGTGAACCATTCCGAACAGCATGACCGCGAACAGCAGGATACATACTGTAAGTGTCTTGAAGTTGGCGCTTGTCGCTTTGTTGCGGAAAATGAGTTTCAGCTCCAGACGCATGTATTCGCCGGTCTCTCCGAACTTGTCCATCCATCCGTATTGGCTCACATGTTTCAGGCGGGTGTCTTGTTTGCGTGAAAGCTCGTTATAGATGGCCTCGTGTTGGATACGGCTGTTCAAGTACCAGAGAACAGCTATTGCCGTGAGCAAGGACAGATACGTCAGCAGATTCCAGCGGATCATTCCGTCGCCGATCCACATGCTTGTGTCGCTCACCATGCCATCGGCAAAGAGCTCAAGCGCAAGAAGCCCTCCATAGAACGTGACAGGCAGGAGTATCCAGAGAATGTGAGCACGTATGAGTGTGCGTACCATCACAGACCAATAAGCGTTCATCACCATCATCAGCCATATTCCGAGCGCATATCCCACGACTCCGCCGATGCCGTAGAACCGGGTGACGGTCATGATTCCGAATGGAACAAAAAGGAAAAGCCAGAACAGGTTGAACAGTTTCAGCCCTGTTTGCAGAAGCAGCACGTTCATGAGCTTCTGTTTCGGGATGGGAAGGAGCAAATAAGGTTTGATCTCTTGAGAGGGTAGCGGAAGCATGAACTTGATGAGAAAATCAAAGAACAGGAATATGGGCAGTCCGCAGTTCAGCAAATCATAGGCTTCGAGATATGATACCTCTTTAAACGCAATGGACAGCGATACCCCGATAAAGATGAGGTATGCTGCCCAAAATGCGGCAAACAGATAAACCAAGACCTTGGCGTAGCGGTTTTTGTCGTAAATCGGACTTCGCCGCTCTGCCAGGTGTTGGTTATGTCGGATTGTTTTCAGTAGCATGTTCCTTATTTTTGCGAGGGTGAACTCATGCTGACTTCAATCTGGTTGTTCTGGCCGAAGAATGCCTTGGCAAAGGCTTTCAGGTCGGCAACGGTAATGTTCTTCACTGTATCCTCATATCCGGTGTTCATGTCAAGGCCGTCCCAGTAATATTCCTGGATCATGTTTGTCCAGTAGCCGTTCTCCTTCAGATTCTCCTGATGAGTCTTGAGCATGTATTCTTTCACTTTGTTCAGGTCTTCTTCTTTCGGACCTTGGGCAATGAAGTCATTGATGCCTTTTTTTATCAGTTTCACCATGTCGGCACGGCGTTCCGGATCGGTGTCGAAATAGATTTGGAGTACGGCTTCCTCATCGGGATATTTGCTCAGAGAGCCATAGCTGCTTACGCCGTATGTGCCTCCGGCTTCTTCACGGACGGTTTGGGTGTAGAGGATGTCGAGTAACTGGTCGGTCATACTCATCAGGATCTTGTTTCTCTGGGTGTATGGACATTTGCCGCTGTTTATAAGTATCACGCTGGCCTTAGGCGTTTCCATCGTCCGGGTGAAGTCATTCTGGTAGATTCCCGGGCGAATGTCCATATTCGTGTCACGGAAATTCTCCTGGCGTTTGATGGCAGGCAGACTTCCCAGATATTGTTCGATGAGCGGAGTAGCTGCGGCCATGTCGATGTTTCCTACCAGAATGAATGTGAAGTCACCTGCATCAGCGAAACGGTCTTTGTAAAGCGAAATGACCTTGTTGTAGTCGATCTTGTCGAGCATTTCAGCCTGGATGTCGATGGCGCGCGGATGGTTGTTGTAGAGGGCCACTCTCAGCGTGTCGCTGAACGCGGACATCGGATTGGCTTCCTGGTTGCTCAAAGCGGCCTTGTTGCGCTGGATGAATGAAGTGTAGGCCTCCTGATCCATGCGGGGGGCGGTGAAGCGCAGGTAGGTGAGCTGGAGCATAGTCTCCAGGTCTTTCGGTGAGCATCCGCCTGACAGTCCTTCCGTGAACGTTTCTACGTAGGCATTGGCCGATGCTACTTTTCCGGCAAGTACTTTGTCGAGGTCTACACTGCTGAAATTGCCCAGACCGCCTACTGACACTATGTCATTAAGCATAGCGAACTGGAGTACGTCGCTGTCTTTGAACAATGAATTCCCTCCCGGGCTATAAGCTTTCATGCGGATTTCGTCAGCCTTGAAATCAGTCGTTTTTATGATGACGCGTACTCCGTTGTTCAGTGTCAGGATGGTAGTGCCGAACTGTCCTTGTTCTGTTTTCACCACTTTTCCGGCCTGCGGCTTTTCTTTCATCAGGGGTTCGTCGGACACTTTGTCCACATACGGTTCGAGCTTTTCGGTACGTACCTTGTCGATAATTCCTTTCAGTTCGGCCTCAGTCGGATATTTCATACCGTCTTTTTCAGGACAGAACACGCTGAGTACAATGTTGTTCTCCAGAATAAGCTGTTTCATGAATTCGTTGACCACTTCCACCGGAATATTGGGAGCTAACTGGTTCATGATGGCATATTCATTTTCGATACCCGGAATCGGTTCGTTGTCGATGAAGTTTCTTACGTATTCCTGTACGTATGCGTCTGTTTTCTGTTTGTCCCGTTCGTTGTAGGCTACTTCAAGTTGTCTCAGGTAGTCTGCTCTGGCACGGGCGTATTCGCTGGCTGTGAATCCGAACTGGCGTACACGTTCAATTTCTTCCATCAATGCTTCTGTCGAAATGAGGATGCCGTCTTCTTTCGCTACGGCCAGTCCGATGAACGCCGATTTCGTCTTGGCCATCAGAAAATCTCCGTCACCGGCGGCTGCCTGGATGAAAGGAGGATTGGCCTGTTGGGTCAGTTCGTTCAGACGGGCGTTGAGCATGCTTTCAATCATTGACTTCATGTAGTGGACTGCCAAATACCCCATATTACTTTTCTGGTCATTGGGGATGGCGTCATGTTTGTGGAAAAGATAGATGATGGGCACTTGTTGCTCTTTGTCCTTGGCGATGGCTACAATCGGCTCCTCGTTGTCAGGAACGGGGAAGTATTCGCGTTTTGCAGCATCGGCAGGCATTTCGATGGGGGAGAAAATTTTCTTGATTTTCTGTTCAATCTGATCCACGTCTATGTCACCTACCACGATGATTCCCTGCTGGTCAGGACGATACCATTTTTCATAATAGTCGCGCAATGCCTGATAGGGGAAATTGTCCACTACCTCCATGGTGCCGATAGGCAGACGGTAAGCGTACTTGCTGTCTTTGTAGATGATGGGGAACACTTTCTCGTACATGCGCATCATGGCTCCGGTCCGTGTGCGCCATTCTTCATGGATGACACCACGTTCCTTGTCGATTTCTTTCGGGTCGAGTGTCAGGTCGTTCGCCCAGTCGTGCAAGATGAGCAGGCAGGAGTCTACGAGTCCTTCGCGTACCGGGACGTTTGTGATGTTGTATACCGTTTCATCGACAGAAGTGTACGCATTGAGGTTGGCTCCGAATTTTACTCCATTCTTTTCCAGATATTCGCGGAGCAGGTTGCCCGGGAAATTGGTAGTGCCGTTGAAGCACATGTGCTCGAGGAAGTGTGCCAGACCACGTTGGTTGTCTTCTTCAAGGATTGAACCCACTTTCTGGGCAATGTAGAAGTCGGCCTGATTTTCCGGAAGTCCGTTGTGGCGGATATAATAGGTGAGTCCGTTGTCGAGCTTTCCGATGCGTACGTTCGGGTCGACCGGAATAGGGGGCATCTGCTGTTGGGCAAATGCCAGGGTTGCACTTCCCATGAGGAGAATTGCAATACATGTTTTTCTAAAAAAGTTTTTCATGTCCGTCTTGGTATATAAATATTGATTTGTTTTGTACAAGTTTGCTGTTTGCCGGTTGGAATGATTACAGCATTCCTTGAGCCGACAAATATCGTTCGGCTTCGATGGCAGCCTTGCATCCGCTTCCGGCTGCCGTGACGGCCTGTCGGTAGTGGGGATCGGCTACGTCGCCGGCCGCATACACTCCCGGTATGCCTGTGCGCGGAGTGTCCGGCTCGGTAATGATGTATCCGGTTTCGTCAGTCTTTACCCACGGCTTGAATATTTCGGAATTGGGCTTGTGTCCGATTGCGAGAAAGAATCCGTCGATGGGTATGTCGTAACGTTCCTCGTCGCTTTCGCCCATGCGTTTTACCACATGCATCCCTTCTACGCCGTTTTCGCCGTAGAGACCTGTCGCATTATGCTCGAAAAGTACAGTAATGTTCGGGTGGTTCATCACACGTTCCTGCATGATTTTTGAAGCGCGGAGATACGGTTTCCGCACTACCAGAAACACTTTGCTTGCCAGTCCGGCCAGGTAGATGGCCTCTTCGCAGGCAGTATCGCCGCCTCCTACTACGGCTACGGTTTTCTTGCGGTAGAAGAATCCGTCGCAGGTGGCACAGGCACTGACACCCATTCCCGCATATTTTTTTTCATCTTCAAGGCCCAGATATTTGGCGGTGGCGCCGGTAGAGATGATGACTGTGTCGGCCGTGATTTCTTTTTCTTCATCAATGACGAAGGAGTAGGGTGCCTTACTGAGATTCGCTTTTGTGACAATCCCTCCGCGTATGTCCGCTCCGAAACGCTCAGCCTGCCGGCGGAGGTCATCCATGAGCACCGGTCCCGTCACTCCTTCCGGATAGCCGGGGAAATTCTCCACTTCTGTGGTGATGGTCAGTTGTCCGCCCGGTTGTATGCCTTCATAGACTACGGGGGAAAGATTTGCACGCCCGGTATAGATGGCGGCTGTATACCCGGCAGGTCCTGATCCGATAATCAGACATTTTACATGTTCTGTTGCCATAACTTTGGTTTTATGTTTAAACTAAAAATATTCTTTTCCTGCTGATTTGGAAAAAGCATGACAAAAATATGTCTTTTTATTTATCTTTTAGTGCAATGGCAGGATATTTTTATGGATGGCAGCGGATAAATGTCATTTTATCGCTATTTTTGCTCAAAATAAGAAAGGAGCGTATGGTTATGAATGAAGAAAAGACTTCGAAAGTATTTTTTACGGATTTCCGTTGTAAGCCCGATGAAGGGCCGGCTGACAAGCTGAAGCGGCTGGTGAGGGCTGCCGGTATAGACCGGATGGACATGGACGGGAAATTTGTGGCTGTCAAGATGCATTTCGGGGAACTGGGGAATATGAGTTTCCTCCGCCCCAATTACGCGCGGGCTGTAGTTGATGTGGTGAAAGCGTGCGGCGGAAAGCCGTTTCTGACGGATTGCAATACGCTTTATCCCGGAAGCCGGAAGAATGCCATCGAGCATTTGTATTGTGCGTGGGAAAACGGCTTCACTCCGCTGACGGTGGGGTGTCCGGTCATCATCGGTGACGGCCTGAAAGGTACGGATGACATTGCGGTGCCTGTAGCGGGAGGTGAATATGTGAAGGAGGCAAGAATAGGTCGTGCGGTGATGGATGCCGATATATTCATTTCGTTGACTCATTTCAAAGGGCATGAAATGACCGGCTTCGGGGGTACAATCAAAAATATAGGCATGGGATGCGGTTCCAGAGCCGGTAAAAAGGACCAGCACTGTAACGGCAAACCGATTATAGACGAGAATACCTGCCGCGGCTGCAAGAGGTGTATGCGTGAATGTGCAAACGACGGACTGGTTTTTGATGAGGAACGCAAGAAAATGACGGTCAATGAGGAGAAATGTGTGGGGTGCGGACGATGTATCGGAGCATGTAATTTTGATGCCATCGACTTTGCCCAGAATGCGGCGGTCAGGGAACTGAACTGCAGGATGGCGGAATATACCAAGGCCGTGGTCGACGGTCGTCCCAATTTCCATATTTCACTCGTGTGTGACGTCTCGCCTACTTGCGACTGCCATTCGGGGAATGATGCGTCTATCATTCCTGACGTAGGGATGTTCGCTTCGTCTGATCCGCTGGCACTTGACCAAGCTTGCGTGGATGCTTGTCTGAAGCAGACACCGTTGCCTGACAGTCAGCTGACGGATGAAATGGCCCGTCCTCATTTCTGTGACCGTCATGACCATTTCGACAATACGAATCCCAATACGGAATATAAGACATGTCTGGCTCATGCGGAAAAGATAGGGTTGGGAAGCAGACATTATGAATTGGTGAAGGTGCGTTGAATGGATGGCTTTTCTGGTTCCGGCAAAACGCTTCGGCGTTTTGCCTTAAACGTCCCGTTGTTTTGTTTGAAACGCCGAGGCGTTTTTTCATGGGCCGTTTATCCGGTTGTGAAATTATTGCATAAATCAAAAAATGATGCTACCTTTGTCGGTCAAAAGAATTAAAAAACTAACATTAGGAAATATGTTCAGAACTCATACTTGCGGCGAGTTGAGGCTCGCCGATGCAGGCAAGAGCGTGACGTTGGCCGGATGGGTGCAGCGCTCGCGCAAGATGGGAGGGATGACTTTTGTTGACCTCCGTGACCGTTACGGGATTACTCAGCTGGTGTTCAACACGGATGTAAATGCCGAGCTTTGCGAGCAGGCCAACCATCTGGGTCGTGAATATGTGATTCAGGCAAAAGGGACAGTCAGTGAGCGCTCCAGCAAGAACGCCAATATCCCAACCGGTGAAATCGAAATCATAGTGTCGGAGTTGAACGTCCTGAATGCGGCACAAACCCCTCCTTTTACTATTGAAGACAATACGGACGGTGGCGATGACCTCCGGATGAAGTACCGCTATCTGGACCTGCGCCGTTCCGCTGTCCGCAAGAATCTGGAACTTCGTCACCGGATGACCATGGAAGTGCGCCGCTATCTTGACAGCAAGGGATTCCTGGAGGTGGAGACTCCGATGCTGATCGGTTCCACCCCTGAGGGCGCGCGCGACTTTGTGGTTCCCTCACGCATGAATCCGGGGCAGTTTTATGCGTTGCCCCAGTCTCCGCAGACTTTGAAGCAATTGCTGATGGTGTCTGGTTTCGACCGTTATTTCCAGATTGTAAAGTGCTTCCGCGATGAAGACCTGCGGGCGGACCGCCAGCCGGAATTTACACAGATTGATTGCGAGATGAGTTTTGTGGAGCAGGAGGATATCATCCAGATGTTTGAGGGAATGGCGAAACATTTGTTCAAGGAGCTTCGTGGCGTGGAGTTGGATGAACCGTTCCTTCGAATGCCGTGGGCGGATGCCATGAAATATTATGGCAGCGACAAGCCCGACTTGCGTTTCGGCATGAAGTTTGTGGAGCTGATGGACGTGATGAAAGGTTACGGTTTCTCCGTTTTCGACAATGCGGCTTATATCGGCGGTATCTGTGCCGAGGGTGCGGCTCATTATACCCGCAAGCAGCTTGACCATCTGACCGAGTTTGTGAAACGTCCGCAGATTGGAGCCAAGGGAATGGTTTATGCCCGTGTTGAAGCCGACGGTACAGTGAAATCAAGTGTCGACAAATTTTATAGTCAGGAGGTACTTCAGAAGATGAAAGAGGCGTTTGGTGCGAAGCCGGGCGACCTGATTCTGATTCTGAGCGGTGACGATGCCATGAAGACACGCAAGCAATTGTGTGAGTTGCGTCTGGAAATGGGCAACCAGCTCGGTTTGCGCGACAAGAACAAATTCGCTTGTCTGTGGGTCGTTGATTTCCCGATGTTCGAGTGGAGCGAGGAAGAAGGCCGGTTGATGGCGATGCACCATCCGTTCACTCACCCTAAAGATGAGGATATACCTTTGCTCGATACGAATCCGGCAGCCGTGCGTGCCGATGCATACGACATGGTGGTGAATGGTGTGGAAGTAGGCGGCGGTTCCATCCGTATTCATGATTCGGCTCTTCAGGAAAAGATGTTTGAGATTTTGGGGTTCACTCCGGAAAAAGCACAGGAGCAGTTCGGCTTCTTGATGAATGCATTCAAATTCGGTGCTCCGCCCCATGGAGGCTTGGCATACGGGCTTGACCGCTGGGTGTCTTTGTTCGCAGGGCTGGATTCTATCCGCGACTGCATCGCTTTCCCGAAAAACAATTCGGGCCGTGATGTGATGCTGGATGCTCCGGGTTGTCTCGACCAGAAGCAGTTGGATGAGCTTCATCTGAAAGTAGACATTAAAGAATAAGGCGTTCGTGGCTTTTCTTGAATTGACATGATTTTCCACTGCAGCATGTCGCAGGATTTATTGGAAGAATGAATCCTGTGTCATTCTGCAGTGTATAATAATTTGTAACCAATAGTTGAATGAAAGAATCTGTGCGTATTTTCCGCTTTGCCGTAGTCGGTACGCTCAATGCACTGATAACGGCTTTAGTGGTGTGGCTGTTGATGCATATCGAGGGGGAGAGCTATATTACGGCAAATATCATCGCTTATCTCATTGCACAGATTCATAATTTCATCTGGTGCAAATATTGGATATTTCCTTTGGAAGCAGATGGCAAAAAAAATAGCATCTGGCATCAGATGCTATTTTTTGTCGGTGCTTTTATGTTGGCCTACAGTGCCCAATTCCTGTTTCTTTTGATGCTGGTCGAGCTGTTTCACTGCAATGAATACTTTTCCCAGTTTCTGGGATTGTTCGTCTATGGCGCGGTAAATTTCATGACCAACAGGCATGTCACTTTCCGTTAGGCCATTTCAAGCAGATGTTTCTCTTCAATGTAGTTCAGTTTTTTCTCTAATATGACATCCCGTGTCAGTTCCGGATTGTCAGTGCGGAATACAAGTATTCCTTTGCCTGAAAGCAGGAACGAATAGAGGTAGGAAATTCCGATTCCAGCTTCGCTGAAACTGCGTATGGCATCGGCTGCCCGTCCGGGCTGGTTGTCGAGCATGATGGCGAACACCTCTGAGAGATTGGCGGAGATCCCTGCCTGTTTCAGCGTTTCGTAGGCACGCATGGGCTCGGAGCAGATGATTCGGTAGATGCCGTATTCGACAGTATCTGAAATGGTGGAAGCTATCAGCTGGATGTGAGCTTCCTTGAGCAATTCGAGCACTTGCAGCAGTGTGCCCGATTTATTTTCTACAAAAACGGACAATTGATGTACAATCATATTTGTTGAGTTTTATTTCAGGTTAGACTAGTTTGCTAAATTAATGTTTTTCTCAAATCTTTTACGCGTACGGCTTTTCCTTCTTGCTTCGGGAGAGAGCCTTTCGGCAAGAGTTTTACGCGTGGCGTAATCAGTATTTCGTCTTTCAGCTGACGGGTGATTTCCTTGGTCAGATTTTGCAGGAACCCATAGTCGTCTGTGAAGTCATTGAGTTCCACCTCCACGGTCATTTGGTCGTTTGCTTCGAGGTTGGTCAGCGTGATGAGATATTCGTTCCCTAATTCCTTGAACTGCATCAGGATGTTTTCAATCTGGATCGGGAAGATGTTCACTCCCTTCAGAATCATCATGTCGTCACTGCGTCCTTTCATGCGGTCCAGCCGTTTGTGGTGGCGTCCGCACGGACAGTCACCTGGAAGGATACGGGTCAGGTCGCGTGTACGGTAGCGCAGGAGCGGCATGGCTTCCCGGTTGATTGTGGTCAGTACGAGTTCGCCCACTTCACCTTCCGGAACAGGCTCCAGGGTTTCCGGATCCACGATTTCCACAATGTAGTAGTCTTCCCAAATATGCAGGCCGTTTTGTTCCGGACATTCGAAGGCTACCCCCGGTCCGCACATTTCCGACATTCCGAACGAGTTGTAAGCCTTTACTCCCAGCATGTTCTCTATTCGTCGGCGTTGTTCGTCGGAGTGCGGTTCGGCTCCGATAATCAATGTGCGTAGTTTGGTGTCACGGCGCGGGTCAATCCCCATTTCTTCCATCACTTCATAAAGTCTTCCTGCATAACTGGGAATAGCGTGAAGAGCCGTTGTCCCGAAGTCGGTGATGAATTTGATTTGGCGTTTGGTGTTGCCGGCTGCGGCGGGGACGGTAAGCATACCCAGACGTTCCGCTCCGTATTGGAATCCCAGTCCGCCGGTGAACATTCCGTAACCTGATGAATTTTGGAAGATGTCTCCTTTGCGTAATCCTACCATATAGAGGCAGCGTGCTACTGCATTTGCCCATTCATTCAGGTCACGCTGAGTGTGCAGAATGACTGTAGGAGTTCCAGTGGTTCCACTTGACGAATGCAGACGGACCACTTCTTCCAATGGAACAGCCGATAGTCCGAATGGATAATGGTCACGCAGGTCTTGTTTGGTGGTGAAAGGTGTTTTTTGCAAGTCATCCAGCGAGCGGATATCTTCCGGTTTCAATCCGATTTCGTTGAAGCGTTGTTTATAGAAAGGAGTGCGCATACACCGTTGGACGGTTTGCTGCAGTCTTTCCAGTTGAAGTTTTTCTATTTCCGGACGGGTCATAGTTTCCAGTTCCGGATGCAAATACATCTCTTCGTGTTTCATGGTTTTTTATCGGTTATATTTCATTGTTAGATGAAAGCTTGCCTTTCAAATGACGGTTGACGGGTTGTCAAGATAGTGTCGGTTCAGTTCAGGGTATGTTTATATTCAGAACTTTGTCAACCTGTATCTTGCAACCCGTCAACGGAAAGCTCATAGCTTTGGCAAATATAGCAATAATAAAGCGAAAACAAATAAAAACTTTCAAATATTCATGCCGATGGATGTTTTTGCTTTTAAAATGTTTCCTGGATTTGTCGCATTACTCAAATGAACCATAGCGTGTAGGAATCAGTTTTCGGTCTCCCAGTGTGTTGTCAATTCTTGCCACGTTAATCCAGAATTTGTTTTCGCGCACTTCTTCTGTCGGGTAGACAGCTTTCTCGCGGCTGTACATGTGTTGCCACTTGTTGCTCACTGCCTCATATTCCGGATGGGGAGCATTTACCAACACATTGTCTTCTTTTGAAGCGTCTCCGTTCTTGATTTCTTCTATTTCATTCCAGATATTTTGCATGGCATGTACAAACCGGTCAAGTTCTTCCAGACTTTCACTTTCGGTGGGTTCGATCATCAGTGTGCCGTGGACAGGGAATGAGAGAGTGGGAGCATGGTAACCATAATCCATCAGACGCTTAGAAATGTCATTCTCGGAAATGCCGCTTTCCTCGTGAATTTTCCGGCATTCTAGAATCATTTCGTGTCCGACAAAACCATTCTTGCCCTGATAAACGACACCATACGTGTCTTTTAGACAAGCTGCCAGATAGTTGGCGTTTAAAATGGCTGTTTCTGTGGCATGGCGTAATCCTTCTTCACCCATCATGCAGATATAACCATAAGTGATAGGAAGAATGCCCGCACTTCCGTAAGGTGCGGCTGCAACCTCATTTTGCGCGTCTCCGGTAGATACATGTCCGGGAAGAAAAGGAATCAGGTGTTCAGAAACGCAAACCGGACCCACTCCCGGTCCTCCTCCTCCGTGCGGACTGGCAAATGTCTTATGCAGATTCAGATGGCAGAGGTCGGCCCCGATAGCGGCCGGATTAGTCAGTCCTACTTGTGCATTCATATTCGCCCCGTCCATGTAAACCTGTGCGCCGCATTTATGAATGATGTTACATATTTCTGCGATGTCTTCTTCAAAGATTCCGTGGGTGGAAGGATATGTAATCATCAGTGCGGCCAGATTGTCTTTATTGGCTTCGGCCTTGGCTTTCAGGTCATTGATATCTACGTTCCCATGTGAATCACAGGCGCAAGTGAGAGGTTCATATCCGGCCTGTACGGCTGAGGCCGGATTTGTGCCATGGGCTGAAGCTGGAATCAGCACGAGATGCCGGTGCCCTTGTCCGATGCTTTCCAGATAACTGCGTATGATTCGCAAGCCTGTGTATTCGCCTGCCGCTCCGGAGTTGGGCTGGAATGTGATGCCGGGGAATCCGGTAATTGCCTTGAGCTGTTCCGACAAGTTGTGGATCAGTGTCTGATAGCCTTCCGCTTGTTCTTTGGGCACCAGCGGATGGACATTCATCCACGCTGGATTGCTGAGCGGAAGCATTTCGGCCGCTGCGTTCAATTTCATGGTGCACGATCCGAGAGAAATCATTGAATGAGTCAGTGAAATATCTTTTCGCTCCAGTCGCTTGATGTAACGCATCATTTCGGTTTCCGTATGATATTTCCTGAAAATTTCGTGTGTGAGGAAAGACGTGTGCCGGCGGAGCTCTTTGGTGACAGGTGCTGTGTCTGGAATTTCAGTTGCGTCATGGGTGGAAACTTCTGCAGCGATACCGAAAATGTTGACTAACAGATTGATGTCGGCCAAGGTTGTTGTCTCGTCTATACTGATGCCTACATCGCCGTTTTTAAAATAGCGCAGATTGACTCCCTTGCTTAGTGCGATGGTCTGAAGCTTTTGTGAGGTCACTTGTGCGGGAAGTTTGATGCGAAGGGTGTCAAAGAATGTTTCATTTGTCTGTTTATATCCCAATCGCGTAAGCTGTCTGGCCAGCCAGAAAGCCGTTGCGTGGATTTTGTCGGCTATTTCCTTGATACCTTCCGGTCCGTGGTAGACGGCATAGAATCCGGCCATAGTAGCCAGCAGCGCTTGTGCTGTACAGATGTTGGAAGTGGCCCGTTCACGTTTGATGTGTTGTTCGCGTGTCTGTAAGGCTAGCCGATAGCATGGGTAGCCGTACTTGTCTTTCGAGAGACCAATAATACGTCCGGGCATATTCCGCTTGTATTCGTCGCGAGTGGCGAAATAGGCGGCCGACGGGCCTCCGTAGAACATGGGGATTCCGAGGCGTTGCGTGCTTCCGTACACGATGTCTGCCCCCCACTCGCCGGGAGGTACCAGCAGGGCAAGCGACAGGATGTCTGCGCCTACAGTTACCTTACATCCAGCGGCGTGAGCTTTCTCGGTGAATTCTCGGTAGTCTTCTACATTTCCGCTGTCGTTTGGATATTGGATGATGCACCCGAAGATGTCCGGTGTGAATTCAAGCGATTTATAGTTCGTTACTTTTACTTGGATTCCTTGTGGAACAGCACGTGTACGGATGACGGCCAGCACTTGAGGGAATACTTCTTCATCCACAAACAACGTGTTTGCTCCGGCTTTCTGCTGTGTGCGGCTTCGCAGTCCATACATCATGGTAGCCGCTTCGGCCGCTGCGGTCGCTTCGTCCAGCAGTGAGCAATTGGCCAGTGGCATGGCGGTCAGGTCGCAGACCGCTGTCTGGAAGTTCATCAAGGCTTCCAGACGGCCTTGTGATATTTCTGCCTGATAAGGTGTATATGAGGTGTACCAGACCGGATTTTCAAACACGTTGCGTTGGATAACGGCGGGAGTAGCCGTGTCATACCATCCTGCGCCGATATATGATTTGTATATCTTGTTTTCGGCTGCCAGTGAGGCGATATGTTCTGCAAATTCCCGTTCGGTCATGGCTGGAGCCAGGTTCAGTTTTTCTTTCAGACGGATTCCCGAAGGGATTGTCTTATCCATCAATTCATCGACAGTCTCTACTCCGATTCTTTTCAGCATCACAGCCAAGTCATTCTCGTTGATGCCTATATGTCTGTGAGAAAATATTGTTGTTTTCATGATAGTTTCATTTAAAGGTTTTTGATTCAGGCTTTTCAGTAAAAATATCAGCGGAAAAAAGGATTGTTCATCTTTTCATAACCGATGCTCGTTTCGTTGCCGTGGCCCGGGAATACGAGGGTGTTGTCAGGAAGAACAAACAATCTGGATGCGATGTTCTCACGGAGGTCGTCAAAATTTCCTCCTTCCAGGTCGGCACGCCCGATACTTCCTTTAAACAAAGTGTCTCCACTGAACATGCAATGTTCTTTTTCGCAATAATACACAAGGCTTCCCGGTGAATGCCCCGGAACGGAAATGGCTTTCAGTTCTGTATTTCCGAAGCGTATGATTTCGCCGTCTGCAATGTAATGTCCCAATGGTGCCGGCTCCTCATTCAACGGAAATCCGAATGACTTGCAGAAGGAGGCAATTCCAGACAGCAGAAACTCATCCTGACGGCTGGCTTCGGGTGCGGTGCCAAATTCGCGGGCAGCAAAAGCATTGCCGAACAGGTGGTCCGCATGCAGATGGGTATTAAGCAGATGTTTCACCGTAAGCTGTTGCTCGGCAACGAAATTTTTCAGCCGTTGTTGCTCTTCTTTGTAATAGCATCCGGCGTCAATGATGACCGCTTCTTTCGTTTCGTCGGCCAATAGATAGCAATTGACCGGAAACATGTTGAATTCAAAACGTTTTATTTTCATGGCAGTCTCTGTTTTTTAGTTGACAGTTACGTAGACCACTTTTTTAGTCTCGAAATATTCTTCCTTAAAGTAGGTGCTGAGGTCGATGATCTCTGCCTTGTGTCTGAACGGTTGGATTTCTCTATCCAGCTCTCCTCCTTTCAGGCAGAAGATGCCGTTGGGGAAAGAATTCTTTTGCTCTTTTTTGATGTTCTTCCGCACCACTTTCATCAAGTCGGCCAGCGGCATGACCGCACGGCTCACTATGAAGTCGAACGTCTGTTCTTCTTCTTCTGCCCGGCAGTGGCGTGTAGTCACATTCTTCAGCCCGATTGCTTCTGCCACTTCTGTAGCCACTTTCACTTTTTTACCGATGCTGTCCACCAAGTGGAAATGGGAATCGGGGAACATGATGGCCAGCGGAATGCCCGGGAAGCCTCCACCTGTGCCCAAGTCCATGATGTCTGTTCCTGGACGGAAACGGATTACTTTGGCGATGCTCAGCGAATGGAGTACATGGTGTTCGTAAAGGTTGACAATATCTTTGCGTGATATCACGTTGATTTTACTGTTCCAGTCTGTGTACAGGTCGTATAAGGCGGCAAACTGCTGTTTCTGCTCTTCTGTCAGGTCGGGAAAATATTTGTTGATGATTTCCATGCGTTTCAATTATTTAGTGGTTAGATAGGGTGTAATTTCTTCATTTGTCATGTTCAGCTCGAAGCTTCCCATGAAGTAAGGAGCTATTTCGTATGGGTTATAGAGGAATTTTATCCCGTCGTCTGTAAGAAGAAAGTTTTCCGGGATGAACACATCCTCGTCCAGCAGGATTCCGTTGGCCCGAAGTCCGTCGATGCCGGTAATGGTGTCCGTTTCAAGCCGTTCGTTGGCAGCTTCGACAATTCTTCCGAGCAACAGCCGACGTATCTGGTCTTTGTCCGCACGGCCGAACACATGTTCTCTGCTTACGGGGTGTCCGGTCCGGGCATCGATATTCACCCATTTGGTCCATGTGTTAGGGTGTGCTCCTCCCGTATTCTGGAAAGTGATTACCTGGAAATTCCATACACTGTCACGTCCTTTTTCCAATTCCGATGTAATCTCGAAGTCATAGTTATACCATGAAGGCATGTCTTCAGGATTTACGCCGTTCGCTATGTCAGTCCGGTAATATTCCGTCACGTCACGGCGGTAGTCGCTGATCAGGCTGGCGGTAATGGAGTCGATGAATGTCTTGGGTGTCAGCTTGGCGTAGAAATCGCCGAAGAACATTTGTTTCAGGGTGTAGTTGACAGCTTCCGAAACGGAGTCGTTGTCTGAAAAAGGATTCAGATAAGCGAAGCTGAGCTTGATGTGGCACGAGGGCGATGATTCGTCGCGGCCGGTCAGGTAGACCGTCGTATCGGCGTTGCAGGCATTGACGGTAGCTTCGCCGATGTATTGCCCCTCTGTACATCCCGATACCGCGATACCCGCAAATGTACCTGCAAGAAAGTATGTGAAAAACAAATTCGTTTTCTTCATGATGGCTTGAATGTTTTGAGAGTTTTGTGTTCGTTTCACAAATATAGTACAATTCATGGATTGAAGCTAAAAAAATGACAGTTCTTTTTTGCTTTTCTTTGTCTGTTACGCTGAAAAAATATTCCTTTGCAGCGAAATAATGTTAGAAGACTATGAAAACGACAGAAATAGAGCAGTGGGGGCTGATTCCGTATGCAGAAGCATGGGACAGACAGAAAGTTTTGTTTGATGAGCTGGTAGAGGCCAAACGGAACGGGGTGGAATATAAAAACCGGATTATATTTTGCCAGCATCCGCACGTATATACATTGGGCAAGCATGGGAAAGAGAGCAACATGCTGGTCGGTCAGGAACAGTTGCTGGGTATGCATGCCGAGCTGTTTCATATTGACCGTGGGGGAGACATCACTTATCACGGACCCGGACAGTGGGTGTGTTATCCTATTCTGAACCTTGAGGATTTTCATTTGGGACTGAAGGATTATCTGCATCTGCTGGAAGAGGCGGTTATCCGGGTGTGCGCATCGTATGGGGTGGAAGCTTCGCGGGTGAAGGGTGCCACCGGTGTCTGGCTGGATACAGGCACTTGCCGTGAACGGAAAATTTGTGCGATGGGGGTGAAGAGCAGTCATTTTGTGACGATGCACGGACTGGCTTTGAATGTGAATACCGACTTGAAGTATTTCGGCTACATAAATCCTTGCGGTTTTATCGGTAAAGGGGTGACATCGCTGGCGGCAGAGCTGGGTCATGATATACCGATGGAGGAAGTGCGCGAACGGCTGCAAAAAGAATTGTTGGCTCTACTTTAGTTTTAAGTAGTCCTTGATTTGTGCATTGATTTGTTCCATGCCTTTGATGGACGGATGTCCGCCAATCTTGTCAATGTCAAACAGTTCGATGCAGTCTACGCTGTAGTGTTTGCAGATGGTTTTGATGGACTCGTCGATTGCATCTTGCAGACCGGTATTGAGCAGGAAGTAGATTTCTACGTTCGGATAGCGTTTCTTCACGTGGTCGAGCATATAAGCCATGGCCGGACGGAAATTGTAAAGATTCTCTTTTGTCCATCCGCCGTATTGGTATTCGCCCAGCGGAACTCCGGCCCAACTGTCGTTTGTGCCTCCGAAGATGAAAAGGATGTCGGGACAGCCCAGATTGTCCATCCGGGTGATGAATGAACGGTCGGAGTAATCTTCCTTTCTGTAGCCCGTGTGACAGATGGTAGCTCCGGAAAAGGAGTTGTTCATGCACAGGCGATAACCGTTTTCGGTGATGAACTTATGCCACCAGGTCAGGGTGACATCGTTCACGTCGTTGCCTTGCTGGGGGTTGTTGAAATACCATGACCAGTTGCCGGAGGGAATGAATCCTTCGTATGTGGAATAGGAATCGCCGAGAATGGAAACGCATTTGCGGTATTGTGCAGAGCTTGTACCGCATGACAGGAGGATTGCCAGCAAAAAAAGTAATTGAAGTTTCTTCATGGTTCTGTATTTTTGTCATTCTTGTTTTTCCACTACCCAACCATAGTCAACATATTCCCAGCTGACATGATTGTTTTCGTCCACCTTGACCAGCAGGAAACCTTCTTCGGTGGTCAGGAAAGGGCCTTTCCACCAGAAAGCTGATACAGCTCCGGCAGTGACAAACCATAAGTCGCGTTCTTGAATCTGTTCGTAAATGTGCTGGTGTCCTTGCAAGACCAGTTTCGTATTGTAATTCTTCAGCAGGTCGACTACCGCTTTGGTGTCGTTTATCATATCCAACGCTTTCATGCTGCCTTCTACTACAGGGTAGTAAAGCGATAGCATGGGGACGTGGATGGATACGATGACAGGTGTCTGCTTTCCTACAGTGTCCAGGTCGGCTTTCAGCCAGGCCAGCTGTTCGGCACCTGCATTGTAACTGCCGTTGTTTTCCGGATAGAGGGAGTTGAGGATGATGAAGTGTACGCCTTTTTTCGTGAACGAACGGTAGGTGGGACCATAATGTTTTTCGAACATCCGGAATCCCAATGTGTCGGTCCGTCCCTCGAAACGGTAGTAGCGGTCGTGGTTGCCGATGGTATAATAGGCGGGCAGCCCGGTTTCTTCCACCAGTCGGACAAACCGTGCGTGTAGCGTATCTGCCGTAGTTTCGGCATCACCGAGCGCGTCGGTGTCGGCATTGTCTCCGCCGAACAGCAGAAATTCGGCTCCGTTGGCGGCCGCGGTTTTCAGTGCCTTGCGCAAACCGTCATTGCCGTTTCCTGTATTGTCCTTGTTCAGGTGTACATCGGTCAGGTAAGCGAAAGTCAGTTTGGTAGCCGGTTGTGCGGACTGTTTTTCTTTGCCTGTCGTGCCACATGCGGCAAACAAGAAGGCCAGACATGATAAGGCCGACCATTTCAGTAGGTTTTTTCTTTGCATTTTGTCTGTAAAAATTTGGCGGAGAGTTCTCCGGACTGGATTTTTGTTTGTATGGTAGCAAAGATACGTTTTCTTTCTGACAACACAAAATGTCGGGGCGGAGTTCTGCTTGAACACGAAAGCACAAAGACACAGAGAATATATTAATAGTCATAATATAGACCCTATGTCTTCGTATAGGCTTGTGTTAACTTTTAACGCAACTCTAATGAGTTTGTTTTACTTTTCCGGTTATAAGTATTCCTCATCTACTGAATCGTTTTTTTGATGTAGGTTGACTTTGCATAATATTCATAGTCTTCCTCTTTTTCAGAATATGACAAGACTAGGGTATTATCATTCAAGGTTTCAATCGTATAACGTTCTTCTTCTGTTGTCCCTTCATCAATAATCAATTCATTACCTGATATGCTCCAGTCAAAAGTATAATGGTCGTTCCATTTCACATCATCGTAAACGCCGGTACCGTCATTGTTGATACACTTGTCGCTTCTCTGTTTCTGCAGAAAAGCTATCGGAGATGTCACGGAAGAAATTATGGTGAAGAATGCACGAGATGCGCCACAACAATTGCAAATCAATGTTCTCCTTTCGGAAAATCTTATAAATATTAGGACGGGTACAGCACAGCTGGCGGGCGAACCATGTGACGGTACGTCCCTGTTCGTGAAGTATGCGTTCTATAAGTTGACCGGCATGAAGCATAATTGTTACGGCACAAAAACAAATATCATCCTGATTCCCGTAGGACATTTTTATTTTCTGACCGCAAATATATAGCCTTATATACAGAAAGAGCGTGGGAATCTTACCTTTGCCCGTTCCGTATTTCAAGGCCTTCGCAATGCCCTTCTTCTGGAAACGAGCAATGCAGAAAGCCCACGCCGTACGTATATACATTTTCCTCCCTTTTCTTTTCCATGAAAAGAAAAGGAAATGGAATTTATGCACACATACATACCACGAGGACGTCTCATTGCTGCCCGTCTTTCCAGAAGAATCAAAAGTTGCGAAGTTTTGAAATACGAAAGACAAACGCTATAAACGTCTTCTGTATAAAAGTACATCTTCTGCCCACCCTAAAAAGGGCTTTTTGCAGGAAATGTCAACGCAAATATATAGCTTAATAGGGGCTTTTCCAAAAAAAAGTCACTTTTTATTTTATAATTCATCGGTTCTTCGTTTGCATCTTATTCTCGGGGGCGGAGAATCCGAAACGCTTCGGCGTTTTATCTCAAACGCCGGGACGTTTCAGGTAAAACGCCGAAGCGTTTTTTTAAGCGCCTGGATTTTCGGGGAAAATGAACCGTTCTCTGAAAGAAAAGATTTATTTTTGCCGGAAAACAACTATTTACATGAAAAACGTGCACACCTGTCTTTTGTGTCTCGGGTCGAACATGCGGCCTGCCTATCATTTGAGGGAAGCGGAGATTGCACTCAACGGCCTGTTCCCCGGTATCAGATGGGGGAGAATAGTCCTTACGCGGGCGGAAAACGCGGTGGAAGGCAGTTCCGATTATCTGAACCGTGTGGCCTGGTTTGACACTTCGTTGAGCGAAGGGGAAATACAGGCAATTCTGAAAGACATTGAGAAAGCCAACGGGCGGAGTGGCGGCGACAAGGCGAAAGGTTCGGTGCCCCTCGATGTCGACTTGCTGCAATATGATTCGGAAGTGCTCAAGCCGGATGACTTCGGCAAGGACTACGTGAGGAAGGCATTGGACGCATTTCCCGGAAAGTGCGGAGCTTAAAGCAGTTTCACGTACCCCAGCCGTGTATAGCGTATGCCGTGCGACTCATAATGAGACATCACTTTGGCCGATTTAACCTGGAGCACTTCATGCTTTTCCACTTTCCGGCTCCGGCAACTCAGTGCGTTGGGGGTAAGGCTTTGTGCGGCCGCTTTTATGAGGAACGTGAAACGGTTGCCGTCACGGTCGGCCGCCAGTATGTTCTGGTCCACGTAGAAATCGGGCTTATAGGTGTCTACCTGCAAACGCACATTGAGCACCGTCAGCTGCAAATTCTTCAATCTGTCGCCGATGTTTCTCACGAACTGGCTGACGGAGGACACACGGGGCTTGTGGATTGTAAATTCGAAATGAACAATCGAAAAACATTTTGCCTGCTCGGTCAGGCGGTCGTATTTCCTGCTGTCGGAAGTGAATTTGTTGGCCAGCCAGTGCACGTATGACGGGTCGATATAAAAGATTTCAGAAAGATGTTTCCCTTTATATTTCCCAAATGGGATAATTTCGTCCGTTTCGGCGTAAAAGGCTCCGAAGTCGGAGTTGTCTGTGAGGTCGAGCCATACGTTACAGTTTTGCAGTAAAGCAAATGCACGGTCTATCGCCGCTTCAAGAGTCACTCCCAGTATGCGCACAAAAAGTGGAGACGTCCGTTCGGGAAATATTCGCCAGAGAGAATAATTGGGGCGGAAAACGGTGGCCATACTGATGGCATACCGGCCTTTGTCGCGGTTTCTTCCCCGGTTGAATAGTTCAATTCTTTTGTACTGTCTGTCTGCAATTTCCGGGGACAATCTGTATAAGTGGTTTGTAGGCTGTTCCATCACACCCTCCTTCGCTTTTGCCCAATATATGAAAAATCTGTCATACAAGCAAATATCGGGTGTGGAATTTATGTACGTCTGTTTTCATGAAAGAAGGCCCGTTTTAATTTGGGATAAAAAAACGACAAAACATTTGGCCGTTTCAAATAAAAGGGTTACCTTTGCACTCGCAATTGAAAAAATGCACTCTTAGCTCAGTTGGTAGAGCAACTGACTCTTAATCAGTGGGTCCAGGGTTCGAATCCCTGAGGGTGTACGAATTTTCGGAAAGTTTGACAATTTAGTGGATGCACTCTTAGCTCAGTTGGTAGAGCAACTGACTCTTAATCAGTGGGTCCAGGGTTCGAATCCCTGAGGGTGTACCAGTGAGCTCAGCCGTGAGGTGTAGTGAAGCTCCGAAGAAACAGAAGCTCTTTTGGCCGTAGAGGCCGGAAGAGCTTTTTTTTGTCGGTGCGGACAAGAGCCTGCTTTCTCTTTGCCGGGCAGCAATTCCTTAATAAAACATAATTCAAGACGATTTCCGAACCAATCATCTTGCCTTTTGTTCATTAGTGAAAAGATTTGTTCAACGTAAAAACTAAACTAAATGACGAAAAAGGTACAGAAAAAAACAGTTGAGAAAGAAGTCTATGAGGCTCCACGGATAGAGGTCATAGAAGTGGATGCATCGAGTGTGTTGTGTGCTTCGCCGAGTTCTTCCGCCTCGGGAGACAAGTTGGGAGGGACTTTCGGTGAGGATTTTACCCCTGGAGATAATTGGAGGGACAGCGGACGTTTTTCGAACGACCGTTTGGACCGTTAACGTTAAAGCTGGCAGCTGATGAGAAATTTGAGGAATGCGGCTTTTGTTTGTCTGGCAGCCACCGTTGCTCCGGCTTTAGTGGCGGGATGTTCGTCTGACTTTCCCCAATCGCCCGGAAATGCAGGGCAGATAACGGACACTCTGACTTCTACCGATTCCGGAGAATACAGACTGACTTTATATGCATCGGCCGGAAAAGGCATGCGTGTGTCAATTGATGAAAGTTCGGTGGAGAACTCACAAAACATTATCCGGTGGGATGCGGGCGATGAAATCATGGTATGGACCGGCGAAAGTCTGACCGATCTTGTGTCGTGCCGCTTCCGGACAGAGGCAGGTGGAAACACTTCTGCCACGTTTGTGGCGGCTGCTGGCCAGCCGTTGGCATCAAAAGTATATTTGGGCTATTATCCGTATGACAGTACATTGTCTGTCAGCCGGCCTGTCAGCGTGCATGTACCGACCGACGGAGGCATCGTTCAGCGTCAGGCGAATGATTCCCGTCATTTGTCGCCGTACCGACCCATGTATACGGAGCCGGTTGTTCGTGCGGCCAGTGATTCCGTATTGACCGGCCTTCACTTCCGGCAACTGACCGCACTGTTTGTTTTTCATATCCAGAACATCAGTGGGGATATGGCCGACATTGGGTCTGTCGCAGTAAAGGCAGACAGTCCTGTATTCTATTCTCACGGAACGTTCTCGCTTCCGATTCATGAAACCCAAGGCGATGGTTCTCAGGTTATTTCAGAGAATCCGACCAATAGGGTTGTGCTGACTTTTGAAGGGGAATCGTTTTCCATGGCCGACAGGAGTATTCTGTCCGGTTATCTTCCGCTGCTTCCGTCTGCTGATTTGTCGGGCGTGAATCTGACGGTGGAACTGCAGTCAGGCGGTAGAACAATCGAGTCGCTGCAGATTGACGGTAGTCGGGTGGGGCAGTTCAGGCAAGGTTATTTTTATGTGTTCAATCTGCGTCTGAAGTCCAATGGGCTGACAGTTGACCCGATTCTGGAAGAGTGGGAAGAGGGTGGAGCGGTTGACATTCCGGTATAGTCCGTCCGGCCTGTCTTGTATATTGGCTGACACTGATGGATTCTGATACTTGTTTGAACGCAGAAACAGAAAGGTAAAGATACTGTCCTGGCAGATGCATTCTGAAGGGGGGCAGTGCTGAAACCCCTGTGCTTCTGCGTTCATCTTGTCAGAACCGGCCTCGTCCGCCCACATTCCATTCTATTCAAAACAATACATTCCGGAAGGCAAGGTGCGTCTCAGCGGGATTACCTGTATGTCTTTTCCTACGACAATCCCGTTTCTCTGTAAGGCCAGTTCTACTGTTTTGAGTGCCAGTTCTGGATGATTGTTTTCTTTACTTAAGTGACACATCCACACATATTTCAACTTTTTTCCCAGGTGGTCTGACAAATATCCGGCCAGTTCACGGTTGCTCAGATGTCCGTTGGGGCCGGCTATACGCGCTTTCAGATGAGAAGGATACGGTCCCATCTGAAGCATCGTTTCGTCATAATTCGCTTCAATGACCAGATAATCTGCCAGACTGATATAGTGCGATGCGGTGGGCGTAATATGTCCGATGTCAGTCAAAAAAGAAAAGGTTTTGTCCTCCACACTGATACAATACCCTACATTGTCCGTACCGTCATGTGGCACTTCAAAACAAGTCACCTGAAAATCGCCCACTATTACAGGCTCCTCTTTCCGGATATACCGGATATGGTTTTGGGTCAGTTTCTGTGTCATGCAATAACTCTTTCGTATCCCGCTATGGATTTCTTCCGTAGTATAAACAGGAATATTATGCTTTTCGCCCAAATGGCCGACAGCCTTGATGTGGTCAGCATGGTCGTGGGTTATGAATACGGCCCGTATGGTTTCCAATTTGAGTGCATATTCTCTGAACACTTTCTTGATTGTGCGGATGCCCACTCCGGCATCAATCAATATGGCAGTATGGTCTGTTGCAAGATAGTAGCAATTGCCGTCGCTTCCGCTTGCCAGACTCATGAAGTTCACTTTCATCTATGTGTATTTTTTATAATTCAACAAACGGGACGCAAAATTACGAAAAAAAGAGGGTATGTCAAAATAGCCGTTGAAAGTGATAGGCTCTGACATACCCTCTTTAGCTGCAGGCAAAAGCCTTGTTCAGAAGTTGAAGAAACGTTTTGCGTTGTTATAGCAGATGTCTTCTACCATTTGTTGTACGCGTGGCATTTCTTCCAACGGGATTTCTCCGTTTTCTACATCGTTTCCCAACAGATTGCATAATGTACGTCGGAAATATTCATGGCGGGGATATGACAGGAATGAGCGGGAGTCAGTCAGCATTCCTACAAACCGGCTCAGCAGTCCGAGAAGCGACAACGCGTTCATCTGTTTTTCCATGCCGTCTTTCTGGTCAAGGAACCACCAGCCGGAACCGAACTGGATTTTTCCCGGCACTGTGCCGTCTTGGAAATTACCAAGCATTGTGGCAATTACTTCATTGGCACATGGATTCAGATTGTAGAGGATGGTCTTGGTGAGCTTTCCTTCGGTGTTCAGGCGGTCAAGAAATCTCGACAGTGATTTGGCCGTGGAAAATTCGCCGATGGAGTCGAACCCCGTGTCGGGTCCTAATAGCTTGAACATTTTTGTGTTGTTGTCGCGGATAGCTCCGTAGTGGAATTGTTGTGTCCATCCGGTTTCCCAGTCCATTTCGCTGAATACGACCAGCATGGCCGATTTGAATTTCATGATTTCTTCACCGGTCAGCTCTTTCCCTCCATATACTTTGTCAAAGATAGCGTTGATTTCCGCATCCGTGTAATGTTCTGCATAAAATTCTTCAATGCCATGGTCTGAAAGTTTACAGCCCTGTTCGGCAAAATAGTCATGGCGTTTATGCAAGGCCGTTATCATGTCATCAAACTTTGAAATCCGTACGTCGCTCGCTTCCGACAGCTTTTCCATATAAGCACGGAATTTGTCGGGCACTTCTACTGCCATTGCTTTGTCTGGACGCCAGGTGGGAAGCATCTTGATTTCGAATCCGCTTTCTCGGGCGGCAATATGGTGTTCGAGCGAGTCGGCAGGATCGTCGGTAGTGCATACGGTTTCTACATGATAACGCCGCATCAGATTGCGGGCCGAATATTCGGGAGTAGCCAATTTCTCATTGCATTCGTCAAAGATTTCCCGGGCAGTCTGCGGATTTAGAACTTTTGTGATGCCGAAAGCCGTCTTCAGCTCCAGATGTGTCCAATGGTAAAGCGGATTGCGTAAAGTATAGGGTACTGTTTCGGCCCATTTCTCAAACTTTTCCCAATCTGTCGTATCCTTTCCCGTACAATAACGTTCTTCCACACCGTTGCTTCTCATGGCACGCCATTTATAGTGGTCGCCTCCCAACCATAGTTCTGTGATAGACTTGAACTGGTAATCGTCCGCTACCATTTTCGGATCCAGATGGCAGTGGTAGTCGATGATAGGCATTTTTGCCGCATGATTGTGATATAAGTCCTGGGCCGTACCGGTTTTCAGCAGGAAGTTTTCATCCATAAATCTTTTCATGACGAACTCTTTTAAGTTGACTGTTATAGTATTTTATCGTTAAACTCGGATGTTATCTGACAATCTGTTCTTATTATATGGTTGAAAAATTTCGATTGTCTTTATGTTATCGAGCACGAAAATATGAATATTCTTTGTGACAGCCAAATTTTCTGTCAGTTTGTCGTACCTGTTTGATGAAATTTGAGAACACTCCGAGCATATGATAGCAGGAACATTTAAAGTCGGACCTCATTGTCTTCCTCATTGCGAGAACGAAACTGGTTAAGGACTCATTTCCAATCACCGCACGATAAAATCAAAGCAGTTTCTTAAAAACTTGCTTTGATTTTCCCGACAATTTTCTCTACCTTTGTCCTACGTACAGAAAAACATTCAGTAAAAACCAAATTTAATAAAAAATAATACCATGAAGATGTACAAAGCATTGGTAGGAGCAATCTGTTGCTGCTCCGTGGCACTGTCGCTTGATGCACAGACGCCTAAAGAAAAGGGACTGGAAACGATTAACCGTAACTCGGCCGAAGCGATTGTCCAATTTTTGGCTGATGATGAAATCGAAGGCCGTGAGGCAGGCAGACAAGGTTCGCGGATTGTTGCACGTTATCTTGTATCTAATCTGAAAGAAGCAGGTATCGCACCATTTTTCAAAGAGGGTTATTATCAGCCTTTCGAGGCTTACCAGAAAGAACGTCAGTTGAAAGGAAGATGGCAGGTGCATCCGGATTCAGTGGCGGCATTGAAGAAGGTGACTCACCGTGTGCTCCACATGGCCAATGTGTTGGGATATATCCCGGGAGAAAGGGCAGACGAATATGTAATTGTGGGAGCGCATTTCGACCATCTGGGCATTGACGATGTGCTGGACGGTGACCAGATTTATAATGGAGCGGACGACAATGCGTCGGGAGTTTCGGCTGTGATGCAGATTGCCCGTGCATTTGTTGCTTCTGGAAAGAAACCGATGCGTACCGTTATCTTTGCTTTCTGGGACGGCGAGGAAAAAGGTTTGTTGGGTTCCAAATATTTCACTCAGACCTTCTCTGAAATCGGAAAAGTGAAAGGTTATCTGAACTTTGATATGATTGGCCGTGACAACAGGCCTGAACAGCCGCAATATATGGTATATTTCTATACGAAATCACATCCGGTGTTCGGCGACTGGTTGAAGAACGATGTGAAGGAATATGGTTTGAAGCTCCAGCCGGATTATCGTGCATGGGATAAGCCGGTAAGCGGAAGTGACAATGCTTCGTTTGCCGTTCGGGATATTCCTATTATCTGGTATCATACAGACTGGCATCCCGACTACCACCAGCCGAGCGACCATGCGGACCGCATCAATTGGGAGAAAGTAGTCGAGATTACCAAAGCCGCCTATCTGAATGCATGGAATCTCGCCAATGAAAAAACGTACTGACAGATTCCTTTGAGAGAATAGTTGAAAGTGTCAGGTTTTCCCGGAGTGATGAAAGGAGTGCCGTTCCTTTCTTACTGTTCCGTGGGGAAACTTGACACTTCTTTTTCTGCCATGCTGCAGGCACCCAGAATGCCGGTACCTCCTTCTACATTGCTGTAGATGCGGAGCGGTTCGCTGAAGCCAAGATTCCCCAATGCTTCGTCAACGGTGCTTCCCGTAACTTGGCAGATTGAATATAGATACATGTAATAGTCTTTCGAAAGGCTGTAGAGACGGATCTTCAAAGGTGATGTCCGTTTGATTTCGCTTCTGTTAATCCATTCTTCAAAGCTCAGCGTATATTGCAGCCCTTCTATCTGTCGGTCTGTAAACAAAAAACATCCCGTCTGGTTGATACCTTCGAATCCCATTGCCCCATCTAAGATGTCCGAGTTTTCGGCCAGAACCGGATCGGATGATTCTATGTGCGGGTGTTTGTATTTCTCCCATTCATAATATGTATCGTTCTTTTTCAGACAGGTCAGTGCATAATAGTTGTCGATGCCCGCTTCATCCTGGAAAGTGACGTGGTAGGTCAGCGAGTAGTAATTGTATTCGATTAAGTTTCCGTATCCGTCACCGACTGTGCCTTCGGGGTTGATGCGTTCTTCTATGCTTATGCATTCGGCATCCAGAAACGGTGCCTTTTTCGGTATTGTTGTTTCGGCGGTGACCGTCTGATAGCCTTCCGCGGAGACAACCAGTCTGATTCGGTCGCCTTCTTTCGGAGTGATAGATGAGCGGAATACAGAGTCCGGTATTTCGCTTGTAGTGTCTGTCGGCAGATATTGTTCCCATTTCATCTGTCCTCGGTATTCGTCATTGATGTAAAGTTCCACACGGGCCTGGGGGAGATTGACGTTCGGTTCTTCATAGGGTTTTGCTTCTGTATACAGCCACGTATGTGTGACACTTGCCATTAGTGCCGAATCGGGAGCAACTGCGCTGTTGACTACTATCACGGGGTCGGGCCGGAACTTGTCCAGATTGATGTCTTTGTAGCAGCCGCTCAGCAGTGGGAGAACGGCACTGATACCGATAATTATATAGATTGCTTTTTTCATGATGACTAGAATTTGAATGTGTAAGAAACGGAAGGGATGACAGGAATCAGGCGCAAAGTCTGGAATACGTTGACTCCGTTGAAGTCAGCATCCCATTTCATTTTTTTCTGGATGCTTACCGGAGCCATGTAGCAGTAGGCGTTGTAGATGCTGATGTTCCAGACTCCCTCTCGTCCTTTTTTCAGCGGTTTATGGATATTGATTCCCAGATCCAGTCTGTGATAGGCTGGCAGACGTACATTGTTCCGTCCGGTGTAATGGTCCAGTCCTCCTTGTGTATAATAATAGGGTGGCATCAGTTCATCTCCCGGGAATATGATTCCTCCTGAAATCGGGCTGCTGGCACCGTTGCCGGATGAAAAATATTTGTCCGCGCCAAGTTCTTGATAGTTGTCGAAGGATACGGTTATCCGGTTGCCGGTCATGTAGCTCCAGGCCGCATTCAGTTCCACTTTTTTGTTGACCTTCCAGTTTGCCGTGATATTCAGTTTGTGACGGTTGTCGAATTTGGCTGGAAAGGTTTTCCCCTGGTTGATTTCGTTGAACTTCCGGTTGTTCCAGCTGAGCGTATAGCTGACGGAACCGGTAATTTTTCCAGTCTCTTTCCGTGCCGTGAGTTCTATTCCGTATGAGTTTCCTTGCCCCATAGCCAGCTGGTCGTGCCAGTCGGATGTGACAGAATAGATATTATATCCGTCTTTATAGTCGAGTATATGGTTCATCCATTTGTAAAAACACTCTGCGGCAAATGAGTAAGTGGTGTTCGGCGTGAGATAAGCGCCTGCCGAAATCTGGTCGCTGCGCAAAGGCTTGAAGCGGCAGTCTACCGAAATCCAGTCGTCGGTGGGCAGATCGATATAGCTCTCGCCGAGCTGGTGGACATATTGGTTCATGCGTGAATAGGAAGCTTTCAGACTGAATTGCCGGTTGACGGGGAATACGATATTCAGTCGTGGCTCCAGATTGGTATAGGTTTGTCCGTTTATCGAGTAAATGCTGAGCCGCAGCCCTCCATTGACGGCAAGCCATGGACAGACTGTCCATTCATCTTCGGCATAGATGCCCGCATCGTGTGCATGGAGTTTCTCTTTCTTTCCGTGCAGCGGAATGCTTCCCGCTACTGAGGAACGCATCTCTTCATAAGAGGGATGGAACGTGTGCCAGATGTATTGTCCGCCAAAGCGGATGCAATGCCTGTCTGACGGGCGATAATTGAAATCAGTACGGAAGCTGATGTCATCAATGCCGTTGCCGGATGAAGAGCGGTAAAAGTCGGAGCCGTTCCCTTTCCGGCTTTTCAGGTCCCTTCGGATGTCCGAGTGGTAACGCGTGTAGGCTATCTGTGAAGTTCCTGACAGTTTGTAGTTGCAGGTGTATGTCCATCCGCCGAAAACCATCAGGTTCCCCCAGCGGAGGCGGCTGATATCTTCTTCTTCCGATTCTTCGTACGCTTCCTTTGTACCTCCTTTCAGGTAGTCTTTTCCCCAATAGGCACCTGCAAAAAGGCGGTTGTGTGAGTTGAGGTGGTGGGTCAGCTTGAGGTTCAGGTCGGTGAAGGCGTACCGGGCCACAATCTTGTTGTCATTTTCTTTCTTGAGTGCATTCCAGATGCTCAGTGCGGGTGCTGTCAGAACATCAAACCACGTGCGGCGCAGGTTGAAGCAGAACGAGGTTTTGTCTTTGATTACCGGTCCTTCCAGATTTATGCTTCCCGATGTCAGTCCCAGCATCAGACTGCCGTGGTATTCCTTCAGATTACCGTCTTTTAGCCGGAGGTCCGTTACGCTGGAAGTCCGTCCGCCGAAATGAGCCGGGAATCCAGCCTTGTAGAAGTCCATACTTTTTATGGCTTCTACATTGAATGCCGAGAACAGTCCGGCAGCATGGCTTGCCTGATAGACGGGGTTCCCCTCCAGCAGGTATAGGTTTTCGTCTTTGTTTCCGCCTCTTACATACATGTCGGCAAATCCGGCGATGCCGGGTGACACTCCCGGCTGTGTCTGTATTGTCTTTATGATGTCCGCTTCACCGAACAGCACCGGGGTGCGTTTTATTTCACTATAATCAAAGCTGGTTTTTCCCGTCTGCGGGCTTCGCAACTGGTTCTTGTCGGAATGCGGTGCATTGACCATCACTTCCGGCAGAAACTGGTCCGGGAGTGTTCCGGCCGGCGGAACCGAGTCGGAGAGAGAACTTCGTTCCCGTATTGTTTTCCGTTTCAGGATTACGTGCTTGTCCATCCGTTCATAACGGATAGGGAAAAGACGGCAGAGGCAGCGCATGCAGTCTGAAAAAGGTGTCTGGTAAAAACGGACATTGGCTTTCGGCATATTTTCCAATAAGGAAGATTCATAAGAGAAAGTCATGCCGGTTTCTTTCTCCAGTCTGGTCAATATCTCAGACAACGGAAGCGGTCCGGTTTTCAGAGTGACCAGCGGTTCTTTGTCCGTTCCGGCGGAAGCCTCCATGAACAGGAGGCTTGCCAGCACGGCCAATGTCGTTTTTACGTGAGTCATGTTTCGTTTTGTCATGGTTCTACGGTTAGATTTGTGTCGAGTGTTTGGTTGATTATATGGATTATGTCTGAAAGTTGCATTTGGTTGAAGTCGGAAGTCAGCCGCAGCTTTTCTGTCGGGACTCCTGTTATCCGGACATGATAAAGGTTTTCCAGCTCTTCCACCACTTGCCTCAGCGGAGCGTCACGGTAAGTCAGGCGGCCCGTCTTCCAGGCCAGTTCGTTCCGGGTCAGCGGTTTGCTCACCTGTATGTCCCCACCTTTTCTGCTCACGGCACGCATGTCGGCGGTAAGGTCGGTGTATTGGTGCGGAGTGGCGAAGCGAACTTTTCCTGAGGTGACATAGGCAACTGTACTGTCAGCCGAGGTTTCCACCTGGAATTGTGTGCCGAGCACCCGGACCGTCACTTCCGGAGTTTCTACGCGGAAAGGAATGTCAGAAAGATGGGTTACTTCAAAGAAAGCTTTTCCGGCCAGCTTCATCCGGCGTTCCTTCTTTCCGTAAGCAAGGCGGTCGTATTGCAGGCTGCTTTCCGGGGAAAGGGTGATTCGGCTTTCATCGGGAAGAGAGAGAATCCGGGTTCCGGCGTTTGCTGTGACGGTTATCCAGTCTGTGCGCATTTCGTTCCACCAGAATAAGGCACCTGCTGTCAGACCGGCAAGCAGGGCGGCAGCTCCGGCAGTCCGGTAAATCCGTATGGAGAGTGGCCTCCTTTTTTTCGGAACAATAGCCGGAAGTATTTTCTTCCAGGCTGCGGAAGTATCGTTTTTCCCTTCCTGATAGTGACGGCAGACAAAGCGGAGGCTTTCTTCTTCCGGGGTGAGAGATTCGTTGTTCTTTTTCATAAACGTTCTGTAGGTTCAACATGGGGATTGCATTCCCATTTTCTGTAGCTATGACTCGTTTCGGGCAGAATCCCCCCATCCGCATGATGAAAAAAATCAGGAAAAGAAGAAAAGATAGATTTTGACGGCAATGCGGCGCAAGGTTTTCCTGACTTTGACAATGCGTCACCCTGCCCGATTTTTATCGTGGTCTAATGCATCCAGTAATGGTTTGATAGCCTCCTGCTGTGGCGTAGTGAATAAAGTTTCAGTATGGACAGATCCGTTTGGTAGCCTTATCCTGA
>CASENM010000034.1 GCA_949289295.1 uncultured Bacteroides sp.
GCGGTGCGTACGGGACTTTAACTTACACAATCAAGAAATCTCACAAAGCTGCAATATGTTGATAATAATCAAGTTATTACAAATCAACTATATTACTAAATATCATTAAATACCTTTTGCTGTTTCAATTATTGGGTGTATATTTGGGTGTTGATTTTAATACACCCAGCTATGAACATCAAGAGAAACATCATCTTTTCATTGGAAAGCCGCAAGAAGAACGGAGTGCCAATCGTGGAGAATGTCCCTATCCGTATGCGTGTTGTTTTTGACAGCCACCGTATCGAATTTACAACAGGCTACCGCATTGATGTTGCCAAATGGGATGCCGACAAGCAGCGTGTGAAGAACGGATGTACCAATAAACTGAAGCAAAGCGCATCGGAAATCAATGCGGACTTGTTGAAATACTACACCGAAATACAGAACATATTTAAGGAGTTCGAGGTGCAGGGATTCATGCCGACTACCGAGCAGGTAAAGGATGCGTTCAACAGATTGCATGACGGGAAAAAGGATGAGGAGAAAGCTCCGGTGGTGTTTCTTCCGTTGGAGGTGTTTGACGAGTTCATCAAGGAGTGCGGCACGCAAAATGGCTGGTCTGATGCCACCTATGAGAAGTTTGCCGCAGTAAGAAAGCACCTTAAAAAGTTTGACAAGGGACTGACTTTTGAATCGCTGGACGAACCCAAGCTGACAAAGTATGTAAATTTCCTGAAAGACACCGAAGATATGCGGAACACATCCATCATGAAACAGGTCGCTTACCTGAAATGGTTCCTGCGCTGGTGTACCAAGAAAGGGTATTGCATGAACAATGCCTACGAAGATTTCAATCCAAAATTGCGGAGCACCCCAAAAAAGGTGATATTCCTCACATGGAAAGAACTGAACCAACTCAAAAACTATCAGATACCCGAAACCAAACAGTATCTTGAACGGGTGAGGGATGTCTTTCTGTTCTGCTGCTTCACCGGACTCCGGTATTCGGATGTGCATAACCTAAAAAAAAGCGACATCAGGGACGGATATATAGAAATCACCACGGTAAAGACCGCCGAAAGGCTTATCATCGAACTGAACAACCACAGCAAGGCGATACTTGATAAATATAAAGAGGTGGAGTTTGAGGGGCATAAGGCTCTCCCGGTCATCAGCAACCAGAAGATGAACGATTATTTGAAGGAGTTGGGCGAGCTTGCCGGAATCAACGAGCCAGTAAGCGAGACCTATTATAAAGGAAGCAGACGCATAGACACCATTACGCCCAAATATGCATTGCTGGGCACCCATGCCGGAAGAAGGACTTTCATCTGCAATGCCTTGGCTCTCGGCATTCCGGCTCAGGTGGTCATGAAATGGACAGGGCATAGCGACTACAAGGCGATGAAACCCTACATAGACATCGCCGATGATGTGAAAGCCAATGCGATGAACAAATTCAACCAACTATAAAAAACAATCATCAAGTTTCACGGGATGCCTGTTATTGGGCTTATCTTTGTAACTTTCATTACATACAACAATGAGCAACAACGATAACAATATAGAGAAAAGAAGTTTCGAGGCTTTTGTCAATGCCATCGGGTCAGAAATAGAGCAGGCGCAAGTCCGGCTCATCAGTGCAGCCAATGCGCAGATGCTGTTCCACTATTGGAAGATGGGCAATTACATATTGTACCACCAGAACCGACAAGGCTGGGGCGGTAAGGTCATCAAGAAACTGGCGCATGCGATACGGTTCAATTATCCCGAAAAGAAAGGGTATTCGGTCAGGAACTTGGCTTATATGTGCCAGTTCGCACGCTCCTATCCATTGGGCGCATTACGGAGTTTTATAGAAACCGATGCGAAATTACTTACTCCAAGTGTGCAGAAAATCACGGATGAACTTCAAAGCCTGAACAATATGACATTTACGCAAGAGCCTCTTGCACAAATTCAATCCTCAGACAATAAGGAAATTGTAATTGTGCAAGAACCTCTTGCACAAATTCAGGATGTAGTCCAAACAGTAGCCGCCGTTTATCAAGTACCGATTGAGGACATGGAAAAACTGTTCCTGGCATCACCTGTCGCAAGAATCAATTGGGCAAGCCATGTGATTCTGCTGAACAGTTCCCTTCCGTTAGGTGTCGATTACTGGTATATGAAGCAATCCGTGGAAATGGGCTGGAGCAGCAATGTCCTTAAAATGCAGATTGAAAGCAAATTGTACGAAAGGCAAATCAACAGCTGCAAGGTCAATAATTTTACCACCACGCTTCCCGTACCCCAAAGCGACCTTGCCAACTACCTGTTGAAAGACCCGTATATCTTTGACTTGGCGGGAGCCAAAGAACGTGCGGACGAAAGGGACATAGAGGAACAACTGGTGAAGCACGTCACCCGCTATCTGCTGGAAATGGGCAGCGGATTCGCCTTTGTCGCAAGGCAGAAGCATTTCCAGATTGGCGACAGCGATTTCTATGCCGACCTAATCCTGTATAACATAAAACTCCATGCCTATGTGGTCGTGGAACTGAAAGCTACCCCGTTCAAACCGGAATACGCCGGGCAGTTGAACTTCTACATCAATGTGGTGGACGACAAACTGAGGGGAGAGAATGACAACAAGACCATCGGGCTGCTGTTGTGCAAAGGCAAGGATGAGATTGTCGCACAATATGCGCTGACCGGCTATGACCAACCTATCGGCATCAGCGATTATCAGCTTAGCAAGGCTGTGCCGGAAAACCTGAAATCGGCGTTGCCGAGTATAGAACAGGTGGAAGAAGAACTGACGATGCTTCTTGACAATGAAAGGAACAGACAAAAGTAGAACGCCTATGGCAGACAAGATACAGACGATGATTCCCCAATACGGGGAACTCAACAGAATATACAGGGACTATATAGACAACAGCACTTTTTCTTTTGACAGGCAGAAATTTATTTCCGATTTCTGTCAGGAATACAATGACATGAAGTCTTTTGAAGCCGCCATCCTTGAACTGGTGCTTGACAGGCAAAAAGAACAATACACCTTGATACTCAACAGCCTGAAAACCGAAATAGAAAAGAGCATACAGGCTTATGAAACACACCCCATAAGTGATAGTGCCGTAGAGCGTGCTTGCTATCAACACATGGAAAGGTATTCCCTTGAAATTGAAGCCCAACTGGATGTAACAAGGAGCCTAAGCAAACCGCTGAATGAAGCCA
>CASENM010000035.1 GCA_949289295.1 uncultured Bacteroides sp.
CCCCGCCTGTAGGCCGCGACAAGAACGCTGTCGGGCAAAAATCGGTTTCTTTCCATAGATGATTCACGGTTGAAAGGTTAGAAATATAAATTCACAACGCGAATCTCCGAATTATAAACGAATTATCCAAATATACAACAGGAAATTTTGAACATTTTAACGGAAACGTTCTCTTCGTGTCTTTGTGCCTCCGTGTTTTATTTTTCAGTTATGACACACTTTCAAAGATTAACTACTTTGTGTGTTGTCAATTATGCACAAGCACTTAACCCAGGAAACCAAAAGGATAAGACTCCGGAGATGATTTCCCATTCCATAGGAATCCAAAAATCGACGGTAAGCCGTGGGGTCAGACACAACTCCACGGCATAACCAAATCCCGTTGTGTCATATGCCGGGCAACAGAAGGCTGTCCGATATGCTGAAACGGCATGCCACTGAGCTGATAAGGAACAAACATAACCTCCGAACGTTTGAAGATAGAAAACATAAACATCTCCCATGAAACCACCTACACAATAATCCGTAAGTGCAGAAGTGATGAACTTGCCACCATTGCTACCATAAGATGAGATACAGGCGCAAGACTCCCACAAGCATGAGACCCAACAAACATCCGGCAGAAGCCGGCGGAGAACGTTTCAGGAACTGGGAGATGGCCCTCATCGTGGACAGAGACGGCAATGCCATACTCACACTCACAGAAAGGAGCACGAATTAACCACTTCTGGAAAAACTTCATGTGCTGGTATTCTTACCGACTCATATTGCACATGGCGGAAAAAGAGCCTCAGAAAACGTGAACAAGCTGATTCCAGGAATAAATATATAAGGGGACAGACATCACACAGTCACTGGCGAGAAAATTGATTAGAAGGGAAATCAATGCCAAGCCAAGGAAAAAGCTCAATTTCCTGACACCGGCTAAATGATAACTGCAACTATGCTATAACATACGAGCTACAACTGGAAAAGCGACAGCTCGTAAACTTATAAATGAAGATGCTATATGCATTTCATTAATACTTACCTTTTAGCAAACACCAATAAAAAATCACAGAAAGGAGAACCTTTTCAATATCAGGTTCTGCCTTTCTGTGATTTTTGTAACTCATCAGAAGAAAACATCTTCAAGAATCAGCCTCATTCAAGCCTCATCATACCGAGTTTCCTCCCCCATAGTTATGTTAATTTAACGATGAAACATTTCTTCATCATTCCACTTCACTATAATCTAATATGTTCTTCTTGTTAGCCAACATACGATCATACTCCTCTTTCGAGCCAACCACAATCTTATCAAATTCACGCTGACCTGTACCGGCAGGAATCAAATGACCACAAATCACATTTTCCTTCATACCTTCCAAACGGTCAACCTTACCATTGATAGCCGCCTCATTAAGCACTTTCGTAGTCTCCTGGAACGAAGCTGCCGACATAAAGCTAGATGTCTGAAGAGCCGCACGCGTAATACCCTGAAGAATCTGTGTAGAAGTTGCAGGAACTGCATCACGGACTTCCACCAGTTTCAAGTCACGCCGTTTCAACATACTGTTCTCGTCACGTAATTTACGGGCCGTAACAATCTGTCCCGGTTGCAGATTCTGCGAGTCACCAGCATCCACCACGACTTTCTTACCCCAGATACGGTCGTTTTCATCATTAAACTCTATACGATCCACAATCTGTTGCTCCAAGAAGCGAGTATCACCCGGCTCATCTATTTGAACCTTGCGCATCATCTGACGCACAATGATTTCAAAATGCTTGTCATTAATCTTCACACCCTGCAGACGATATACATCCTGAATCTCATTCACGATATATTCCTGTACGGCTGTAGGACCTTTAATAGCCAAAATATCAGCCGGAGTGATTGCACCGTCAGACAACGGGGTACCCGCACGTACATAATCGTTCTCCTGTACCAATATCTGCTTCGACAAGGCAACCAAATATTTTTTGACATCACCCGTCTTGGAAGTTACGATAATCTCACGGTTACCACGTTTGATTTTACCCATTGTCACCTCACCGTCAATTTCTGAAACGACAGCCGGATTAGACGGATTACGTGCCTCAAACAATTCTGTCACACGAGGGAGACCTCCAGTGATATCACCAGCCTTACCTACCGCACGCGGAATCTTCACCAGGATATCTCCGGCTTTCACTGTCTGCCCGTCTTCAGCTGCCACGTGACCGCCTACCGGAAGATTATACGTACGAATCATATTGCCATTCTCATCCAGAATATGCAATGACGGAATCTTCGACTTATCCTTCGATTCAGTGATAATAATTTCACGCAAACCAGTCGCTTCATCCGATTCGACCTTATAAGTTACATTTTCGATAACCGATTCAAATCCGATTTTACCAGACACTTCAGTCACAATTACGGCATTAAACGGATCCCATTTCGCAATCAGTTTGCCTTTTTCAACCGTTTCTCCATCCGAAGCATACAGTTTAGATCCATAAGGAACATTATGAGTGGACAATACAATACCCGTATTCACATCCACAAAACGCACCTCGGCCAAACGGCCTACTACAATTTTTACCGGTTCGCCAGTTTCTTCCACTGCATCCACAGTACGCAACTCTTCAAATTCAAGACGAGAATCATTCTTAGCTACAATACTTGCATTTGCTGCCATGTTGCCGGCGATACCTCCGGCATGGAATGTACGCAAAGTCAGCTGTGTACCCGGCTCACCGATAGACTGTGCAGCAATGACACCTACAGCCTCGCCTTTCTGAACCATACGGCTGGTAGCCAAGTTACGGCCATAACATTTGGCACAAACACCTTTTTTCGATTCACAAGTCAATACCGAACGAATTTCTACACTCTCAATCGGCGACTTTTCTATTTCTTCAGCAATACTTTCAGTAATCTCCTCCCCTGCCGCTACAATTAATTTTCCAGTTGTAGGATGAATGATATCATGTACAGATACACGTCCCAAGATACGTTCATAAAGGGTAGCTATCACCTCATCATTATTCTTCAAGGCTGTGCAGACCAAACCACGTAACGTACCACAATCTTCTTCATTAATGATGACATCATGCGATACATCGACCAGACGACGAGTCAAATAACCTGCGTCGGCCGTTTTCAACGCCGTATCGGCAAGACCCTTGCGGGCACCGTGGGTTGAAATAAAATACTCCAACACAGACAATCCTTCCTTAAAGTTAGAAAGAATCGGGTTTTCAATGATTTGCGCACCTTCGGCTCCTGCTTTCTGGGGCTTTGCCATCAAACCACGCATACCAGACAACTGACGAATCTGCTCTTTAGAACCACGGGCTCCCGAATCCAGCATCATGAATACCGAATTGAATCCCTGATCATCGTTCTTGATAGTCTTATAAAGTATATCAGACAAATCACTGTTCACATGAGTCCATGTATCAATCACCTGATTATAACGTTCGTTATCAGTAATGAAACCCATGTTATAGTTCATCATGATTTGTTCTATCTCCTCATTTCCGCGCTTGATCAGGTCTTCTTTCTCCTTCGGAATAATGATATCACCCAAGTTGAATGACAGACCTCCTTCGAAAGCCTTCTGGTAACCCAGATTCTTGATGCCGTCCAGGAACTCACATGCCCGGGCTACACCCACTTTCTTTATGACATCACTGATGATATCACGCAAAGACTTCTTAGATATGATTGTGTTCAAATAGCCGCATTCGTCAGGAACCAGTTCATTGACGATGACACGTCCCACAGAAGTCTCTTTAATCAACTTCTTCACGATATTGCCATTTTCATCCAAATCATTGGCTACCACACTGATAATGGCATGGATATCCACTTTACCTTCATTGAAGGCAATCATAGCCTCTTCAGGGCCATAGAAAATCAGCCCCTCACCTTTTGCTCCTTTACGAAGCTTTGTAATATAATACAGGCCCAATACCATATCCTGAGCCGGCACAGTTATAGGCGCGCCGTTTGCAGGATTCAAGATATTATGCGACTGGAGCATCAACAGCTGGGCTTCCAGTACAGCTTCATTACTCAAAGGCAAGTGAACAGCCATCTGGTCACCGTCGAAATCGGCATTAAATGCCGTACATGCCAACGGATGCAACTGGATAGCCTTACCTTCAATCATCTTAGGCTGGAATGCCTGAATACCCAGACGGTGCAATGTCGGTGCACGGTTCAACAATACCGGATGCCCTTTCATTACATGCTCCAATATATCCCAAATGACAGGCTCCTTGCGGTCTACAATTTTCTTGGCCGACTTCACAGTCTTTACAATGCCACGTTCAATCAGTTTACGGATAATGAACGGTTTATACAACTCTGCCGCCATCAGCTTCGGAATACCGCATTCACCCATCTTCAATTCAGGACCTACGACAATTACCGAACGGGCAGAATAGTCCACACGTTTACCCAACAAATTCTGACGGAAACGTCCCTGCTTACCTTTCAGGCTGTCCGACAAAGATTTCAACGGACGGTTGGCATCTGTCTTCACGGCACTTGACTTGCGAGAATTGTCGAACAACGAATCTACAGCTTCCTGTAACATACGTTTCTCGTTACGCAAAATCACTTCAGGCGCCTTGATTTCAATGAGCCGTTTCAAACGATTGTTACGGATAATCACACGGCGGTACAGGTCATTCAAGTCTGATGTAGCGAAACGCCCACCGTCAAGCGGAACCAACGGACGCAGTTCCGGCGGAATTACCGGAACAATACGTACAATCATCCATTCAGGCTTGTTACGTCCGCGCGATGCACGGAATGACTCCACCACCTGCAAACGCTTCAACGCTTCATTCTTCCGCTGCTGAGAAGAATCATTGTTTGCCTTATGGCGCAGTTCGTACGACAAAGCATCAAGATCCAAACCAACCAGCAAATCATAGATTGCTTCTGCACCCATCTTTGCAATGAACTTGTTCGGATCAGTATCTTCCAGATATTGGTTGTCCTTGGGAAGAGTATCCAATATTTCCAGATATTCTTCCTCCGACAACAAATCATACTTACTTACTCCATCTTCCGCTTTCACACCCGGCTGGATTACCACATAGCGTTCATAATAAATAATCGCATCAAGTTTTTTTGTCGGCAATCCCAGCAGATAACCAATTTTGTTAGGCAATGACCGGAAATACCAGATGTGAGCCACCGGAACCACCAACTGGATATGACCGCTACGTTCACGGCGCACTTTCTTTTCGGTCACTTCCACGCCACACCGGTCACAAACAATACCCTTATAACGGATACGTTTATATTTGCCGCAATGGCACTCATAGTCCTTTACAGGACCGAAGATACGCTCGCAAAACAAGCCGTCCCGTTCGGGCTTGTAGGTACGGTAGTTGATTGTTTCCGGTTTCAGCACTTCGCCATAAGAATTTTCCAGAATTTCTTCCGGTGAAGCCAAACCGATAGTAATCTTCGAGAAATTACTTTTTATCTTAGTATCTTTTCTAAAAGCCATACTTAATAATTTATAATGAAATGAAGAATTCTGTAGTTTATTCCAGCGTAATGCTCAAGCATAGACCTCTCAGTTCATGCAGCAACACGTTCAACGATTCAGGAATACCCGGAGTCGGCATCGGCTCGCCTTTTACAATCGCTTCGTATGCCTTTGAACGTCCAACTACATCATCTGACTTGATAGTCAGAATTTCTTGAAGTACATGGGCCGCACCAAATGCTTCAATTGCCCAAACCTCCATTTCTCCGAAACGCTGTCCACCGAACTGAGCTTTACCTCCAAGCGGCTGCTGAGTAATCAGAGAATACGGGCCGATAGAACGTGCGTGCATCTTGTCTTCTACCATGTGGCCCAATTTCAACATATAGGTCACTCCCACTGTTGCCGGCTGGTCAAACTGCTCGCCCGTACCACCGTCATACAGATAAGTCTTGCAATAACGGGGCAGACCGGCTTTATCAGTCCATTCATCCAAATCGCTCAAGGTAGCACCGTCAAAAATCGGAGTGGCAAATTTCACGCCCAATTCTTTTCCGGCACGTCCAAGCACAGCCTCGAAAATCTGTCCGATGTTCATACGCGAAGGCACACCCAACGGATTCAGTACAATGTCCACCGGCGTACCGTCCGCCAAGAACGGCATATCTTCCTGACGTACCACACGGGATACGATACCCTTGTTTCCGTGACGTCCGGCCATCTTATCACCGACACCAATCTTACGCTTCTTCGCAATATAGACTTTCGCCATCTGGATAATACCTGAAGGAAGCTCATCACCGATGGTCAGCGCAAATTTCTTACGCTTCAGTTCTGCATCAAGCTCTTTATATTTCTTCAAGTAATTCATGACCAGATCACGAATCAAGTCGTTTTTATGCGCATCGTTGGTCCACTTGCTCAACTGGATAACCGTATAATCCAACGGTGCCAGATCATGCTTCGTGAATTTGGCACCTCTAGCGATGACCTCCGTACCCAGATAATCTTTCACACCTTGAGAAACCAAGTCTGTTGTCAACACCAACAGCTTGTTGATCAAAATTTCTTTCAGCGCTGCCGCCTTCTCTTCGAACTCTTCATTCAATTTAGGCAGAATTGCCTTGTCGGCATTCTTTTCACTGCGAGTCTTGATGACACGTGAATACAATTTTTTGTCAATTACCACGCCACGCAACGACGGAGAAGCCTTCAGTGACGCATCCTTCACATCTCCAGCCTTATCACCGAAGATTGCACGAAGCAATTTCTCCTCAGGCGACGGGTCTGACTCACCTTTCGGCGTAATTTTACCAATCAGAATATCACCCGGTTCCACGCGTGCACCGATACGGATAATACCGTTCTCGTCCAAATCTTTAGTCGCTTCTTCGCTCACATTCGGAATATCGGAAGTCAATTCTTCCATTCCGCGCTTCGTTTCACGAACCTCCAGAATATATTCATCCACATGCACAGAAGTCAGGATATCTTCACGCACCATACGCTCGTTCAACACGATAGCATCCTCATAATTATATCCCTTCCATGGCATATAGGCTACCAACAGATTCTTACCCAACGCCAGTTCACCATTTGCGGTAGAATAACCCTCTGTCAGAATATCACCTTTCTTCACACGCTGTCCCTTACTGCATATCGGACGCAAATCGATAGTCATACTCTGGTTTGTCTTGCGGAATTTTGGTATACGATATTCCTTCAAAGCCGGTTCGAAACTTACAAACTCCTCATCATCCGTACGATCGTACAGAATCCGGATTGTCGTTGCATCCACAAAATCTATCACACCATCTCCTTCTGCCGCAATCTGCGTACGGGAGTCTTCGCACAACTGCTTTTCAATTCCAGTACCTACAATCGGCGCTTCCGTTCTCAGCAAAGGAACAGCCTGCCGCATCATGTTTGAGCCCATCAACGCACGGTTCGCATCATCATGTTCCAAGAACGGAATCAAAGAAGCCGCAATAGAAGCAATCTGCTGTGGAGACACGTCCATCAACTCCACTTCGCTCGGTGCTACCACCGGATAATCAGCATCACGGCGTGCCTTTACCTTACTACGTACGAAAGTACCGTCATCATTCAACGGAGCGTTACCCTGAGCGATGATTTTATCTTCCTCTTCCTCTGCCGAAAGATATTCGATACCTTCCGGTGACAAGTCTACCACACTGTCTTTGACCTTACGATAAGGAGTTACAATAAATCCAAGGTCATTAATCTTTGCATACACACACAAAGAAGAAATCAAACCGATATTCGGACCTTCAGGGGTTTCAATCGGACACAGACGGCCGTAATGAGTATAATGCACGTCTCGCACCTCAAATCCCGCACGGTCTCTTGACAAACCGCCAGGACCAAGTGCAGAAAGACGACGCTTATGCGTAATTTCAGCAAGCGGATTAGTCTGGTCCATGAACTGCGACAAAGCGTTGGTCCCGAAGAAAGAATTGATGACTGAAGAGATAGTCTTCGCGTTAATCAAGTCTATCGGAGTAAACACTTCATTGTCACGCACATTCATGCGTTCACGGATGGTACGCGACATACGTGCCAGACCAATGGCGAACTGATTGGAAAGTTGCTCACCCACCGTACGCACACGACGGTTGCTCAAATGGTCGATATCATCCACATCCGCTTTTGAGTTAATCAACTCAATCAGATACTTGATGATTTCGATAATATCTTGTTTTGTCAATACTCTGACATCCATGGAGGTGTCAAGGTTCAACTTCTTGTTGATACGATAACGGCCCACGTCACCCAAATCATACCGCTTTTCTGAGAAGAACAGATTGTTGATTACTTCACGTGCACTGGCATCATCAGCCGGGTCCGCGTTACGCAACTGGCGATAGATATACAACACAGCCTCTTTTTCAGAGTTACTGGGGTCCTTCTGAAGAGTATTGAAAATGATAGAATAATCCGATGCGTTGGCTTCCTCTCTATGAACCAGAATGTTCTGCACACCCGACTCAATGATTAGCTCCACATGTTCAGGTTCAATAACCGTTTCACGGTCGATTACCACCTCATTACGCTCAATGGATACCACTTCACCGGTATCTTCATCCACGAAGTCTTCAGTCCACGTTTTCAATACACGGGCAGCCAGCTTCCGTCCTATAATCTTTTTCAGGTTCGCCTTAGTAACCTTTACATCCTCAGCCAAGTTGAATATTTCAAGAATATCCTTGTCATTTTCAAACCCGACAGCTCTCAGCAAAGTAGTTACAGGCAATTTCTTCTTACGGTCGATGTACGCATACATCACGTTGTTTATATCGGTAGCAAATTCAATCCAGGAACCCTTGAAAGGAATGATACGCGCAGAATATAACTTCGTACCGTTCGCATGGATGCTCTGTCCGAAAAACACGCCCGGAGAACGGTGCAGCTGAGATACGACAACGCGTTCTGCACCATTGATAACAAATGTTCCTTTCGGAGTCATATAAGGAATCGGTCCCAAATACACGTCTTGAATCACCGTATCAAAATCTTCGTGATCGGGGTCTGTACAATAAAGCTTCAGTTTGGCTTTCAAGGGAACACTATATGTCAGACCGCGCTCCAAACAATCATCAATTGAATAATGGGGCGGATCAATATAGTAGTCAAGGAACTCGAGCACGAAGTTGTTGCGCGTGTCAGCAATCGGGAAATTTTCAGCAAAGACCTTATACAACCCGTCATTCTTTCTTTTTTCGGGCGGAGTATCTAACTGTAGAAAATCATGAAAAGATTTCAACTGCACTTCCAGAAAATCCGGATAGTTCATCGGATTTTTCACAGATGCAAAATTGACTCGTTGGTTTTGGATTTCTGAAGACATCTTATATGGATTTTTTAATGAATTTGAGCCGGAGAAACGTTCAAAATCCGGCGAACTTAATATAGACACAAAAAGGTTAAGAACCCCCGATCTGGGGGATTCTTAACCGAAAACCTGATTTACAGGGGAATTCTCTTATTTAAGTTCGATTTCAGCACCTGCTTCTTCCAGAGTCTTCTTCAGAGATTCAGCTTCGTCTTTTGCCAAACCTTCTTTCAAAGTGCTGGGAGCACCGTCAACCAAATCTTTGGCTTCCTTCAAGCCAAGACCACAAGCTTCTTTCACTGCCTTAACTACCTGCAGTTTTGCTGCACCTGCACTCTTCAATACTACATCGAATGAAGTTTTTTCTTCAACAGCAGCTGCACCGGCAGCAGCAGGACCAGCAGCAACAGCTACAGCTGCAGCAGCAGGTTCAATACCATATTCTTCTTTCAGGATAGTTGCAAGTTCATTAACTTCTTTTACTGTCAAGTTAACTAATTGTTCTGCAAAAGCTTTCAAATCTGCCATTTTTGTATGAATTTAATTGTTTGTTACTGTTTTGATTGTTAAACTTGTTGGAGAATCATTTCAGACGCGACAAGCCACTTATTCAGCACGCTCTGCCAAAGTCTGAAGAACCCCATGAATGGTGTTGCCACCAGATTGAAGAGCTGAGATAACATTCTTCGCAGGCGACTGCAGCAAAGCCACAATTTCTGCAATGACTTCGTTCTTGCTCTTGATATTAGCAAGGACTTCCAGCTGGTCAGCACCTACATAGAAGCCTTCTTCCGCATATGCAGCTTTCAGTGAAGGAACCCCGTCCTTATATTCTTTCAACAGCTTAGCCGGAGCGTTTGCCGTCTCACAGAACATAACTGAAGTTGTACCTTTCAAAGAATCATACAGCGGTGAATAATCCACGTCCAAGCCCGTCAAAGCCTTGTGAAGCAAAGAATTCTTCACTACAACCAATTTGATTCCAGCCTTGTAACATTTTCTGCGCAAATCTGCTGTTGCTGCAGCGTCCATCGCAGTAGTATCGACCAAATAAAAATGGCCGTATTGCTTTACAGTTTCGGCCAGCTGGCCGATTATTACGGTTTTATCTTCCTTTCTCATGACACCCTCCTGTTTTTTAAATTTCGTCTACAGATTTAGGATCAACTTTCAGACCCTTGCTCATAGTACTTGAAAGATAAATACTCTTGATATATGTACCTTTAGCTGCCGTCGGTTTCAGCTTGATAATCGTAGCGATAAACTCCTTCGCATTTTCACGGATCTTTTCAGCATCAAACGACACTTTGCCGATTGAAGTGTGAACGATACCGTTCTTGTCTACCTTGAAGTCAATCTTACCCTGCTTGATTTCCTTCACAGCCTTAGCTACATCCATAGTTACAGTTCCACTCTTCGGATTCGGCATCAGTCCACGAGGACCAAGGATACGACCCAGAGCACCAATCTTGCCCATGATAGACGGCATGGTGATGATTACATCAATGTCAGTCCATCCACCTTTAATCTTTTCAATATATTCGTCAAGACCTACATAGTCAGCACCGGCTTCTTTCGCAGCAGCTTCCATATCAGGCGTACACAGCACAAGAACTCGTACCTGCTTTCCAGTTCCGTGAGGAAGAGCTACAACGCCTCTCACCATCTGGTTAGCCTTACGGGGATCCACTCCCAAACGGACATCAATGTCCACCGAAGCATCGAACTTAGTAAAAGAAATCTCCTTCACCAATTCAGAAGCCTCCTTGAGGGTGTACACTTTCCCTGCTTCAATTTTACCAGCAGCCAACTTTTGATTTTTTGTCAGTTTACCCATTGTCAATTGAAGTTAATTAGTTATTACCCGGGAAGTCACCTTTTACAGCGATACCCATACTTCTGGCAGTACCGGCCACCATTGACATGGCAGCTTCCACAGTAAAGCAGTTCAAGTCAACCAGCTTATCCTGTGCAATCACACGAATCTGGTCCCATGTAAGCTCAGCCACCTTCTTGCGGTTAGGTTCTGCAGAACCGCTCTTGATTTTCGCAGCCTCAAGCAACTGAATAGCTACCGGAGGAGTTTTGATTACGAAATCAAAAGACTTATCAGTATAGTAGGTAATGATAACAGGCAGAATTTTACCTGCCTTGTCCTGGGTTCTGGCGTTGAATTGCTTGCAAAATTCCATGATATTGATACCCTTGGAACCCAAAGCAGGTCCTACGGGAGGAGATGGATTTGCAGCGCCTCCTTTAATCTGTAATTTGATCAGTCCAGCAACTTCTTTAGCCATTTTCTTCTAATTTTTATAATTAACCGACGAATGGAACTCCGCACGTAACAAAATGCCTCATTCCTTTTCTACATCCGTAAAGCCTAACTCGAGCGGAGTTTTCCGACCGAAAATTTTGACCATCACCTTCAACTTACGTTTCTCCGCATTCACCTCTTCAATGAGTCCATTGAATCCGCTAAACGGACCGACGCTCACTTTCACTGTTTCACCGACGGTATAAGGAACATTCAGTTCCTCTCCACCTTCCTGCAACTCATCTACCGTACCCAGTATGCGATTCACCTCCGACTGGCGAAGAGGAACCGGATGATCCATTCCTCCCAAAAAGCCGATTACATTCGGTGTGTTCCTCAAATGATGAGCCACTTCACCGACCAGAGCAGCTTCCACCAACACATAACCAGGAAGATATGTTCTTTCTTTCACAATGCGCTTGCCATTGCGGACCTGATATGTCTTTTCAGTGGGAATCAATACCTGAGATACATAATCACCAAGGTTTCCATGCTTGATGTCAGCATCAAGATATTCTTTCACCTTGTTTTCCTTTCCACTTACGGCACGTAGCACGTACCACTTCTTTTCAATCTCAGACATTTCCTGTTACTGTATTAATAGTGCGGATAGATAACGTCTTCCATTAGGAACTGGAAGGCAGAATCCATGATAAAAACAACGAGTGCAATGAGAAGGGAAGCAGTCAAAACAACCACTGCACTACTTGAAAGTTGTGAACGGTTTGGCCACGAAACTTTATGGACCAGTTCGTCATAAGATTCCTTACAATACTTCGTTATCTTTGTAAACATATTCCTTTAATTTTAGCACGGGAAGAGAGGCTCGAACTCCCGACACTCGGTTTTGGAGACCGATGCTCTACCAACTGAGCTATTCCCGTAAAAATAGTTCCCGAAATGAACTTCGGGAACTATCTCATATCATTGTCTAATGATTAAATCAGTCAAGGATTTCAGTAATCTGACCTGCACCTACTGTACGTCCACCTTCACGGATAGCGAAGCGCAAACCTACGTTCAATGCAACCGGATAGATAAGTTCAACAGTGATAGTTACGTTATCACCCGGCATTACCATGTCTGTTCCTTCCGGCAAAGTGATTTCACCTGTACAGTCCATAGTACGCAGATAGAACTGAGGACGATAGTGGTTGTGGAACGGAGTGTGACGGCCACCTTCTTCTTTCTTCAGGATATAAACCTCAGCTTTGAACTTAGAGTGAGCCTTCACCTGTCCCGGATGGCACAGAATCATACCACGCTTGATTTCGTTCTTGTCGATACCACGGAGCAACAGACCTACGTTATCACCAGCTTCGCCTTCGTCCAAAATCTTACGGAACATTTCAACACCAGTTACAACTGATTTCTTGTCTTCACCCAGACCCAGGATTTCAACTTCGTCACCTACTTTTACGCGACCAGCTTCGATACGGCCTGTAGCAACAGTACCACGACCAGTGATTGAGAATACGTCTTCAACCGGCATCAGGAACGGTTTGTCTACATCACGCGGAGGCAGAGGAATCCATGTGTCAACAGCATCCATCAGTTCCATAACTTTTTCTTCCCACTGAGGAACGCCATTCAATGCACCCAGTGCAGAGCCACGGATAATCGGAGTATTGTCGCCGTCGTAATCGTAGAATGAAAGCAGCTCACGCATTTCCATTTCTACCAATTCCAGCATTTCTTCATCATCAACCATATCACACTTGTTCAAGAAAACAACCAGACGAGGTACGTTTACCTGACGAGCCAAAAGGATATGTTCACGAGTCTGAGGCATCGGACCATCAGTTGCAGCAACTACAATGATCGCACCATCCATCTGAGCGGCACCAGTTACCATGTTCTTCACATAGTCGGCGTGTCCCGGACAGTCCACATGAGCATAGTGACGATTTGCTGTTTCATACTCTACGTGAGAGGTGTTGATAGTAATACCACGTTCCTTTTCTTCCGGAGCGTTGTCGATAGAATCGAAAGAACGCAATTCAGAAAGACCCTTCTTAGCCAACACTGTAGTAATGGCAGCGGTCAAAGTTGTTTTACCATGGTCCACGTGACCGATAGTACCGATGTTAACATGCGGTTTTGAACGTTCAAATTTCTCTTTAGCCATAGCTTTACTTATTTTTTATTTTGATTAATAATCAGCTTTACAATTTCACGAGCTGTTACCGGGACTTGAACCCGGGACCTCTTCCTTACCAAGGAAGTGCTCTACCGCTGAGCTATAACAGCAAAAAAGAAGAAAGTGGAGCGGAAGACGGGACTCAAACCCGCGACCCTCAGCTTGGAAGGCTAATGCTCTATCGACTGAGCTACTTCCGCAAGTCAAGTGGGCAAAGATGGATTCGAACCACCGAAGGCGTAAGCCAGCAGATTTACAGTCTGCCCCATTTGGCCACTCTGGTATTTGCCCAACTTTCAAAAGCAACGGAACGGCTTCACACCGTTTTTGCCTCTCTTCTTGAGCCTCTTGTCGGATTCGAACCAACGACCCCGAGATTACAAATCACGTGCTCTGGCCAACTGAGCTAAAGAGGCGATATTCACAAACTTTGCAGCCGCTTTTTACGACTTAGCGGCTGCAAAGTTAGGTATTATTTTTTAACCGCAAAACTTTTTTGCGACTTTTTTATTTGCCTTGCAATTTTTCCTTTGCTTTCAGCAACTGCTTCGACAATGCGTCCATGCATACGTCGATTGATTCTTCGAATGTATCACTTACTTTTTCTGCGTAAAACTCTGAATTCAATGCTAATACACGCACTCCAGCCTCCTTGTTCATGGCCGTTTCAGGCTTTACTACCTTCAAAGACACCTCTACTTTCTTTATGTTATCGCAAAACCGTTCGAGCTTCTCTGCCTTTTTCTGGATGAATGCCTCCAACTTTTCAGATGCATCGAAATGAATGGACTGAATTCTTACTTCCATAAATACCTCCTTTTCTTTACGCTCTAGGATGAGCTTGTTCATAAACTTTTTTTAATTCTTCAAAAGTTGTATGCGTATAGACTTCCGTCGTTGTCAAGCTCTCATGCCCCATCAGCTCCCTCACCGCTTCCAAATCTGCCTGGTTGTTCAGCATAGCAGTGGCAAAGGTATGCCGCAACACATGAGGACTCTTCTTTTTCAACGTTACAACTTTCGACAGGTTCCGTTTCACAATAAGCCTTACTGTTTCAGGCAGCATTGCTCTTCCACCCTTCCGGACAAAAAAAGCTTCGCATGCACCTCCGCAGCCTTCGCCCCTTGCCGACAGATAAGCCTTCATATCCTCCTCCAGCTCTTTGCCGAAAGGTATCAGCCTCTGTTTGTCTCTCTTCCCGGTCACTTTTATCACCTTTGCGGAAAAATCCACATCAGAATCCTTCAGTCCAATCAGTTCAGACAACCGCATCCCTGTCGAATAAAACATCTCCAGCATCATACGGTCACGAACCCCTTCAAACCCTTTCCTGAACTCCACGGTATCCAACAGGCAATCCATGTCGCGTTCTTTCACGAACACAGGCAAGGGACGCTTTTTCTTGGGCCCCGCCACCTTGAGCATCGGATCAGACCCGACGAAATTCTTCCGAAGTAAATAACGATAAAAAGACCGCAGCGAGCTCAACTTCCGGTTCACGGACACAGCCGTATACCCTGCATCCATCAACGACACCACCCATCCCCGGACAATGTCCGAATCAACGGTAGTATAATCAACGGCATCATCAAGCCCTTTAAAGTATTCCTCAAATTTACGCAAGTCCGTTTCGTATGACAAGATTGTCCTTTCCGAATAGTTCCTTTCGTAACGGAGATACTTCAAGAAAGATTCTTTCAGCATAGAAACATCGCTTATTTTCTGCAACGAATTTATGAAAAAGAATTCAATAATTCAAGTGTTTTGCGGAATTATTATTCTTCGTTCTGATGCATTTTCTGAACGTAAATGGCACGTTCCATCTTAAGTCTCTTCTTTACAGACGGTTTGTCATACTGCTGTCTGCTTCTGAGCTCTTTAATCACACCTGTTTTTTCAAATTTTCTTTTGAATTTCTTCAGCGCTTTTTCAATGTTTTCGCCTTCTTTTACTGGTACAATAATCATGTTCTTTTAAAATTAAAGTATGTTGTTATTAATATTTCGATAGTCACTTCGCGGCGCAAAATTACACATACTTTCTTTATTTACAAAACTTTCCGACATATTTTGTGAAAAATCAGCCGGAAATACTAACTTTGTCTGCCAAGACTTTATATCATACAAGCATCCGGTTGCCCGCACCAGCCGGCAGACAGAATCCGGATGCCACGGACATTTTATTTTATCACTCCTATGAAAAATCTTATAAAAGAAAGAGTCGCCCGATTGCGCCAGTTCATGCAAGCGCAAGGTATCGCAGCTTTTATCGTGCCCAGTACAGACCCACATTCCGGCGAATATGTACCGGCACATTGGGAAAGCCGGAAATGGATATCCGGATTCACCGGTTCGGCCGGCACCGCGGTCATTACCCTGCAACAATGCGGATTATGGACAGATTCACGCTATTTTCTGCAGGCGGAAGAACAGCTGGCCGATACAGGATTCAAGCTTTTCAAGGACCGGCTTCCTGAAACGCCCTCTATCGCCGAATGGTTGGGAAGAATACTTCAGAAAAACGACAAAATAGGTATCGACGGATGGGTCAATACGGTATCTGAAGTGGAAATCTTACAAAAAAAACTTTTTGCACACGGTTTGGAGGTAGTTTCTGTCACCGACCCGTTCGAAACGATATGGGAAGACCGACCTTCCATTCCACAGAACAAGCCGTTCATTCTGCCCACAGAATTTGCAGGAAAATCCTGCCGCGACAAGCTTATTGAAATCCGTCAGGCACTCCGGCAAAACCACGCAGACGGGATTCTTCTCTCAGCCTTGGACGAAATTGCATGGACACTCAACCTGAGAGGTGATGACGTACACTGCAATCCTGTATTCGTCAGCTATCTGCTTGTCACAGAACACGAGGCCGCTTTATATATCCTACCTGAGAAACTTCACGAAAAGACAAGGAAATATCTTGCCGACAACGATATATGCACATATAATTATACAGAAATAACCCGCGACCTGAGCCGATACAGCGGAGCCACATTACTTTTGCCTGACCCTACAAATTTCTGCCTTTTCCAGACAGCGAGCACTTGCATGAATGTCATCCGAAGACCTTCACCAGTATCCTTGCTCAAAGCGATAAAGAACGACACTGAAATCGCCGGATTCCATGCAGCGATGAAACGTGACGGAGCGGCAATGGTAAAATTCCTCAAATGGCTGAAAGAAGCAGTAAAAGACGGGAAAGAAACCGAACTGACCGTGGACCGTAAACTTCAGGAAATCCGTGCGGAACAAGCATTCTACAAAGGCATCAGCTTCGACACCATTGCCGGCTACCAGCCCCATGGAGCTATCGTACATTATGAAGCGACCGAAGCTACCGCCCTCCCCCTAAAGCCGGAAGGTTTTCTGCTCCTGGACAGTGGGGCACAATATCTTGACGGAACGACAGACATCACCCGCACCATTGTGCTGGGGCCTGTCACTGAAGAACAGAAAACCGACTATACGCTGGTGCTCAAAGGATTTATTGCCTTGTCCATGGCAGAGTTTCCGCACGGGACTTGCGGCACCCAGCTCGATGTGTTGGCCCGACAATACATGTGGAAAGCGGGCATCAACTACGGACACGGAACCGGCCACGGTGTAGGACATTTCCTGAACGTACACGAAGGCCCTCATCAAGTCCGCATGAACCATGTACCCGCCATCCTCCTGCCAGGCATGACCCTCACCAACGAGCCAGGCATCTACAAAACCGGACGTTACGGTATCCGGACTGAAAACACAATGCTGACAGTAGAAAGCCGCCAGACTGAATTCGGGAACTTCTACAAGTTTGAACCGCTTACCCTTTGTCCGATAGACAAAGAAGCGATACGCACTGAGATGCTGACTCTGGAAGAAAAAGAATGGCTCAACAACTACCATTCCCAAGTATATACACAACTCAGCCCACTGCTTGACAACTCAGAAAAAGAATGGCTGAAACAAGCGACTGACAAACTCTAACAAAAGAATATATGGCACTGATTAAATCTGTAAGGGGATTCACCCCCCAAATAGGGAAAAACTGTTATCTGGCAGACAACGCCACAATCATCGGCGATGTAGTGATAGGGGATGACTGCAGCATCTGGTTCAATGCAGTCTTGCGAGGTGATGTCAACTCCATCCGCATCGGTAACCGCGTAAACATCCAGGACGGGACCGTACTCCATACTCTTTATCAGAAATCAACAGTCGAGGTGGGAGACGATGTCTCCATCGGACACAACGTAACGCTCCACGGAGCGCGTGTTGGCAATTATGCCCTCATCGGCATGGGAGCGACTTTGCTTGACAATGCAGTAGTGGGAGAAGGGGCTATCGTGGCGGCAGGCGCACTTGTACTGGCCAATACCATCATCGAACCTCATACGCTATGGGGAGGAGTACCGGCTCATTTCATCAAGAAAATAGACCCGGAACAAAGCAAATCGCTCAACCAATATACAGCCCACAACTATCTCACCTATGCCTCATGGTTCAAGGAAGAAGAGAAGAAACCATAAAAAGTGTCACCCTGAACAAAGTGGAGGATTCTGCTATGCAAATGGATTATTCTGAATCCTTCACCCGTTCAGGATGACAAATAGAAGATCTCTGTTAGAGACAACCTTGTATTACGTTCTTACCAAATCTTCCCTCTCATTACCATCCCGGATTCTGCGGTTCCAGCTGCGGGTTACGCTGCAACTCGCCCGTCGGAATCGGATAGAGATACATCTTGTCGTTCCATGTACGGCTCTTGCCTTCCTGGTAGCTCAAATCCGCATTCGTATCGTTACCGTAGATGATCACACAACCGTTGTTTGCGCGCAAACCGTCTTGCGCCTGTGAGGCCTTGACGGAAATCTTCTTGCCCACGTAAGTCATCACATTGTTCAGGATCTGTCCGGCTTTCCAGCGGCAGATGTCATCGAAACGGAAACCTTCGCCGGCCAGTTCCACACGGCGCTCACGACGGATTTCCTGCAACAGCGGAGAAAGTGTATAACCGTAATCCGGCCAGTTGGGGTCGGTGAAATTCACTGAAGTGGTCAGATGCGGCATCCCCACACGGTCACGCAGCTGGTTGATGGAACGGTCCAGATCGTCCTGAGTAATGGAGCCCAGCTCCGCCTTGGCCTCTGCATAGATAAGCAGGGTCTCCGCATAGCGGTAGGCGATACCGTCGTGAGTTTCTAACGTATTACCCCGATGGGCGGTAGCCGGATCATAACCCTTGATGGTCTGATAACCGGTCGGGACGAACTGGGTGATGTACGCGTCGTCGGCACCCAATTCATCCTCTGTCACGATTACCGTATAGCTTTCGTTTCCTTCAAAGAACTTGTCGTTACGGATGGTCTGGGAAGCGCGTGGGTCGCGGTTGGCCAGTTCTTCAGCCATTGTCTCATCGGCTGTAGGATATGAGGTCAACGCTTTCGGAAGACCGTCGGCATACAGGTAGCCATCCACGAAATCTTTCGAGAATCCGGCCAGTGCCTCGTAGGCACCGTGTCCCATGTTGTGGCGGCGCAACGGATCTGCATAGTCGATATACAGAATAGCCTCGCTCAAGTTGCTCTTGTCCTCCATGACGAACATGTTATAGTAATCATGGGCAGGATCTTTGTCCATATAGATGGAATAACGGCCTGAGGTCATCAGCGTATTGGCCTCCTCTGCGGCCTTGGTCAGCAAGTCCGCATACTCATATCCCAGTTCAGTGTGATACTTATAATAAGTCCCTTCATGCAGACAAACACGTGCCTTCACGTGGCGTGCCACATCCTTCGTGATGCGGTTCGCATCATCGCCCGTACTGGTCACTCTGCCATCGGGCAACCATTGGATGGCGAAGTCCAGATCCTCGATGATCTTCTGCGCTACCTGATTGCGTGGCATCTTCGGACCATACAGCAGTTCCGTATCACCTACATTCAAGTCTTGTTCCAACCAAGGCACATCACCGAAAGTCTTGATCTTGCTGAAATATTCCAGCGCACGGAAAAAGCGCATCTCACCCACATAGCGGTTGATTTCAGCCTCATCTCCTTCCACTGTCTGATAATGCGTCATGAAATAATTGATGTTACGGATGTTCTGCCAGTCGCTCTTCGACCATTCACCGTCCTCGGCGGGCACCGGATACTGGTCCCAGATGAACTGGCTGACATTTCTCGGCACCATGTCGTCGCTGTTCTGGTCACTGATGTTGGCCACACCGCTCGGCAAAATGCCATAGAATGCGGTAGCATACGTCTTCAAGTCGTTCGGGGTATTCCAGAACGTCTCGTCGTTCAAATTCTGAGGCGCTCTTTCCAGGAATGCATCGTTACATCCTGTCAAGGTGAAAGCCCCGGCAATCAAGCTATATAATAAATATTTACGTTTCATGTGATTAAATGTTTTGCAAGGTTAGAATGTGATGTTTACACCGACCGACAATGCTCTCTGCAGAGGATAATCGTACGGATTGTCCAGTTCCGGATCCATGCCTTCGGGTGTATGCTTGATAGTGAACAGATTTTCAGCCGTGAAGTAGATACGGGCTTTCTGGATGTACCATTTCTGTGTAAGAGCCGCAGGCAACGTATAACCGAACGACAATGACTTCATACGCAGATAAGCCGCATTCAGCAAATAACGGGTCTGGTTACGTCCCAATGCTGTACCGCCGTTGAAACGGGCTACCGGGAAGTATCCGCCCCTATTGCTTTCACTCCAGTAGTCGTTTGCATAAGCAGCAGGTACCTGCCATTCGCTTCCGTACTGCCATCTGTATGTACCTGGCATATAGAGGTCACGCTTTCCTACACCCTGGAAGAAGAGACCAAGGTCGAAACCTTTCCAATCGAGGTTGATGTTGAAGCCATAACGATAGCGCGGGCTGCTGTTACCGATAATCTTCATGTCACCCGGATTGTCCACTGTGTTGTCACCATAGTTCACCACGCCATCACCGTTGATATCTATGAAACGGATGTCGCCCGGCACTTTCGTGATACCACCGTCCACTGTCGACTGGTCAGGAGCCTCGTCAATCTCCGCCTGGTTCTGGAACAGGGTGGTCTCATAACCCCAGATTTCACCGATGGTCTTGCCAACGTAGTAAGAGGCAGCCAACGACTTGGTCGGGTTGTCATATTTCGTAATCTCGGCTTTCGTATCGGAGATATTGAAGCCCACCGAATAGTGAAGGCCGTTGTCGAACGTGTCATTCCATGTCAGTGCCAATTCCCAACCTTTGGTCACCATGTCGGCAGCATTCTCCTGCGGTTCAGTCATACCGAGGATGTTCGGAAGCAGCTGAGCCGGGCCCAACATACCTGTAGTCTTACGCTGGAAGTAATCGAATGTACCGGTCAGACGTCCTTTCAGCACCGTGAAGTCAAGACCCAAGTCCCACTGAGTTACCTTCTCCCAGGTTACCGTATTACTTACCAGACTACCCGGAAGCACATAACGCAACTGCTGTCCGCCGAACAGATAGCCGGTAGTGCCGGTTCCGTAACTCGACAGATAAGCATGCCAGCTATTATCCAATGCCTGGTTAGCCTGACTACCGTAAGAAGCTCTCAGTTTCAGGTCATCGAAGAAACCGTTGGTCGGGTTCTTGATCCATTCCTCTTCAGAAAGTCTCCAACCCAGAGAGAATGACGGACTGAACACAGCGCGGTCGTCTTTCGGGAACTTGGAAGAAAGGTCGTAACGGCCGTTCAATTCCAACAGGTATTTGTCAGCAAACGTATAGTTGATACGCGCAAATACACTTCGTGTTGCCCAGCTGTCATCGCTGTTACCTACATAGTCCTCACCGACAGCGGCGTTCATAGAAGGCAAATCATTCGAAATCAGGTCATCACGTTCTGCATAGAAACTACGTGTATGTTTCGTTTCCTGGTTATAACCTACCATTGCCTTGAAGTAGTGTTTGCCGAATGTACGTTCGTAGTTACCAACCAAGTTGAATGCATTGTAAGTATCATTGTTCTGGTATTCATACACGTAGTTCGGGTCCATCCACTGGAACACTTGCAGGAAGCGTCCGTCCTGTCCGTATTCGTTGAACGACTTCATGTGGTTCTTGTTGTGCTGTGCATAATAGTTGAACGTATAGTCCATCTTGATGCTCAGCCCTTCCAACGGAGTCAGTTCCACCGCCAGCGTATTCCAGAAGTCATTCTTGGTAGTCACACGGTTACCGCCTTCTTCCAGTACGGCTGCAAAGTTCGTGTAGTTACCCTGACCAGACCAGTTGCCGTCGGGATGCTTCACCGGCATCAGCGGCTGCGTATCGTTTCCAATCCATGCGTTACCGTGCGTGTTGTCCTGTGCGATACCGTTCTGCTCTGTACGGATAAAAGAAGTCTTCATCGATACATGCAACCAGTCGTTGATATCATAGTTGATGTTGTTCACCACATTGAATTTGCGGAAACCTTCATCACCATAACGAAGCAATGAGCCCTGATCCATGTATCCCACTGAAGTGTAATAGGTAGTCTTATCGCTACCGCCGCTGATGTTCACATTGTATTTCTGTACCGGATAACTCTTCTTGTAGATTTCGTCCATCCAGTTCGTGTTGCCGCAATACGCATATTTTCCCTGCGTACAGTTACCGTATTGCCAGCTGCTCGGGTCGTTGGTCACGAACACGGGGGAATTGTTCGCCGGATCATTATAATAGGCAATAATATGGTCCATTTCATCCTGACTGAACACGTTCTGCTGTCTTGTGGTCTGTCCTGCGGCGTTCATCCAAGTGGCATACTGCATGGAGTCCATGTAGTCCGGACGCGTAGTCGGGCTGTTGAACGAAACGGAAGCATCGAGAGAGACACGTGTTGCCTGGTTCTTCTTACCGCCCTTGGTCGTAATCAAGATTACACCGAAAGCCGCACGTGCACCGTAGATAGAAGCCGAAGCCGCATCCTTCAATACAGATACGCTCGCCACATCCTGCGGGTTGATCAGGTCCGGGTCCATTTCCACACCGTCCACCAATACCAGCGGCGAACCGCCGTTGATGGAGGTCTCACCACGGACGTTGAAAGTAGTTCCGCTGCCCGGCTGACCGCTGGTGGTGATGTTCAAGTTAGGGATAGCACCCTGCAAACCCTGGCCCAGATTGACGATAGGACGATCTGCCAATACCTCATCGTCCACTGCAGAAACGGCACCGGTCAGGTTCGCCTTCTTCACCGTAGCGTAACCAACCACAACCACTTCATCCAACAGTTCCGTATCATCTCGCATGACTACATTGATAGGCTGGCCGTCCCAAGCTACTTCAACAGTCTTATAACCTACAAACGAAATCTGGATGACATCTCCTTTCTTCACATTGCTAAGGATGAAATTACCATCGATATCGGTTATCACTCCATTTGTCGTACCTTTTACAACAACGGAGGCACCGATGATGGTTTCACCTGCGCCGTCCTTGACGACACCTTTACACACATTGTCCTGCTGCACGATATCTGATTCCGATATACCTCGCGCAGGAACCGCACTGATGGTCCCGACGGATATACCGCCTAGGAGCAACAGCATGCTGACTGGTCTGAAAATTTTAAACATAAGTACTGATATTAAATTTTAAGTTCCCCACAAACTAAAGCCTCATCATTTCTTTGTGAAAATTAACAAAGGGATGTATAATTCTTTATTTTTTAGGTCAACTGCATTTCTTGTGATTTATTATTGTTGGCAAAAATATAAAAATATTTTATCAAACCAACGTCCACTCCAAATATTTTTATTGAAAGAACATTAAAAAGGATTGGTATTAACGCATGGTCAGCATGTGCATGAGAAATCTGAAGACAACATTTTTTAAATTTAAAAGACTTCGCAGACCGTAAAAAAAACGTCTCGTCGTTTTGATACAAACGACGAGACGTTTTACCTGGAACGCCGAAACGTTTTTATAAAGCCTCCTTTATCAGACAGATTTCAATAGGTGAATTTTCATTCTTTCGCACCCCATTGAGTAGGCTGATCAGTCATTGTAAGTTCCAACGTACCTCCTTCCACGAGAGTCTCATGGCTGAAGAACGGTGTTTCCAAAGGCTGCCCATTCAATATAGCCGATTCAATATACATATTCTCAGGCGAGTTGTTCACAGTCTTGATTGTAAACTCCTTTCCGCCAGGCACATGGATTGTAACCGTATTGAACAACGGGCGTCCTATGGTATAAACAGGCTTGCCCGGACACGGCTGATAGAATCCCATCGCATTCATCACATACCATGCCGACATCTGGCCGCAGTCCTCATTGCCCGACAAACCGTTCGGATTGTCGAAGTACAAAGTCTTCATCACCTCGTCCAGCAACTTCTGCGCTTTCCACGGCTGGCCCATCGTATTATACATATAAATCACATGATGGCTCGGCTCGTTGCCATGCGCATACTGGCCGATAAGTCCGCTGATATCCGCAGAAACCTGCTCTCCTTCCAGAGAAGAATCGGCCACGAACAACGAATCAAGTTTGGTCAGGAACGCCTCACGGCCACCCATCAGTTCTGCCAGACCTTCCACATCATGCTGCACGGACCATGTCCACTGCCAAGCGGTACCCTCGCAATAATCATCATTACGATGGTTGCTTGAGTTCGGCACGAAAGGAGTACGCCACTTGCCCTTGGCATCCTTTCCACGCATGAAACCTACACTCGGGTCGAAATAGTTGCGGTAAGCCTGACTGCGGCCGGCATATAAGTTCTGAGTGGCCGTATCGCCCAAAGCCTCTGCAAAGACACTGATGCACCAGTCATTGTACGCGTATTCCAGACCTTTCGCCACGGATTCCATTTCCGTGTCACACGGGATATATCCCAAAGTGTTCTTATAATACTTCGACTTCGGCATCAACTGATTATGGAAGATATACCGACTGGCATGTACCGGAGAAACCGTGTCGTATTCCGCACTGCGCAGGCAAGCCTTGAGAGCCAGGTCCGCATCGAAGCTGCGGTCGCCTTTCATATAGGCGTCCACAATGACAGGTACCGCATGATAACCGATCATCGTACCGGTATAGTTACCGGCCAGTTCCCACATCGGCAGAATGCCACCATCCTGATACTGCTGCAGCAACGCGCCGATAAACTGGGAATTCTTGTCCGGATCAATAATCGTGTACAAAGGATGTACGGCACGATAAGTGTCCCAAAGAGAGAATACGGTGTACATCGCCTTACCTTCCGGTGCCGTATGGATCTCTCTGTCAAGTCCACGATAACGTCCGTCCGCATCCGTGAAAAGACAAGGTGAAATAGCCGTATGGTACAGCGCCGTATAGAAAATCCGCTTCTGCTCCTCATTCTGGGCATCGACTTCTATCTTAGACAGATAATCGTTCCAGGCCTGCTTGGCATTGGCACGGACGGCATCGAAATCCCATCCCGGAATCTCTGCCAGATTCTTCTGTGCACCTTCCTTGTCCACAGCCGACAAGGCCACTTTCGCCATCACCTGTTCGTCTTGTTCCGTCTTGAACTTCAGCAGAGCCTTGCAGCGTCCGGGCAGGAAACTGCCGTCTTTCTGCTTCACGGAATCTTTCACCAGCGTATATTCAAACGGTTTCGAGAATACCGCATAGAAATATACATCTTGCTTCCATGCCCATCCGCTGGTATACTTATATCCGCAGATAGTGGAGTCATTGAGCACATCCAAAGACAGATTCAGATTCTTCTGGTTCAGGAACTGGATCGTGTAGTCCAGATCAAGAATGATTCCCGCCTCATCCGATTTCGGGAAAGTATAACGATGAAGTGCCGCACGCTTGGTGGCCGTCAGTTCCGCCTTCACTCCATATTTATCCAGGAACACGGAATAATAGCCCGGAGAAGCCGTTTCCTTTTCATGAGAGAAAGCAGAGGCATACGGAAGAGTCTGCTGTTCTTTTTCAACCATTTCCGCATCAATCTTCTGCTCGCCTACCGTAGGCATCAGCAATACATCACCATAATCGCCGCATCCCGTACCGCTCAAATGGGTATGAGAGAATCCGTTGATGGTAGAGTCGGCATAATAATAGCCCGAACATGCGTCCCAGCCATAAATACGGGTATCAGGACTGGGATGAATCATTCCGTTGGGTACAACCGCCCCCGGATAAGTATGCCCGTGACCGGCTGTCCCGATAAAAGGATTCACATACTGGGTATAGTCCTGCGTCACCGGAGCCTTACTACACCCCACCAGGGCCAGTGCCACTGCAAATGTTTGAAAAATCAGTTTTTTCTGCATAAGAATATGAATTTAATAAGTTTCACGAATATGTTTGACGGTTATGTTTTCTTCCCCTCGGATCAAAGGCGACTCGATAATCACTTTCCGCTTCTCGCCCGGCAACAGATCAAAGAAATTGTCACTGAAACGTACGCCGTGTATCGGAATCTCAATGAACACATCTTTCGCCAGAACCGGAGAGGACAATGTAACTTCCATTCGTCCTTTCCCGAATTTTATTTTCCGGTGAATGTCAGTCTCTGGAAGTGACAAGTCCTTCGTCTGCGCGAAATAAAAGACCTTCCGTGCGATTTCCTCCCCTTTCCGGTCTTTCAAGGTAAGCAGCAGACAAGTGTTTTTTCTTTCCTCGCCCATTGCCCACCGGCCAACGGCATCCGAATATACCATTTGTGAGGAGTTACCCGGCAGATCGAACTCCAGTCCGGCATGTTTCAGCCTCTTCCCGGAAAAATCAAGCAACTGCATGTCAAGCGACAAATGCTCAAGACGATCAAGACGGTCAGAAACCACATTTACCTGCAAAGAGTCGTTTCTCGACAAGCAACTGATAATGACAGGCGCAAACGCACGCTTCACCTGATAATGCAAGGCTTTCCAGTTTCCATAATAGTCAATGCCCGACCATGACACGACCGGCCAGTCATCGTTCAACTGCCAATAAAGCGACCCCATACAATACGGGCGCTGACGACGATGCGTCTCGATGACCTGGCGCATTCCTTGTCCCTGCAGCACCAGGTTCACATACACGAAATCCTCGAATTTTTCAGGAACCTTGAAATACCGCTCCATACTGGTCTTTATCAAGTCATTCCCCACAGAGCTTTTCTGATGGGCAGTCATCACTTCCGAATCAATCGCATAATCCTCGGGAGAAGCGAACATGCGGATTGTCTTCATTTCCGGGAATGCCTGGAATCCGAACTCACTGACAAAACGGTTCCATTCGTTGTCCGTCGACTCGAAGGGTTTTCTCCCGAACCAGATTCCCCAATTATGGGTATCACGTATCTTCCATGTATCAGGCCGGGTCCACTGGGCCACATAAGGAGAAGTATGCTGATAGAAACGTCCTTCATCCAGCTCCGCGACCTTTGCCGGAAGAAGCTCACAGAAAAGTTTCTGATAATCATCCTGGAATTTCTGATAAATCTCTGCCGGATAACGCCGGTTCCAGCCCCAATAGTTCATGCCTTCAAGAATCTCATTGTTTCCGCACCACATGGCCAGACAGGCATGATTACGCAAGCGCCGGATATTATAGTCCGCCTCTTCAGACACTCTGCGCAGGAAAGTCGGGTCGGCCGGGTAAGGCGAGCAGGCAAAAATGAAATCCTGCCAGATCAGGATGCCGTTCTCATCGGCCAAATCATAAAAACGGTTGTCCTCATAGGTCCCTCCACCCCATATACGGAGCATGTTCATATTTGCCTCCTTCACGTTGCGGAACAAAGTCTCGTAACGCTCGTCGGTCATGCTGGGCAATAAAATATCTGACGGAATAAAATTGGCTCCTTTTGCAAACATCGGTATGCCGTTCACCTCAAAATAAAACGATTCGCCTATACTGTCTTTCTCTGTCACCACACGGACTGTACGCAAACCTATCCTGTGACGCCTGGAAGCCACATCCTGATTTCCGCATGACACTTTCGATGAAAAATCATAAAGGACAGCCTTCCCCCACCCGTTAGGCATCCAGCGTTCCGGATTCTCTACCGTAAAAGGAATTTCCACCTCATTGTGACCGGGCCGCAAAGTGACGGTTTTCTTGACTTTCCCGACCTCTATGCCATGTAACGAACAATTTATCTCAACTTCCGCAGCAAGACTCTCCTCCGTCACATTATATATCTCCACACGGTTAGAAATCCGTGCCTCCTTATCATCCAGCGATTCCTGTTTCACGAAATAGTCATCAATCCGTACCCCGTCGTAAAACTCAAGCGTGACCGGACGCCATATTCCGCACGTGGCCATCCGTATCCCCCAGTCCCAGCCGAAACTGTAAGGAGCTTTCCGGTTGAACACGCTCACCCTCTTCTCCGCATGATCGTTATCGGCCGGATATTCAAACCCGTTGGTCTCCCACTGAGGCAAAGTCTTCTTGACGGCAGAATGAAAGACCACATACAACCTGTTTTCTCCCGGGCAGAGCAAACCCTTCACGTCCGCGGCATATCCCCGGAACATGTTGTCGGAAGAAAGGACCAACGCCCCGTTCAGATAGACATCCGCATACGTGTCGAGCCCCTGAAAAACCAGGCGTACCGCCTGACGGCCCATCTGCTCCTCACCAAGCGTAAAGTTCATCCGATAGGCCCAGTCCTCGTTTTCCACCCATTGTATCTTTTTCTCGTTAGTGCCATAAAACGGGTCAGGCAACAGCCCATGGCGCAACAGATCCTGATGCACCGTGCCCGGAACAACGGCAGGGAGCCATTCGTCGCTCCCTACCCTGGAAAAACTCCAGCAACTGTCCAGCTCCACCACTTCCGGCAGGGCAGCCAGCGAACGCGTCCACAGTGATGAAGCTAAACACATAAGCACAAAAACAAGACAGTGTTTCATAAGTATCAAGATTAAAAGCGGGAATATCAACGAGTTTCGGCATTGATCTCACCTTTCTTGATTTTCTCCTCAATAGGATCCTGATATTGGGTCTGCAGTCTGACAAGCTCCGCCTTAAGATCTTCGGTTATCTTCTCATATCCCGGTTTGCCATACAGATTATTCATCTCTTTCGGATCCTCCTGCAGGTCATAAAGTTCCCACTCGTCAATGTCATAATAGAAATGCATCAGTTTGTAACGTTCTGTCCGCACCCCATAATGACGTTTCACCATGTGCTCTGCCGGATACTCGTAGAAATGATAATACAGCGACTTGCGCCAGTCGGCCGGCTTCTCACCCTTCAGCAACGGCAGAAGAGACACGCCCTGTATATCCTCAGGTATCGGTGCTCCGGCCAGATCAAGGAATGTAGGAGCATAATCAATGTTCTGCACCATCTGCGGTATCTCGCCTTTCGCCTTGAAATCCTTCGGCAGATGCATGATGAGCGGAGTATGCATGGACTCCTCATACATGAAACGCTTGTCAAACCAGCCATGCTCGCCCATATAGAAACCTTGGTCGGAAGTATACACCACCAGTGTATTGTCCAGCAGACCTTTCTCTTTCAGGTAGTCCAGCACACGCCCCACATTGTCGTCGAGCGATTTCACCACTTTCGAATAGTCGCGCATGTAACGCTGGTATTTCCATTCGGCCAACTCCTTGCCCTTCGGGTTTTTCTTATAGAAATCCTCAATCAACGGTTCGTAGAAAGCGTCATAAGTCTTACGGTCCTCAGGATTCAGACGGTCAACCATATTTTCATATGTTGCCTTCAACGGAGTTTCCTTGTCTTTACGGTACATCTTGTTGTCATAGATAATATCCATATCCTTCAGGATATTCATCTCCTGGGCTGCCGCGGCCGGACGTCCTTCATAGTCGTCATAAAAGTTTTCAGGAACAGGGAATGTCTTGTCCTCATACTGGGACAGATATTTCAGTTCCGGCAACCAGTTGCGGTGAATGGCCTTATGATGAATGAAGATACAGAAAGGCTTGTCCTTGTCACGCTGGTTTTCCATCCAGTCAAGACTCATGTCGGTAATCAGATTCGTGATATAGCCTTCCTTACGGATTGTATCATTATCCATATTGATGAAATCCGGATTATAATAGCTTCCCTGCTCCGGCACGATTTCCCAATGGTCGAACCCGGTCGGCAGACTCACCAGATGCCATTTTCCTATCAAGGCCGTCTGGTAACCTGCCTGCTGAAGCAACTTGGGCATGGTCTGCTGCGAACCGTCGAACACACAAGTCGTATTGTCAGTGAACCCGTTGGCATGGCTATGCTTTCCGGTCACCATACAGGCACGGCTCGGTCCGCTCAGCGAGTTGGCCACGAAACTGTTGGTAAAGATTACCCCATCGTTGGCTATCCGGTCCAGGTTAGGGGTCTCGATCAGAGTGTTCCCATAGCAGCTCATCATCTGGGCCGTATGGTCATCAGTCATGATATATACAATGTTATATTGCTTGGGGGCCTCTTTCTCGCCGGCACAGGATGCCATTGACGCAAGCGCGGCTACTCCGGTCAACGGATAGACAAATACGGATGTCAGTTGTTTCATGTTATAATTGTTTTTATAGATTAACGAATTGCAAATATCAGACACATCGGTTGACATTTACAAAAATAAGAATTGATTTTCAAATACCGAAAGAAACTTGATGAAATTACGTCATCGGAGCTTTAAACAGGCATTAAATAAAATACCTGGAGTTCAGACAAAAGTCCAAAACTCCAGGTATTTTCCAATATCGTACCTCATGAAGGTTCAGACATTACCATCCAGGATTTTGTTCCCACAGACCGCCTGTCAGTCCGGTCGGGCTCACCATATCCTGACGGATAGGCAACAAATAATCACGGTCTTCATTGAACTGCCATCCATTCGGATAACTTGTATTGTTGAACGGAATAAGATAACGCAATGCATCTCCCTCATTACCGGTCAGCCAGATATTCTCACCTTCTTTCAGCGGTTTCCCTTCAGAGTCTTTACAATTCTCCTGCAAGTCGGTTCCATACACCGCACCTATCGGTGTCTTTCCTTTAATCAGCACATCAGCGGCTGCCCAACGCAATATATCGGTCAAACGGCAATTTTCCAAAGCTTTCTCCACACGGCGTTCCCGGCGTACAGCCTGAATATATTTATCCAAATCACGGAAAGGATAATCCGCATCCTGATTGTATTCCTTGTCAAAGTCCACGCCTGACATACCTACACGGCTACGCAACGGTGCCAGCGCATCCTGTATCGCTGCAGCATTAGCTACCCCGTTCTGCTCAGCCAACGCTTCTGCATAATTCAACAGCACATCCGCATAACGAACCTGAATGGCGGGAGCCATACTCTGACCGTCATCCGACCAAATATTCGGATTGGTAGAATTAGTTTCCAGATATTTCAAGATAGAATAACCAGTCGTATTCAAATTATAATCACTTCTGCCCAACGGAGGATAAGTATAGACAGAACCGCTTCCCATAGATTGCCCGGGCAGACAAACCGTCTGTGCCAAACGAGGATCTCTGTTCTTCAGTTCATCTCCATATTTATAATCAGGAGCCGTAATGACGGCCTGCTTGTCTGCACTTGTAAACACCGTTCCATCCAGATTCAGATAATCATCCACCAAAGAAGCAGAAACACCAATCTGCCCACCACCGGCAGCGATGTATTTCGTCACTGAATGTCCTATGTTGAAAGACGGTTCATAGCGTTTCCACCAAAGCACTTCCTGATTATCCGACAAATCCACATCAATGAACATATCACGGTAATCTTCGTTAGTCTTCCCTGTATTGTATATTTGCCATACTCCCCGGTCTATCACGTCCTTGGCAGCCTTAATCGACTGGTCCAGCCAATCAGCAATCTTAGCGTCGCGGTTTTCCAAAGCATGATCATAAAATGGAGTCTGTTTCTGGAAATGATATTTTTCCCATGTCGCAGCAAACAAAGCCACTTCACTCTTCAATGCTCTTGCCACATCCTTATGCACCCTCATGGTAGAGTTCGTACTTTGCTCATTCAGATTCTCAATCGCCTTATCCAAATCGGCAAGAATGTAATCGGTCAATGCCGTACGCGTGTCACGAGGCAATTTCATCTGTCCCGCATCCGGATCAAGCAGTTGCTCCGTCCAGGTCACGCCACCGTAATTCACCAGCAAATGGTAATAAAATGCAGCACGGAAATAATAGGCCTCTCCCAGACACTGTTCATACGCAGAACCTTTATCTTCACAGTTCTCAATATTCTGAAGAAGGAAATTCAGATTCCGGATAGGTTTATAATCGTTCAGCACCGTCGCGCCGCTCAATGTGGTCTGTCCCATCAGACGGGTATCCACAGTGCTGGAGCACAAGTTGTCACTTTGTGCATCACCGAATGCAATCCCTGAATTACTCATGCCTACAGGCTGCGACTTGATGACCGTATTAGATACCTTGGAACTACTGCCGCTATACGGAATGCTGCCTTCATAAAACATATTCAGGTACATCGTAATCTCTCCTGTAGTCTTAAAAGCACCTACCGTAGAAAGCTCTCCTTGCGGCTCCTGCTCCAAATCAAAGCAGGAAGTCAACCCCAAACTTAAAATCGAACTTATCAGCAAATATATCTTTTTCATAATCAGTATTCTATATTACATGTTTAAAATTATGCCAAAAGAGAATACCCTGTTCATCGGATAGTTCTTTCCGGCCTGAGACAACGAAGAATCATAACTGTTGGAGGTAAACAACCCTTCCGGATCGAACATGCCCGGCAACTTGGTAAAAGTGAGCAAGTTTTCACCGGAGAAGAAAATCTGAGCCTTGGTCAAATGAAGTTTGTTAACCCAAGCCTCCGGGAAATCATAACTGATAGTCAGATTCTTCAAACGGCAATAAGCGGCATTCTGCACATATCTGTCGGCTGTCTGCGAAGTTTTGTTACGGAACTTTCCTACAGCTCCACTTCCCGCAATATAAGGTTTCGGATAATAAGCGTCCGGATTGTCAGCTGTCCAATAATCCAAATGTTCCTTAAACACAACCGTATTGGCAAGTGTATTGGAACCCCAGAAATAAACAGTTCCCGAAGCCGGTGCCCAGTCACGTTTACCTACCCCTTGGAACATCATACTCAGCGACAGACCTTTCCACGAGATAGACCCGTTGATGGTATATTGGTAGCGTGGGGTTCTATTACCGATAACCGTCATATCACCCATATCTCCCACCGTATTCGTACCTTTATCTATTTTCTTATCGCCGTTCAAGTCCAGATATTTCACATCTCCCGGTTCCCAAGCCACGCCGGAAAGGAAACTCAGGTCATACGTATTGTTATAATCGGCAGCCTCCTGTTCCGTCTGGATCAGACCGGAAGCACGGTATCCCCAGATTTCACCCACTTTCTTGCCTACATACCAGTTGTTGGCAGGATCCAGTCCGTCACCTTCATAAGCTGTCACTTCAGAAGTGGCATCAGACAAAGAACCGCCGATAGAATAGTTGATGTCGCTTCCTATCTTACCGCGCCATTGCAAGGTCATTTCCCAGCCCCGGTTGCGCATCTCGGCATTATTGGTTTCCGGCGCCTGGGCCCCGAAGAAATCAGCCAATGCCACCGACGGGCCTAACATATCGCGGGTGTCACGCTGGAAAACATCGAACGAACCAATCAGCTGGTTATTCAGGAATCCGAAATCGATACCGATATTCTTATGTTCCACCTTCTCCCAGGTAGTATTCGGGTCCACTACGTCACCCGGCAAGAGATAACTGCCGCGGGAGTCACCGGTAGCGCCATAAAGCCATCCTCCCAATGTTGAATTCACGCCCATTGTAGAAGCAAACGTATAATAAGCGGCACCACTCTGATTACCAAGCAATCCCCATGACACGCGGAGTTTCAAGTTTGAAAGTACATTCTGCGCTTTTTCCATAAACGATTCGCGCATAATATTCCATCCTAAAGACACAGACGGGAAAAATCCCCAGCGGTTACCCTTGGCAAAACGGGAAGAACCGTCATAACGTCCGTTTACTTCTATCAGGTAACGTCCCATAAAATCATAGTTGATACGGCCGAAGAAACCGCGCGTAGCCCACGCATAGCGTGTGTCGGTCAAGGCTGGAGTGCCGTTGCCCAATTGAAGGCTCGGATTTGTTGTAGAAGTCAAGTCTGTCACCACTCCGCGCAGATAATTATATTTATAATATTCTTCCTGATAACCGAGCATAAACGTAAAATTATGCTTTTCCTGTAGGGAAAGTGTATAATTGGTATAAAGATTGAGAGACTGATACTGATTGTTCATGTCATAACGTGTATAACTTCCTCCTTCAGTCATGTTCAGCTCATCACGAAGTCCCAGGTTATAACCTTCTCCCGTAAAATCCATTATCTGTGGAGGCACATTCAATGCCCAATAGTCTCTTGTGTTATAACGATACGTATAGTCCAAGAAAATATGCCAGTCTTTCAGCGGCTGGATTTCCAGTCCTCCAGTCAAGGTCAGGTTATTGTTTTCTGTATTGGTTTCAGTCCCGCTCTGCAGATAAGGAATCATGGACAGTTCTGTGAAATTACCATGCGGATCTATCACACTTACTGTCGGAGCAAAACGCCCCAATGAATGATAAAAACCTTCCGACAAGCCACCGTTGCCGAACGGAGTCTTATTGTCTGAATTCATGTATTTGGTATTCACTTTCAGTTTCAGCCAGTCAGTCACTTGAGAAGTGATGTTGGCATTGAAGTTGAAACGTCTGTAATTCATATCCGCATAACGCAACAGACCTTCCTCGTTATACATTCCACCAGACACATAATATTGCGCCTTTTCACCTCCGCCGCTGATGCTTACATTGTGATTCTGCTTGAATGCGGCATTCTTATAATGTAAGTCAAAATAATCTACATTTCCCAGACCGTATCCGGTATTTTCAAATGCTCCTACCATACTCGGATATTTGTTCCCCACATTCGCCTGCGTATATTCAGCCCATGGATCCATTCCTTCCGGATTGTTCATATATTGCTGCAGCTGCTGCAGTTTTGCATCGCTGTATCTTGCGGCAATACCGGCATTACGGTTTCCGGCATTAAAATAAGTGGCATATTCATACGCGTTCGCCACATCAGGGAGCACGGTCGGAGAACTCCACCCGAATGTAGCCTGATAGCTCACACGAGCCTTTCCTTCTTTCCCTTTCTTGGTTGTTACCAGAATCACGCCATAAGCGGCACGGGCACCGTAAATAGAAGAAGCGGCCGCATCCTTCAATACAGAAATATTCTCGATGTCATTCGGATTCACATCAGCCAGGTCCATTTCCACTCCATCTACCAACACATACGGAGCAGCATTACCCGACAGGTTACCTTGCCCGCGTAACTGCAAAGAAGAAGTTGCGCCTGGACGGCCGGCATTACTATTGTCGATGAACAAGCCCGGCACAAGTCCCTGCAAGCTCTGAGTCGCATTAGCCAGAGGACGGGATTCCAAAGTCTCTCCGTCTACAGTAGCAACCGAACCGGTCAGGTTCACTTTTTTCTGCACACCATAACCGACAACCACCACTTCCTCCAACATCTGGTTGTCTTCCTGTAAAGTAATATTGAGAATTTTCCCCGGAGTAGCCTGCACCTCCTGTGTGGCATATCCGATATAAGAAATTTCAATCACACCATTGGTCGGAATTTTCAGTGTAAAGTTTCCGTCAAGATCCGTTATGACACCATTGGTCGGATTACCCTTTTCTACTACCGAAGCTCCGATTACAGGCATGCCGGTCGCATCATACACCACACCTTTCACTTCTACAGTCTGTTGGACGATTCGCATCGCATCGTTCTCAACCGCTGTCTCGGCATTCATAGGCTGTGGACAAGCCCAAAATGCAGCTGCTCCCCAAAGCGGTATCACTTTGAAAAAGCCTTTACTAAAAAAGCCAAAATTCATAATCTTTTTTTTATTGTCAGATAATAGTTTTAAAATATCGAAGTTCAGAGCAAACATACAAAAAAAATATTAACAAAAGAAATTATGAATAAAAAAACAATTATTTTTGTAGAATTATCATATTAAAATTCATTGCCATGACTAAAAAACAAATTAAAACATGGGCTTTCTGCCTGCTGACGGCAGGAGCTTTGGCTGCATGTTCACCGAAAGAGGTCCGGACGGGTAGTCTGGATGTGATTCCGCAACCGCAAGAAATCATTGAAGCCCAGAACGCTTCTCCTTTCATCATCAAATCCTCTACCACCATCTGTTATCCGGAAGGAAACGAGAAGCTGGCACATACCGCCCACCTGCTCGCTTCCTACATAAAAGAAGTGACAGATACAGAAGTAAAGACGGGTACAGAGGCCGGAAAGAACTGCATCGTTCTCGGCATTGACCCGAACATTGCCCACAAGGACGGATATGAACTGAACATCACTTCCGACCAGATTACCGTGAACGGTTCAACCGAAGCCGGCGTGTTCTACGGAGCCCAGACCATCCATAAGGCACTCCCCATCACAGCTGGCAAGGCGACAGCTTCCCTGCCTGCAGGTACCGTAAAAGATTTTCCACGCTTCGACTACCGTGGATTCATGATTGACGTAGGCCGTCACTTCTTTTCTGTAGATTATCTGAAAGAGCTGATTGATGTCATGGCGCTCCATAATATCAACTACTTTCACTGGCATCTGACAGAGGATCAGGGATGGCGGATTGAAATCAAGAAATATCTGAAACTGACCGAGGTGGGTTCTTACCGCAAGGAAACCATTTCGGCTCCCGGCTCGAAGAAATTCGACGGCACCCCGGTAAGCGGTTTCTACACGCAGGAAGAGGCAAAGGAAATCGTAAATTATGCGAAAGAGCGTTTCATCACCGTCATTCCGGAAATCGACATGCCGGGCCATATGCTGGCCGCATTGGCTTCTTATCCGGAACTGGGATGCACCGGCGGCCCGTATGAAACGGCTACCAAGTTCGGCGTGTTCAGGGAGGTGCTCTGCGGAGGAAATGAGAAAACCCTGCAGTTTGCCAAAGATGTAGTCAATGAACTGATGGACATCTTCCCCGACGCTCCCTATATACATATCGGCGGCGACGAGTGTCCGAAAGCAGAATGGGAAAAATGTCCGAAATGCCAGGCAAAAATCAGAGAACTGGGCCTGCGCGACACCAAAGAACACAGCAAGGAAAACCAGCTCCAGGTATATTTCATGAGCGAAGTGGAAAAAGAAATCGCCAAACGGGGCAAGAAGATGCTGGCATGGGACGAGATTCTGGAAGGGAACCCTGACCCCAAGACCATTACAGTCATGGGATGGACGGGAGTCAAAGCCTCCATCAAGGCGGCACAGCTGGGCCACCAGACTATTGTCTGCCCCATCAGCCACCTGTATTTCAGCAATCCGGGCTACAACCGTCTGAGAGGCATCACGAGCGTGGCACGTGTATATGACTTCGAACCGGTTTCCGAACAGCTGACTGACGAACAGAAAAAGAACATCATCGGCGTACAGGCTTGTATCTGGACCGAATGGACCAAGGACAGTGTAAAGATGGAATGGCAGATGATGCCGCGCATCGCCGCCCTGAGCGAACTGCAATGGAGCAATCCGGAAAAGAAAGACCTGAACGGATTCTTGAAACGCCTCCGCCATCAGCTTGACTTGTATGCACTTTATGGGTTCCACTATAAGGAAGACATTGAGGAAGTGACTATCAGTGCGGAGCCGAAAGGTGAGAACGGTGCCGCAGATGTCACACTGAGCACATTCGACAATGCCCCGGTGTACTACACATTGGACGGTTCTGAGCCTACTGCCCAGTCACAACAATATACCCAGCCATTCACGGTGGACAAGTCCACAACCATCAAGGCCAAAGCCATCCGCGACGGACGTGAAAGCAATACGGCTGAGGTAACGCTGACCTATAACCTGGCTACCATGCGTCCGATTACACTGAACACCTCTCCGGATGAAAACTATACATATAAAGGTGCCACGATTCTGACAGACGGTCTTGAAGGCGACGACAACTACCGTTCGGGCCGTTACATCGGTTTCTACGGACAGAATCTCGATGCCGTAATCGACCTGCAGGAAGAGAAGGAGATTTCTTCCGTATCAATAGGCACTTATCTGGTTCCGGGCGACTATATCTTCGGACTTACCGGAATAGAGGTGTACGGTTCCGGAGATGGAAAGGCTTACCATAAAATCGCTTCCAAATCCATCCCGACCTTGGAAAAAGGCAGCAAGAACAACGTGCTGAAACGTGAAGAGCTCACTTTCGACAAGACCAAGACACGCTACGTCCGTATTGTAGGAAAGATTACTCCGGCCCTGCCGAAATGGCACTCCGGAGCGGGAAGCAAGGCGTTCCTGTTCCTTGATGAGATTGCGATTAACTGATTGACATAGCAACGATTATTAAAAAGCACGAAGGCACAGAGAAAACAATGAAAAGTTCTCTGTGCCTTCACTATTTTTGAGTTCAAATCATTACACTCAAAGCAAAGAAATCAGTTCGTCCACATCTTCTTTGCGGGTAGCCCAGCTTGTAGCAATACGGACTACCGTATGGCCCGCATCGGGCTTTTCCCAGATTCCGAAACTGATATTCTTCGAAAGAACCTCCAGACGGGCGTTCTCCAGCACAATGAACAGCTGGTTGCTCTGGGGGCGCACATAAAATGTATAGCCTTTCTCCTTCAGGCAGGCTACAATCCGGTCGGCCATCTCAATGGCATGACGGGCTACTTCCAGATACAATCCTCCGCTAAACAAAGTGTCGAACTGGAGACCGAGCAGACGCCCTTTTGCCAATAATACTCCACGCTGCTTCACGATGGTATCCAACTGCCTGACCAGTCCCGGACGGGGAATTACCACAGCCTCCCCGAACAAGGCACCCACTTTTGTCCCTCCGATATAAAACACGTCGCACAACGATGCGATAGCCTCTAAAGTCACATCCGTACCATGAGCTGCCAGGCCGTAACCCAGTCGCGCCCCGTCAAGGAATAAGGGAATATGATGCTTGCGGCATACCGCCGACAAGGCTTCCAGTTCAGATAAGGTATAAAGTGTACCATACTCTGTAGGGTGGGAGATGTAGACCATTCCCGGTGCCACCATGTGGTCCCAGCTCGGGTCTTCATAAAAAGAAGTGACATAGCGGTCCACTTCCTCCGCATTGAGTTTGCCTTCATGGGCCGGAAGTGCCAATACCTTATGACCGCCCGCTTCCACCGCACCGGCCTCGTGCATGTTGATATGCCCGGTAGCGGCTGAGACCACTCCCTCATACGGACGAAGCATAGCCGTAATCAGTGTGGCATTGGTCTGTGTACCCCCCACCAGGAAATGCACCTCAGCCTCAGGACATCCGCATGCCTCACGTATCTTCCGGCGTGCCGACTCACAATATGCGTCGGTTCCATATCCCGGAGTCTTTTCCATATTGGTTTCAATCAGGCGCTCCAGAATCAATGGATGCGCACCTTCCATGTAATCACTGTCAAAATGTTGCATATTATATCACTTTTTTAATTGATTTTCCATTCTTCCACCGTCCCTGTCCGCGAGGAGAAGCTCACACCTATCTTATACAACGTGCGACGGTCTGAAGCGAACGGACGGGCGTAGCCCTTCTCCTCTATCTGACGCAGGGCCTCATCCGCCGAGCCATCCAGCTTGAACTCGAAAATATAAACATAACCGGCGGTCTCCACAATGCAGTCCACCCTCCCCTCACTCTGCACTTTTTCCGTACAGACCGTGTAGACACTTATGAGACGGAATATCAGATAGAACGTATAATGAAAATACCGCTCGCGCTCACGCTCGTCTGACTTGCGGCGCATGGTATAAGGAATGTCCGCCAAAAAAGAAGTGAACAGCTTGCAAAGCATATCCGTATTTCCCCCTTCTAACGCATCCACCACATCCTGTATCCATGTATTCACATTATCACGACAAGGTTTAAAATAGTCTGACGCCACCAAAGAGACAAATCCTTTCTTAACCTCATTATTCGGCAAGTCAAGCAGGAAGGTTCCACGATGAGGTTTATAGTCCTTTATGGTCAGGTAACCGCTCTGATAAATCATCGGCAACGGCTTCTCCACGCTTGCCTTGTAATCCACGAACTCTTGGGGATCGTAATATTTCCCGGTGATCTCATCCAGATTCTCATCCGTATGGGTCAGCAGGCGGATGAGATACGACGGGGTACCGCTGCGGAACCAGTAGTCCTGAATGGTCTGCGAGGCAAAGGCATTGAGAAGACTGAACGGATTGTAGATGTCCGTCATCTTCCTGCTGAAATGATAGCCGTCATACTGATGTTTGAGACGTGACATCATCTCCTCAAAAGACACCCCTTCGCTCTCCGCCATCTCACGGACCGGTCCGGAAAAACAACGCTCCAGCTCCTCCTGGGTAATTCCGCACAAAGCCTCATAACGGGGGTCCATACTGATGTCGGCCGGCTGGTTGAAGCCACTGAAAACGCTCACCTGCGAGAACTTCGTCACTCCTGTCAGCAACACGAACTGAAGATCGTCATCGGCCGCCTTGAACACGGAATAGAAGCCTTTCAGCGCCTCACGGCTGGACTCCTCGAGCAAACGCTCCCGACGGTCATCCATAAGTCCCGTGTCAAGCACATCCAGTATCGGCTTGTCATATTCGTCGACAAGAACCACACAACGCCGTCCGCTCCGCTCATGTGCCCGCTGAAGGACATAGGCGAAACGCTTCCCGATGTCAGTGTAATCCGGAGTCCTCCCGTATTCACGCTCCCAACCTTTTATCATACCGTCCAGGACATCCTCCAGCGCGTCAGGATTTGTGAAATTGCTCCCGTTGAAGTCAATATGGAAAACCGGATATTCTTTCCATTCTGTCTCCAGAGATTCAATGGCCAGTCCCTTGAAAAGTTCCCGCTTTCCCAGAAAATAGTTCTTCAGAGTTGAAACGAGAAGGCTTTTGCCGAAACGGCGGGGACGGCTAAGGAAATAGATCTTGCCCAGACTGACCAACTGATAAATCAGGGCGGTCTTGTCCACGTACACATAATTGTCTTCCCGGAGCTGTGCAAAACTCTGTATGCCTATCGGATATTTCATCATGGTTTCCCGTTTTTTAGTCCTGTCACAAATGTAGATATAATCTGGCAATTCTACACCGTCAGGATAAAAAAACAAGGCCGGAGCCTTGTTTCCTGTCCCCTCCTTCGTGCTCTTAGTCACAATTTTCTTAACTTGGAGGAAAATTTAAAATGAAATCAATATGA
>CASENM010000036.1 GCA_949289295.1 uncultured Bacteroides sp.
GTTAAGCTCCGCCGCGCCGATGGTACTGCATTCCTTGTGGGAGAGTAGGTCGCCGCCGTATTTGCTGAGGGTCCCCCCGTCCGATGAAGGACGGGGGGACTTTTTTTTCGTTTCCACGTCTGCGCCACGCACGAGACGGTTTCGGCAGGGAATGCCGTTTTTTGCGGGAAAAGCGGCATTTATGAATGTCTGCATAGCAAATGAACAGGAAATATCAATTTCTTTTCCGTTTGGAGGATTTTTTTCTCTTCTTCCGATGAAAAATCCAAATAAAGATTTTTTTCAGTAAATGAAACCTCCTAACTTCGCGGTGTAAAACTACACAAATACAATTAGATTATGAGTGTTAACATTGCAAGAGAAAACGGTAAAAAAAGAGTTGTGATTGTGGGAGGAGGATTCGGCGGACTGAAATTGGCCAATGAACTCAGCGGAGCTGGTTTTCAAGTGATATTGCTTGACAAGAACAATTATCACCAGTTTCCTCCGTTGATTTATCAAGTGGCTTCTGCAGGTCTGGAACCCAGTTCCATTTCCTTTCCTTTCCGTAAGATTTTCAGTAAGAAGAAAGATGTCTATTTCCGGATGGGAGAAGCCCGTCTGGTTTATCCTGAAAAGAATATCCTGCAGACTTCAATCGGAAAGATTGAATATGACTATCTGGTTCTGGCTGCAGGCACTACTTCCAACTTTTTTGGTAACAAACATATTGAGGAGGAAGCTATTCCGATGAAAACTTTGTCGGAAGCGATGGGGTTGCGCAATGCCCTTTTGAGTAACTTTGAACGTAGTGTCACTTGTGCTACTGAGCAGGAACGCCGTGAGCTTCTTAATGTAGTGATTGTCGGCGGTGGTGCTACGGGGGTGGAGATTGCAGGTGCCCTGGCTGAAATGAAGCGTTATGTGCTTCCGAAAGATTATCCGGATATGGATAACAATTTGCTTCATATTTATCTTCTGGAGGCCACAGACCGTCTTTTGGCCGGTATGTCATCCGAGTCTTCCGTTAAATCTGCCGAGTTCCTTCGCAGTATGGGGGTAAAGGTTTGCTTGGGCAAGAAAGTGCTGGACTATCAAGATCACAAAGTGATACTGGAGGATGGGACGGAAATTCCTACCCGTACGTTTATATGGGTGAGCGGTGTATGCGCCAATGCTATCGGTAACCTGCCTGACAGTGTATATGGCAGAGGCAGACGCCTTAAAGTGGATGCATACAATCATGTGGAAGGATTTTCAAATATATTTAGTATAGGCGACCAATGTATCATGCTTGGTGCTGATCCGGATTATCCGAACGGTCATCCTCAGTTGGCACAGGTGGCGATACAGCAGGGAAAGCTCCTTGCGGACAATCTGTTGCGGAAGGAAAAGGGGCAGGCTATGAAACCTTTCCGTTATCGGAATTTGGGGTCGATGGCCACTGTGGGGAGAAACAAGGCCGTTGCAGAGTTCAGCAAAGTCAAGACTCAGGGATGGATTGCCTGGCTTCTGTGGCTGGTTGTGCATTTGCGTTCGATTCTGGGCGTAAGAAATAAAATCAATGTGCTGATGAACTGGATGTGGAGTTATCTGACCTATGACCGTTCGTTCCGTCTGATTATATATGCACGCAAGGCGAAGGAAGTGATTGACCGGGAAAAGCGTGAGGCAGAGGTGCACTGGGGTGAAGAGGGAGCTCCCCAACGGTGAGTATTTATTTGAACAGACTCACACAGACAGGATTCAAATAAAAAGGTGAAGGTGTGTCGTGACTGAGAAATAAAACGCGGAGGCACAGAGACACAGAGTTTTCATTTTATTGATTTACAAGCATGTTCTCTCCGTGTCTTTGTGCCTCCGTGTTTCAAATCCTTTTGACACCTCTTCACTTTTTTATCCTTCTTGTGGATGGATTTCTGTGGAAGGATGTGGGTAGTCAATTGTATAATGCAGTCCGCGGCTTTCTTTCCGTTCCATAGCCTGGCGAGTGATCAGATAGCCAACGTTGATCATATTCCTCAATTCGCAGATTTCACGCGAAGCTTTCACGCGCTTGAACAGACGTTCGGTTTCTTCATAAAGGATATCCAGACGGTTCCAGGCACGTACGAGACGGAGATTGCTTCTGACGATTCCTACGTATGCTTCCATAATCTGGTTAACCTCTTTCATGCTTTGTGTGATGAGGATGCGTTCTTCATTGTTCATGGTGCCCTCCGCATTCCATTCGGGGATATCATTGTTAAACTCATAACGGTCGAGCACACTTAGTGCGTGTTGGGCAGCCGAATCGGCATATACAATGGCTTCAATCAGTGAATTTGAGGCCAGACGGTTTCCACCGTGCAAACCAGTGCATGAACATTCGCCCAGTGCATACAGACGCTTGATGGTTGACTGTCCGTCCAGGTCCACCTTGATGCCTCCGCACAGATAATGAGCAGCCGGTGCGACAGGGATGTAATCTTTTGTGATGTCTATGCCCAGGCTGAGACATTTCTTGTAGATGTTCGGAAAATGTTTTCTTGTCTCTTCCGGATCTTTGTGGGTTACATCCAGATATACATGGTCTTCACCTCTTTGTTTCATTTCGCTGTCAATGGCGCGTGCTACAATGTCGCGCGGTGCCAGAGAAAGACGAGGGTCGTATTTCTGCATAAATTCTTCTCCTGCCAGATTCCGTAGTACTGCTCCATATCCTCTCATCGCTTCTGTAATCAAGAAACTGGGCCGGTCGCCCGGATGATACAGTGCGGTAGGATGGAACTGGATAAATTCCATGTCCTTCACTTGTCCTTTGGCACGATACACCATGGCTATGCCGTCTCCTGTGGCCACAAGCGGATTGGTAGTATGATTGTAGACCGCTTCGCAGCCTCCTGTTGCCATAACGGTCACTTTTGACAGGAACGTGTCGACTTCTCCCGTTTCTTCGTTCAGTACATACGCTCCGTAACATTTGATGCTCGGAGTATGTCGGGTGACGATGATTCCCAAATGATGCTGTGTGATGATTTCAACCGCATAGAAGTTGGTGAACAAAGTGATGTTGGGATGACGCTTCACTTCTTCGATCAGGCTGGTCTGTATTTCTGCACCTGTATTGTCCTTATGGTGAAGGATGCGGAATTCAGAATGTCCTCCTTCCTTGTGCAAATCAAATTCTCCATTTTCTTTCTTGTCGAATTGCACTCCCCATTTTATCAGCTGTTCTATCTGGGAAGGGGCATTCCGTACAACTTTCTCCACGGCGGCAGGGTCGTTGATCCAATCGCCCGCTACCATCGTGTCGTGGATGTGTTTCTCAAAATTATCCACCTTCAGATTGGTGACGGAGGAGATGCCTCCCTGTGCAAAATAAGTATTGGCTTCTTCCAGTCCGGCCTTGCAGATTAGAGCCACCGAACCTTTGTGAGCCACTTTCAACGCAAAACTCATTCCGGCTATACCTGAACCGATAACGAGAAAATCAAACTTTCGTTTCATAGTGTATGTATTTGCAGCAAAAGTATAAAAAAGTTATTGGTTTTGTGACGTTCGGGTATGTTTTTAGGTGGGTATTCTTTTAAAATAAGTAAAGAAGGGGAGTCATGTCTTTCATTTTCGGGGATAATTTCTTATCTTCACAGAAAAATGTAAAATCAGATTGAGGAAGAATATGAACCGTACATTTCAGGCAAAAGTGGACAGTGGCTACTGGATGATTATTGCAGTCTCTTCTTTATTCTTGTTTTATTGTTTTTGGGAACATCTTTTATGGGGGACAATAATCGGAGGGGCGGCTGTCATTTTTGAAATAGAGATGTTGGTCCATACACGGTATTCAGTGTGGTCTGCCGGCATATTGAGAATTGAAAGCGGGCGGTTCGTGCGGAACAGGGAGATTTCGGTCGGCACCATATCTCGTGTCCGCCGGTTACGCTCCTGGTGTCTTTTCAAGCCTGCCTTGTCGTCCGATTGTCTGAAAATCGAATATGAGGAAGGAGGAAGAAAGAAAAATGTATGTATTTCTCCCAGAAACTGTACAGACTTTGTACGCTGTCTGGTAAAGCTCAATCCGCATATCCAATCCGATATTTCTGATGCCCGAATGAATTAATCAATGATAATTATATGGTAAAAGTCTTTAAAATCCGGAGAACTCCCTTCAAAGTCTGGTTAGGGGTACTCATCTTGATAGTAGCCATTGTACTGATGGCTATACATACGGAGAATTATTGGAATCTGTGTCCGCTCATCCTGCCGGTTCTGCTGTTGATAGACGAGCAGATGACCCGGATACTGGTGCAGGAAAATGGAGATATCTGGTTGAAACGTGGTTTCAGCGGAAGTATAAAGGCGTATGGGGTCGTGAGGATTGTCCGAAGAAACGGAACATTGCTGAAAGGTCGGGTGACCATATTCTATACTAAGGGATTCATCAATTTTGATCCGGCGAATCTGGCGGAGTTTTTACAGTGTGCCAAGGAGCGTAATCCCCGTGCCGAATATCATGAAGAAGTTTGAGGTAGAAATTAGAGAAGAATTATGGACTGTCAGTTAGCTATAATCGGAGGAGGTCCTGCCGGTTACACCGCGGCCGAACTGGCCGGGAAGAATGGGATGAATGTCGTTCTGTTTGAAAAGAACAATGTGGGAGGCGTGTGTCTGAACGAAGGATGCATCCCGACAAAGACATTGTTGTATTCCGCCAAAATATATGACCATGCCCGTGGAGCGTCAAAATATGGTGTACTTGTACAGCCCGAGAGCGTGGACATGGCGAAAATTGTCAGCCGCAAATCGAAAGTGGTACGTAAGCTGGTGCTGGGTATAAAGGCAAAGCTTGGTGCCGGACAGGTTTTGGTCGTGACAGGTGAGGCACATATTGCCGACAGGCATACGATTGTTTGCAACGGAGAAACGTACCGTTGCGGTTCGATGATACTTGCTGCCGGAAGTGAAACGGTGATACCTCCGGTCGATGGGCTTGACGGAATCGATTTCTGGACTCATCGGGAGGCTCTGGACTGTAAGCAGCTTCCACAATCACTTGCCGTAATCGGGGGAGGGGTAATCGGTATGGAATTTGCTTCCTTTTTCCACAGTATGGGTGTTCAAGTTACAGTGGTGGAGATGATGGATGAGATACTGCGGGGAATTGACCGTGAACTGGCGGGACTGTTGCGTACCGAGTATGCCAAGAAAGGTGTAAAGTTCCTTTTGGGGACAAAGGTTACGGAGGTGCGCAAGACTGATTCGGGAACTGTTCAGATATATTATGAAAACGGGGAAGGCGGAGGGACGGTTTCCTCAGAAAAACTGCTGATGAGTGTAGGACGGCGTCCGGTGATGAAAGGGTTCGGGCTTGAGAACTTGGGACTGGAACTGACCGCGCGCGGACATATACGGGTTGATTCTCATCTGGAGACTTCTGTACCGGGCGTTTATGCCTGCGGTGATTTGAACGGAGTTTCTTTGTTGGCGCATACGGCTGTCCGCGAAGCGGAAGTGGCAGTGAACCATCTGCTCGGAAAGACCGACGAGATGAGTTATCGGGCTATTCCGGGAGTTGTTTATACCAATCCGGAAATCGCTTCCGTGGGAAAAGATGAAGAAACCTTGAAGGCAGAAAAGGCAGATTATCGTGTGGTAAAGCTGCCGATGGCCTTTTCCGGCCGTTTTGTGGCTGAAAATGAAGGGACTAACGGAATCTGCAAGGCTCTTGTGGATGCCGATGGCCGATTGTTGGGCATGCATATATTGGGGAATCCGGCCTCCGAACTGATTGTAATGGCCGGAATGATGATAGAAGACGGGCGGAAACTTTCGGAATGGAAGCGTTATGTATTTCCGCATCCTACAGTAGGAGAGATATTCAGAGAATTATAAGAAACACAAAATGAAACAGATTATTCTGATTGTATTGTGTGGGTGGATGAGCGTTGTGGCCTCTGCCCACAATTTTTTGGCCGGCAAGCTGGACACTTTGATTCAGACGGCATCGTTGTTAAAAACATCCGAGGTCGGATTGGTGGTCTATGATTTGACGGACAACAAAGAACTGTACAGTTATCAGGCGGACAAATTGTATCGGCCCGCTTCAATCGAAAAGGTAATTACCGCCGTGACTGCTCTTGCCACCTTGGGAAACGACTATCAGTTCCAGACCCGTCTGGCTTATAGCGGCACACTGAATGGAGGTGTGCTCGACGGCGACCTCTATGTAATCGGAGGGTTTGATCCGGAGTTTATGGAGCAGGATATGAAACGGCTTACTCAGGCGGTTTCAGAAGCGGGGATTACGTCCTTGAACGGGAGGCTGATAGGCGATGTGTCGCTTATGGATTCCATTTATTGGGGCACCGGCTGGGTGTGGGATGACACCCCTGAGCCGTTCCAGCCTTATCTTTCTCCTCTGATGCTGAACCGTGGCTGTATGAGCATAACGGTTACCCCTTCCGAAAAAGGAGATACAGGGATAGTCAAGATTCTTCCGGAATCTGATTTTTATCATGTGGACAACCGGTCTGTCAGCCATATTCCTTCAGCCGGTTCTTTGTCGATAAGCCGGAATTGGCTGGAAAACGGGAATACGATTCAGATAACCGGCAATGTGTCTTCTACCAGAGGTAGGCTGCTCAATGTATTCGATTCCAAATCATTTTTTATGGAGACTTTCTGTTACCAGCTTTTGCAGGAAGGCATTGCCGTGAATCGCGACAGTATCGGCTATGCAGAGGCACCGGAGGATGCTTCGGAAATCTATACGTTCAGACGTCCGTTGGAATGGGTATTGAAGCGGGCGTTGAAAAAGAGCGACAACCTTTCGGCAGAAGCTCTTTTCCGGCTTCTGGGGACAGCCAACGGAAAGGCAACTTCCGGTCTGGGATTTGAAGACAGCCAGCGTGTCATCTATCGTTTCATGAGGCAGTCGCTCGGCTATAGGCCGGGAAACTATAAAATTGTGGATGGCAGCGGGGTTTCAGTCTATAATTATGTTTCCCCTAAGCTGATTCTGGCTTATTTGAATTATGCGTACCGTCATCCCGATATTTTCCATCCCTTTTATGAAGGGCTTCCGGTGGCCGGAGTAGACGGAACATTGCGTTACCGGATGAGCCGGGGGAAAACGTTCAGGAACGTACATGCCAAAACAGGGACCGTGACCGGAGTCTGTTCGCTTGCCGGGTATGTGACGGCGGCCAACGGACATAAGCTGTCTTTTGTCATCATCAACCAGAATGTGCTGAAGGCCCGGATGGCCAGAAAGTTTCAGGACGACGTGTGTACGCTCTTGTCGGAAATGGATTGAGCAGAAACATAGGATGGAAGTTGTCTTTTGTTGGAAATGTACGTACTTTGATACGATTTTATGGGTTTTCTGGACAATTATATACTATCGGTACGGATGGACTCCTGTAAATTTGTAGGTGAAAACAAATGTAGATATAATCTGGCAATTCTACACCGTCAGGATAAAAAAACAAGGCCGGAGCCTTGTTTCCTGTCCCCTCCTTCGTGCTCTTAGTCACAATTTTCTTAACTTGGAGGAAAATTTAAAATGAAATCAATATGA
>CASENM010000037.1 GCA_949289295.1 uncultured Bacteroides sp.
TCACCTGAAGGTCACCAAATAAAAGAAAAAGCACCTACAAATCTTTGTAAGTGCTTGATTATTAAAGTGGACCAGCCAGGGCTTGAACCTGGGACCTCCAGATTATGAGTCTGTTGCTCTAACCAACTGAGCTACAAGTCCAATAGTTTCTATATGCTTTCAAACTTCTGCAAAGGTAAAGCTTTTGAACGAGACATACAACTTTTCGGGCAAAAAAATGATAAAAAACATGTCTGCATCGTTTCCCTTTCAATATATATTGTAAATTTGCGCCCGTAATGTTTAATTTTCAGATATATGTCATCAAAAGCAAATGAACCGCACCTGACGGGACTTTCCGACCAGGAAGTCCTCAAAAGTCGCGAACAACACGGAGTGAACCTGCTGACTCCTCCCAAGCGTCCTTCCATCTGGAAACTGTATCTTGAGAAATTCCAGGATCCTGTTATCCGGGTATTGCTGGTGGCCGCTGTCTTTTCTTTGATCATTTCCATTATTGAAAACGAATATGCCGAAACGATAGGTATCTTCTTCGCCATCTTTCTGGCAACCGGTATCGGTTTCTATTTTGAATATGACGCGAACAAGAAATTCGACCTGCTGAATGCCGTAGGCGAAGAGACCCCTGTTACGGTGATACGAAACGGGAAGGTCCGCGAGATTCCACGCAAGGATGTGGTGGTCGGGGATATTGTCATCCTGAACACGGGTGAGGAGATTCCGGCTGACGGCATATTGGTGGAAGCGGTATCGCTTCAGGTAAACGAATCAAGCCTTACGGGCGAACTGATGGTCAACAAAACTATTGACGAGGCACACTTCGACGAGGAAGCGACTTACCCGTCAAACACGGTCATGCGCGGAACAACCATCACTGACGGACACGGAGTGATGCGTGTGGAACGTGTGGGCGATGCAACCGAAATCGGGAAAGTGGCACGCCAGGCCACCGAACAGAGTCAGGAACAGACTCCGCTGAATATCCAACTGGAAAAGCTGGCCAGCCTGATCGGCAAAGTAGGATTCACTATCGCCACCCTTACCTTCCTTATCTTTACGGCCAAAGACCTGTACGCATATCTGAACGTGCATACGGTGAACGACTGGCACCAATGGATTGACATCGCACGCATCGTGCTGAAATATTTCATGATGGCAGTCACACTGATTGTGGTGGCCGTACCTGAAGGTCTGCCGATGAGTGTTACCCTGAGTCTGGCCCTGAATATGCGCCGTATGCTGAAGACCAACAACCTGGTACGCAAGATGCACGCATGCGAGACAATGGGTGCCATCACGGTAATCTGCACTGACAAGACCGGTACACTGACTCAGAATCTGATGCAGGTGTATGAAGCGAAACTTGACGAAAGCAATCCGGACCTGATTGCGGAAGGCATATCCGCCAACTCTACGGCTTTCCTTGAGGAAAAGGGAGAAGGTGAGAAACCATCCGGAGTAGGAAACCCGACCGAAGTGGCGCTGCTGCTCTGGCTGGACGGAAAAGGAAAAGACTATGCCAGACTGCGCGAAAACGCGAAAGTGGTCAACCAGCTTACGTTCTCCACCGAGCGGAAATACATGGCGACTTTGGTCGATTCTCCGCTTCTGAAAAAACGGGTACTATATATAAAAGGTGCGCCTGAGATTGTAATGGGCAAATGCGGCCTCAGCAAAGAGCAGGTGGCAAAGAACAACGAGCTGTTGTTGGCCTACCAGAACAAAGCCATGCGCACGTTGGGACTGGCCTATAAATTTATAGGAGAAAACGAACCGGCCGATTGCGCGGAACTGGTGAATCAGGGTGGCATGACATTCCTGGGAATCTTTGCCATCAGCGATCCGATTCGTCCGGATGTGCCGGATGCGGTGAAACGCTGTCAGTCGGCTGGCATCGGCATCAAGATTGTCACGGGCGACACTCCGGGAACCGCTACGGAAATCGCACGCCAGATCGGATTGTGGAAACCGGAAGACACGGAACGGAACCGCATTACAGGTGTTGAGTTCGAAGCATTGAGCGACGAGGAAGCTCTCGACCGTGTACTCGACCTGAAAGTGATGAGTCGCGCACGTCCGATGGACAAACAACGCTTGGTACAGCTTCTCCAGAAAAAAGGTGCCGTGGTAGCCGTGACCGGTGACGGAACAAACGACGCGCCGGCGTTGAACCATGCACAAGTAGGCTTGTCGATGGGTACTGGTACCTCAGTAGCGAAAGAAGCCAGTGACATCACCCTGCTCGATGATTCGTTCAACAGCATCGCCACAGCTGTCATGTGGGGACGTTCACTTTACAAGAACATCCAGCGTTTCATCGTATTCCAGCTCACCATCAACGTAGTGGCACTTTTGAGCGTATTGCTGGGCGCGTTTTTCGGGACCTCTCTCCCACTCACCGTCACCCAGATGCTTTGGGTGAACCTGATCATGGATACATTTGCAGCCATGGCTCTGGCTTCCATCTCCCCGAGCATGGATGTGATGAACGAGAAGCCGCGCAAGCGTACTGATTTCATCATCACTCCTGCCATGAGAAACAACATTTTCGGCGTGGGTCTGGGATTCCTTGCTATCCTGATGGGATTGCTCTACTATTTCAAGACATTGCCGGGAAGCCTGTTGCCGGACGGTGAGATGAATGTGCATTACCTGACCATCTTCTTTACGGTATTTGTCATGCTTCAATTCTGGAACCTGTTCAATGCCAGCGTATTTGGAACAAACCATTCAATCTTCAAGGATGCCGGACACGCCCTCGGCATGTTGAGTGTGGCACTGATCATACTCATCGGACAGTTCATCATCGTCACTTTCGGAGGCAAGGTGTTCCGCACCGAACCACTTTCTCCGACTGAATGGGGATATATCATCGGATGCACCTCATTCGTACTGTGGATAGGTGAAGTATGGAGAGGTATCAAACGACTGAAAAAAGACTGACTATACCGTGGACATGCAGATACGTAATATCATTTTCGACTGGGGAGGTGTACTGATAGACCTCAACACGGAAGGATGTATGCGGGCTTTCGAACAATTGGGAGCCGATGTAAAGCATCTGCTCACGGGAACCAATGAGCTGGGCGTGTTCAGTGCCTATGAATCGGGCACGCTGGACACCCCCGGTTTTCATGAAGCCATCCGACAGATGATTGGAACCCCCGTGTCAGACGAAGAAATCGACAAAGCGTGGAACACTCAGCTGAAATCCATTCCGGCAGAGAAGCTGGAGCTGCTTCTCAGACTGAAAGCACGCTACAACCTGTATCTGCTGAGCAACACCAACGAGCTTCACTGGCGTTGCGGTATCCGATCTTTTCAATACAAAGGTCATGAAGTACAGGATTACTTCAAACAGATTTTCCTTTCATACAAGATGCACCTGGCCAAGCCAAATCCGCAAATCTTTCTGACAGCACTCAAAGAAGCCGGACTGAAAGCGGAAGAGACATTATTTGTCGATGATGCTCCGGCCAATTGCGAGGCGGCCGCTTCGGTGGGCATCCGCACATTCCACTATGTGCCGGGCGATGAACTGAGTGAGGCGACCATCTTCAAACATTAACTTATACACGTGATTCTGGCAGACAGTACATATCAAAAACTTCCTCCCTGTGCAGCCACCATCGGATGCTTCGACGGGGTACACCGTGGACACAGGTTCCTCATCCGACAAGTGTGCGAGACCGCAAAAAGAGAAGGGCTCCGGTCATTGCTGATCACCTTTCCCGTACATCCCCGTCAGGTCATGCAGGCCGACTACCAACCCCAACTGCTGTCATGTCTGAAACAGAAGGAAGACCTGCTTGAACAATCAGAAGCCGATTATTGCATACTGCTCCCATTCACCAGGGAGCTTTCGCGACTGACGGCCCGCGACTTCATGTGTATGCTCCATGAACGATATACGGTACAGACACTCATCATCGGATATGACCATCGTTTCGGACACAACCGGAGTGAAGGATTTGAGGACTATTGCCGGTACGGGAAGGAACTTGGAATGAAAATCATCCGGGCCAGGGCATTGACCGAAAGAGGAACAACCATCAGTTCGACAGTGATACGCGACCTACTCAAAAAAGGAAAGACAGAACAGGCAAACCACTTTCTGGGTTATCCATACTACATCAGTGGTACTGTTGTCGACGGCTACAAAGTAGGGCGCAGGCTGGGATTCCCTACCGCCAACCTGAAGCCCTCGTGTCCGGAGAAACTGATTCCGGAAATCGGTGTGTATGCCGTACATGTATATCTGGGCGAGAACCGACATAAAGGTATGCTGAACATCGGCCGCCGCCCGACTCTGGACAACGGTCCGGAAATAAGCATAGAAGTACATATCCTCGATTTTCACGAGGATATATACTATAAGGAAATCAAGATAGAGTTCGTGAGCCGGATCCGGCCCGAAATGAAATTCAACGGGCTGGACGAACTGACCGCCCAGCTCGAATCAGACCGCACTACCGTGAGAGAGGTCTTATCGAAACAGCCACTCCCCCACTCGGAGCCAGACGCTGCTTCAGAACCGTCTTGGAAGTAACCTTCCGTGTGGAAATCACATAATCTTTCGGATTGGTACGCCAGTCGGCCTTTTTTCCATCCGCATAAATAACAGCCTCATAACTCTTTCCCTCAGGAAGGAAACTGAGGTCAATCTCCGCTTCCCGGCTGTTTTCATCGGTGATGCCTCCCACAAACCATTCGTCCTTGCCCTTCGTCTTACGGGCAATGGTTATATAGTCGCCCGGCTCAGCCTCCAGAATATAGGTATTGTCCCAGTCCACAGCTACATCCTTGATAAACTGGAAAGCATCGGGGTATTTCTCATAATTCGTATACAGGTCGGCTGCCATCTGAAGAGGACTGTACATAGTGACATACAAGGCAAGCTGTTTCACCAATGTCGTGCTCAGCTGTGCCTTGTTCGGACCATAGACCGACAAGTCACCTTCGAAGATACCCGGCGTATAATCCATCGGGCCACCCATCAGACGAGTAAAAGGAAGGATAGTCGTATGGTCAGGCCGGTTGCCTTCAAACGACTCGAACTCCGTACCACGTGCTGATTCCTGTGCAATCCAGTTCGGATAAGTGCGGCACAGACCCGTAGGACGGACTGCCTCGTGCGAATTGACCATTGCCTTATATTTGGCGGCCATCTTCGCCACTCTCAGATAATGGTTCACCATCCATTGTCCGTCGTGATACTCGCTTCTCGGAATGATAGGTCCCACATATCCGGTCTTCACAGCATCATAACCGTTGTCGGCCATAAAGCGGAACGCATCCTCCATCTGACGCTCATAATCGGCCACCGAAGAAGTCGTTTCATGATGCATGATGATTTTCACACCCTTCTCAGCCGCATAGCGGTGAAGTTCTTCCACATCGAAATCCGGATAGGGCTTGGTAAAGCTATAGATATGTTCCTTTACATAAGCGAAGTTGGCCTCCCATCCTTCGTTCCATCCCTCCACCAGCACCGCGTCGAAACCATGTTTGGCGGCAAAGTCAATATATTCTTTTACATGAGCCGTATTCGCCGCATGCGTGCCGTTGGGAATTTCCTTTGTATAGTCAGTCTTGCCGATTACAATGTCCTGATTCTTCGTATAAGCCCAGGTAGACCCTTGCCCGGTGAAATATTCCCACCAGACTCCCACATATTTCACGGGATGAATCCAGGATGTATCTTCCAGCTTGCAAGGCTCGTTCAGGTTCAGGATAAGATTGGAGGCAAGAATATCACGGGCATCATCGCTCACGATAACCGTACGCCACGGCGTGACGCTACCTGTCTGGATGAATCCCTTTACCCCGTTCTTGTCGGGGACAAGATGAGAACTCAGACAAAAATTCTTGTCGTCCAGATTCAGCTGCATGGCCGGATAATCCACCAGAGCCGCCTCATGGATATTGATATACAACCCGTCGTCCGACTTCATCATAAGAGGAGTTTGCACGGCCAGATTGGGCGTGAAGCTTTTGGCCGCGAGTGGTTCCAGCCGCACACTGTCAATCAGAGAAACCACCTCCGACAGGCGGGAAGTCGTGGTAGGATATTCCTGAGTGTCATAATCCCCAGGCAACCAGAAAGCTTTATGGTCGCCCGTAAGACGGAATTCAGTCATCTCCTCCTTTAAAGAAAAATTGCGCAGGTTCTCCTGCACGGGGAACTCATAGCGGAATCCGAGCCCGTCATTAAAAAGCCGGAAACGGATGTTCAGCTTCCACCCTGTGGACGGTTGTTCCAACATCACGAACATCTCTTTATGATGGTCACGGATGTCACGATACTGTCCCAAGACCGGATGCCACACAGTGTCGGTCTCCGCATACCGCACAAACATTTTCCTGAACCCTTTATCGAACGCATAGTCAGGCCTTATCAGGAAACCCATTTCACTGTATTTGATGACAGACTTTCCCTTATATTGAAGAGAATACACCGGAGTCCCGTCCTCCAGCAGGCGGAAGTCAAGCGACAGGTTCCCGTCAGGCGATGTCAGATTCTCGGCTTTCAGCACTCCGAAAATCCCACAGCAAAAAATCACGCATGTCAAAATCAGTTGTCTCATAGAATATAATAATTTTACGGTTCACATCCGGCAGATTGCAGAGTCTGTCAGGCCGCAGACTCTTCCACATGCAAATATATCACATTTTTGAAAATCTGCAATCATCCGGTTCCGGAATCAGTGTTCCTCGGAAATACACGACATATCCGAAATTCCAAACGCGACCTCGCCGGCAATGATGCACAACCATCACAGGAGAATAACCCGTCAACACCCGATAAACTGGTATATTGTCAAGAATATTACCTATAAATAAAGATACAGGACAATAAAATGAGAACAAAATGTCCGCTATTTCAAGAATTATCAGTAACTTTGCCGCGAATTTGATATTTAAAAACTGAATGAAGACATTTGAAGAACTGGGCGTTTCCCCCGAAATTCGCAAAGCCATTGAAGAAATGGGATATGTAAGTCCCATGCCTGTACAAGAAGAAGTTATTCCTTACCTGTTGGGAAACGGTAATGATGTAGTTGCTCTGGCACAAACCGGAACTGGAAAAACAGCCGCATTTGGTCTGCCGCTGATTCAAAAAACAGATGTCACCCGCCGCGAACCGCAAGCACTGATTCTTTGCCCTACCCGCGAACTTTGCCTGCAGATAGCCGGTGATTTGACTGACTACTCCAAGTATATCACAGATTTGAAGATTCTGCCTGTATATGGAGGTTCATCCATTGAAAGCCAGATACGCAGCCTCAAGAAAGGTGTACACATTATCGTAGCTACACCGGGACGTCTGATTGACTTGATGGAACGCAAGGTTGCCAAGTTGGAGACCATCAAGGATGTGGTTATGGATGAAGCTGATGAAATGCTGAACATGGGTTTCACAGACAGCATCAATGCCATTCTGGAGCATGTGCCGCAAGACCGCAACACGTTGATGTTCTCAGCTACCATGAGTCCTGAAATTTCCAAGATCGCCAAAACATATCTCCGCGATGCGAAGGAAATTACAATTGGTGTTAAAAATGAAAGTACCAAGAATGTGCATCATGTGGCATATATCGTACATGCCAAGGACAAATATCTGGCACTGAAACGTGTAGTCGACTATTATCCGCAGATTTACGGAATTATTTTCTGCCGTACGCGTAAAGAAACGCAAGAAATAGCAGACAAACTGATACAGGACGGCTACAATGCTGACTCTCTGCACGGCGAACTGAGCCAGGCACAACGTGACCTGGTCATGCAGAAATTCCGTCAGCGACACCTCCAACTGCTGGTCGCTACTGATGTGGCTGCCCGCGGACTTGACGTAAACGACCTTACACACGTCATCAATTATGGCCTGCCGGAAGATACGGAAAGCTACACTCACCGTAGCGGACGTACCGGACGTGCCGGAAAGACCGGAGTTTCTATCGCTATCATGAATCTCCGCGAAAAAGGAAAAATGCGTGAAATCGAACGGATCATCAACAAGAAGTTCGAGGTCAGTGCTCTGCCTACAGGAAAAGAAATCTGCGAGCAGCAGCTGGTGAAAGTAATTGATGAAATTGAAAAAGTAAAGGTTGACGAAGAAGAAATCGAAACATTCTTGCCGAGCATCTACCGCAAATTTGAATGGTTGAGCAAAGAAGACTTGATTAAGCGTGTGGTTTCAATGGAATTCAACCGATTCCTTGACTATTATAAGAATGCACCCGAAATCGAACAGCCAAGCGCTTCTGAGAAAGGCGGTAAGGAGAAGAAAGAGCGCAAAGACCGTAAAGAACGCGAAAGAAGCCGCAAGGCTGAAAAAGGATATACACGTATGTTCCTGAATCTCGGCAAGACAGACGGTTTTTATGCGAATCAGATCATTGACCTGATCAACCGTACGCTGAAGAACGAACGTATCCAGATTGGACGTATCGATTTGATGCAAAACTTCTCGTTCATCGAAGTTGTTGAGGCACAAGCTTCCATTCTTTTGAAAGCACTGAACAAAGTGACACTGAAAAACGGGCGTAAAGTGGTTCTGGAAGTAGCTGATGACAATAATGGCAACAGCGATAAAAACGGAAAGAAACGCGAACGCTCTGAAAAGAGTGGAAAAAGAGCTTCCTCTTCAAAGTCAAGCTACAAGGACAGTGAACCGGCCGCTTCCCACAAAATGAAGAAAGATGACTGGAAACAGTTCTTCCAACATAACGACGTGGAATTTGAAGATGGATGGGAAAAGCCCAGCAAAAGAAAAAGAAAGAAATAAAGAACCATAATCCCGCTTTCAACATCCGGAAGGCAAGGCAAAGGGTGTCAATACGATAATGTGATTTGTATTGACACCCTTTCCTATTATTCCGACAGCCATTACTCTACAATCAGATGCACTTTTGACGTACCCGTACGTGCCTTCAGCCAATTGAACATTTTATCCTTTTCCTGTTTGGACGGCTCATGTGTACATCCGATTATAGCAAACGTGACCGTATCCATCCGGACACTGTCCACCTCCAGCTGAAGACTCTTGGATATTGAGATTGTCTTCACCATCGGAAACAACACTTTCATCTCCTGCCCCATCCGCATATTCACCTGGGAACCGCTGAAATCATTCAATGCCTGACGCAAAGAATCAAGCTCGGCTTTCTGAACGGTCAGCTGACGCTCACTGTTGTGGTAGAAGTCTTCCATCACCATAGACTTGATGTTACTGATATCGACCGCACTGCTGTTGCCTACACCCTGAAAAACGACCAGCTTGGTCTCGTCCAGATTATATTCTCCCATTCTGCTCCTGGCCTCAGCTATCTGAGACTCAGGAATTTCCTTGCCCACCAACACCACGCGTATCTCATGCTTGTCGTACGAAATGTCACGGTTCAATATCTGCGAATCCGGGAACTGAAGTTCCTGAGTGATAAAACGATTGGCAGAAGTCTGGTAAAGAGTCTCCCGGACAATATTGTAGGTAAGATAAACTGCCGGACACATGGTGGCGATGGTAATCCACACAATATATCTCTTGACCATCCGCTCTCTCTCCTTGTCGACAAACTGCTTCCGCTCAAAATGCATCACACGCACACCGATATAAGTGGCCAGGCTGATGAACACAGAATTGATGAAATACAAATAGAACGCGCCGAGGAAATACAGCAGATTGCCCGTGGCCAGTCCGAAACCGGCCGTACAGAGCGGAGGCATCAGGGCCGTAGCGATTGCCACACCCGGAATGACATTCCCCTTCTCTTTCGTGGCCAATGCCACAATACCGGCAAGACCGCCAATCAATGCAATGAGCACATCGTAGATGGTAGGCGAAGTACGTGCCAGCAGTTCCGACTGTACCTCATCAAGAGGAGTGAACAGGAAATAAAGGGTGGCCGCCACCACACTGAACAAAGTAGTCACCGCATAGCTCTTCAACGAACGTTTCATCAGCTCGAAATCGTTGAGACCGATGGAAAGTCCGATACCCATCGTAGGACCCATCAACGGAGAAATCAGCATAGCCCCGATAATCACCGCCGTGGAATTGACATTCAGGCCCAAAGAAGCGATAAGCGTGGCGAAAATCAAGATCCATAGATTCGTACCCTTAAACTCCACTCCATTCCGGATGTACTCCACAGTCACCTGCTCGTCTTCTTTGCTCCGGCGCAGATCCAGATATTCTTTCAAGAACCTCCGGATCAGGAAATTCCGTTTGTTTTCCGTTTTCATATCTCTTGAGTTTGAAAATTTCCCTACTTATCTGAAGAAACGGCCGATAAACGGTATCGACCTCAACGGCAGGTCTCTCCATACGATATAGGCCACAAATATCAGAATCAGCACTGTATGGAACAGCAACCGCCACACAACACCTTTAATGTCCACAGCCAGCAGAAGCATGAACAAGACTGCCGCCAACAACAGATAGACAGTCATTTCTTTCAACGGATAGCTGACCGGATATTTCTTCTGACCGATAAAGAATGACAAAATGGTTATCACGCCATATCCTGCCATGGAGGCCCAGGCGGAAGCCACATAACCATACATCGGCACCAGCCAAATATTCAACGCCAGTATCACCGCACAGCCAATCAGTGAGAAATAAGCCCCCCATTGGGTCTCATCGGTCAACTTGTACCAGAAAGAAAGGTTGAAATAGATTCCTTTGAAGATCTCCGCTCCCATCACAATGGCCACCACACTCAGTCCTTCCCAATAATCACGGGCCACCATATATTTCAACAAATCCATATAGCCCATCACAGCCAGGAAAGCAAGAAGCGAGAAAATAAAGAAATACTTCATCGCGGCGGCATACATCGCCCGGTTATCCCCTTCCTTATTCTTGCCGAACACAAAAGGCTCATAGGCATAACGGAAAGCCTGGGTGAACACCGCCATAATCAACGCCACCTTACTTGTCGCACTGTAGATACCCAACTGAACCAACCCTTCCTGACGGTCATCGAACAAGAAAGGGTAAATCATCTTGTCTACTGTCTGGTTGAGGATGCCCACCACTCCGAATATCAGAATCGGAAACGAATAGCTGACCATACGCTTCATCAATGTCCAGTCCACACGGTAGGAAAATCCCCGAAGCTCAGGAATGAAGAAAAACATCTGGACAGCCGACATGATAAGGTTTGACACGAAGATATATCCCACAAGATAGTCAGGGCGATAGAACCACGATACTGTACCCGGGGCATGCGTGTCGAGCCACGGACAAAGCAACAGGAAAAAAAGGTTCAGCAGGATATTCCCGATGATATTGAAAAGCTTGATGCCTGCGAACTTTATCGGACGTTTCTTGTAGCGCAAGTACGCGAACGGGATGCACTGGAACGCATCGAGTGCCACCACCACCACCATCATCCCCACATAGTCAGGATGGTCGGGGTATTCAAGAAAAGAGGAAACCGGATGCAGGAATATCATGCACACCACCACGAACAACAGCGACAATCCGCCGACAAACAGCAACGAGTTGGCATACACCGTCTCAGGCTGCTCGTCCTTCTTGTTGGCAAAACGGAAAAATCCCGTTTCCATCCCGAAAGTCAGCAACACCAATATCAGAGCCGTATAGGCATAAACATTCGACACCACTCCATATCCGCCGGAGGCTGCCGGAAGCACACCCGTATAAAGAGGCACCAGAAGATAGTTCAAGAACCGCCCCAAAATACTGCTCACTCCATAGATGGCGGTATCCTTCACCAATGATTTCATTCCAGCCATAAGCTTATTCAATCAAATAAAGTCTGTTCAATTGTATACTTGTTCTTTCCAAGATGTCTGTACGCCAGATCGGTCACTTCCCGTCCACGGGGAGTACGCTTGATAAAACCTTCTTTGATAAGGAAAGGTTCATACACTTCCTCCAATGTACCGGGATCTTCTCCCAAAGCCGTAGCAATGGTGGTCAGTCCCACAGGCCCTCCCTTAAACTTGTCGATAATCGTACAGAGTATCTTGTTGTCTATCTCATCCAGTCCGTAACGGTCGATGTTCAACGCTTCCAGCGCATAGCGTGCGATTTCCACATCAATGCGTCCGGTTCCTTTCACCTGGGCGAAATCACGCACACGCCTCAGCAAAGCATTGGCGATACGGGGCGTACCACGGCTCCGGGAAGCGATTTCTTCTGCCGCATCTACATCGCAAGGCACTCCCAAAATGCCGGCAGAGCGCAAGATAATACGTGCCAGCACCGAATCGTCGTAATATTCCAGATGAAGATTGATGCCGAAACGGGCGCGGAGAGGAGCCGTCAGCAAACCGCTGCGGGTGGTAGCCCCGACTAAAGTGAACGGGTTCAGATCTATCTGGATACTCCGTGCCGAAGGCCCTTTGTCAATCATGATATCGATGCGGTAGTCCTCCATGGCAGAATAAAGATACTCCTCCACCACCGGACTCAAGCGATGTATCTCGTCGATAAAGAGCACATCGTTCGGCTCAAGACTGGTCAGCACTCCGGCCAAGTCTCCGGGCTTGTCGAGTACAGGACCGGAAGTGACCTTGAACCCTACGCCCAATTCATTGGCGATGATGTTGCTCAATGTAGTTTTTCCTAATCCGGGAGGGCCATGAAGCAATACATGGTCCAACGCTTCCGCACGCAGACGCGCCGCCTTCACGAAAATACGCAGGTTGTCGACCACCTTATCCTGCCCGCTGAAGTCCTCGAACTGGAGCGGACGCAAGGCATTCTCGAAATCACGTTCCTTTCCGGATGGCTTATAGTCACGTATATCAAACTGTTCTTCCATTCATTTCTCGATATAAACTCATGCAAAATTAAGAATATCTACGAAGAAAAAAGAAGGATTGTTGTATATTTGTTCGCAGAAGCAAAAGACAACTGACTTTATGAATACATTGACTACCACCCGAATCGTTTATTTCTCACCGACACACACATCGGAAAAAATAGCCCGCGCCATCGGTGAAGGCATCGGCATGCCACGGAGAATAGAGACTGACCTGACTCTGGATGAGGAAACCTCTCCTATCGACATTCATGACGAACTGACCGTATTGGCCGCTCCCGTCTATGGAGGAAGAGTGGCGCCCGCCGCTCTGCAACGCATGAGACGGCTGAAAGGCAACAGCTCTCCCGCCATCCTTGCGGTAGTCTACGGAAACCGGGACTATGAGGACGCGTTGATCGAACTGCGTGACGTGGCCGCCTCCTTGGGATTCATCCCTTTGGCCGGAGGCGCATTCGTCGGGGAACACAGTTTCAGCACGCCGGAACTGCCCATCGCGGAAGGACGGCCGGACGAGGCAGACCTGCAGAAAGCCCGCCTGTTCGGAAGTGAAAGCCTGAGGAAATGGCAAGAAGTCGGACAGGCAGAAGAGCTGCACGTGAAAGGCAACGTCCCTTACAAAACCTTGCCTCCTTCCCAACCGGCCTGCCCCACCTGCAACGAAAACTGTTTTGTCTGTGGTGAATGCATTGAGGTATGCCCCACCCATGCCATCCACATCAGCGACGACAGGGAACGCATCGAAACAGAGGTGGACCGCTGCATCAAATGCTGTGCCTGCGTGAAAGCCTGCCCCAACCGCGCAAGGGTGTTCTACAGCCCGTTTGCTACCATCCTCCATGAAAAATTCAGCGCACGCCGGGAACCGGAACTGTTCTTCTAGCGTTTTATCCATTGAACACAGAGCCGCAAAGACACAAAGAACCAATCTGAGCATAAATACCACTCAAAAAGCTCTGTGCCTCTGCGCCTCCGTGTTCATTCAGACATATAAATTCCATCATAAACTATGACCGAAAAAGAAAGACGAGTATTGGTAGGCATGAGCGGGGGAATCGACAGCTCCTCGGTGTGCATCATGCTTCAGGAACAAGGATATGAAGTCGTGGGAGTGACCATGCGCACATGGGACGTTCCCTCCCATTTCTCCACACCCGGCCAAGAGCAGCCTGATGAGGTGCTGGAAGCACAGGCACTTGCCGCACGGCTGGGCATCGAACATCATGTGGCGGATGTACGCGAGGAATTCAAGGACGTGATTGTCCGTCACTTCATTGACGAATACATGCGCGGACGGACACCGAACCCGTGTGTGATGTGCAACCCGCTTTTCAAGGAACGCATCCTCTGCGAATGGGCAGACCGGACGAACTGTGCCTGGATTGCTACAGGACACTATTGCCGGCTGGAGGACATCAACGGACACCGATACATTGTGACGGGCGATGATCCGACCAAGGACCAGTCATATTTCTTATGGAAACTTCCGCAGGACATCCTGAAACGGATGATGTTTCCCCTCGGCGGAATGACCAAGGCGGATGTGCGCCAATATCTGGCTTCCAAAGGTTTTGAAGCGAAAGCAAAAGGAGGAGAAAGTATGGAGATCTGCTTCATCGACAAAGACTACAGGGAGTTTCTGAAGGAGCACTGCCCGGATATTGACAAACGGATCGGGCCGGGATGGTTTGTGGACAGCAAAGGACTCAAACTGGGGCAGCACAAAGGCTTCGCCTACTACACCATCGGCCAGCGCAGGGGACTGGAAATTGCGCTCGGCAAACCGATGTACGTGTTGAAAATCAACCCTGCAAAAAACACTGTGATGCTGGGCGATGCCGACCAGCTGCAGACAGAATACATGCTGGTGGAGGATGTGAATGCTGTGGATATGGAGGAACTGCTCTCCTGCCGGAACCTGTCGGTACGCATCCGCTACCGCAGCCGTCCCATCCCATGCCGGATTGCGCGGATTGACGATTCACACCTGCTGGTAAAGTTTCTGGAAGAGGCATCGGCCATCACCCCCGGGCAATCCGCCGTGTTCTACGATGGCAACCGTGTGCTGGGAGGGGCTTTCATCGCCTTCCAACAGGGAGTGAGGAAACTGGCGGAAAGCACGCAGATGCCTGATGACAAAAAGTAACCATTTCACGATATTTTTTGTCTTGACAACCGAATAAACGGATTTTGGATAACATACCCGTCCACTTTTTTCCTTCATCCGGAAGCGGATTCTTAATAAATGCTAACTGGAATCCCATCCAGAATGCCTTGCAGAGGGGGTGAAGAATCTGCCATGACGAAAAAAACGACTGGACATTTCAAGAAAAATGCCCTGATATTTCAGGGAAAACGCTTCGGCATTCACAAGAAAACGCCGAAGCGTTTCAGGAAAGACATGCAAGAAACATCTATTCCAAAGAAAAAGGCTTCTCTTCTCCGCCAGAAGGGTCAGCAAGAAAGCAGAACACGCAGCAACAAAAAGAAAGCATACAACCTATATTGAAAACATTTTTCACATTCAAATCTCGACTTATCCACCAAACAGACATGTAAAGGTCGGATTCAAAAAACCAAAGTCTGCAGAACAACGTCCGAGAATCCTGAATTATCCGGCACGGCTTTCCTACAGCCGGAACAAACGATTCTCAGCCTTCCGGATTGTCATTTTGACAATATGACACAAAAGCCACTCCGAGCATAAAGATTTTCACCGAAACCCAAGAAATCTTTTCAATGCTCCGATTCCCGTAAATTATTCTCCGCACCTTTGCACCTCCACGTTCAATTTTCAAAATATAATCCGTATCTTTGCAAAGCAATAACCGCATCAAAAAGAAAACAATATAAGATATGGAAAAGACATTCAAACGGACAACCGTCACCTCGGCACTGCCCTACGCCAACGGACCGGTACACATCGGCCATCTGGCAGGCGTCTACGTGCCGGCTGACATCTACGTGCGCTACCTCCGCCTGAAAAAGGAGGACGTGCTATTCATCGGAGGTTCTGACGAACACGGAGTGCCTATCACCATCCGGGCAAAAAAGGAAGGCTGCACACCGCAGGACATCGTCGACCGCTACCACACACTTATCCGCGACTCATTCAAGGAGTTCGGCATTTCGTTCGACGTGTACGGACGCACATCCTCAAAGATACACCACGACACGGCTTCCGACTTCTTCCGCAAGCTGTACGACAAAGGGGAGTTCATCGAAAAGACCTCCATGCAGTATTATGACGAAGAGGCAAAGACATTCCTTGCCGACCGCTACATCACGGGCGAATGTCCGCGATGCCACGCCCAGGGTGCCTACGGCGACCAGTGCGAGAAATGCGGATCCACGCTCTCGCCCACTGAACTGATCAACCCGAAAAGCGCCATCAGCGGAAGCGAGCCGGTGATGAAGGAGACTACCCACTGGTATCTGCCGCTCGACAAACATGAAGCATGGCTGCGCCAGTGGATTCTGGAGGACCACAAGGAATGGCGGCCCAACGTGTACGGCCAGTGCAAGTCATGGCTCGACATGGGTCTGCAGCCGCGTGCCGTGAGCCGCGACCTCGACTGGGGTATTCCTGTTCCGGTGGAAGGAGCCGAAGGCAAAGTGCTCTACGTATGGTTCGATGCGCCCATCGGCTATATTTCGAACACCAAGGAACTGCTTCCCGACTCATGGGAGAAATGGTGGAAAGACCCCGAGACACGCCTCGTCCACTTCATCGGAAAGGACAACATCGTGTTCCACTGCATCGTGTTCCCCGCCATGCTGAAGGCGGAAGGCAGCTACATCCTGCCCGACAACGTGCCGGCCAACGAGTTCCTGAATCTGGAGGGCGACAAGATCTCCACCTCGCGCAACTGGGCGGTATGGCTGCACGAATACCTTCAGGATTTCCCCGGCAAGCAGGATGTGCTTCGCTATGTGCTCACCGCCAACGCGCCGGAGACCAAGGACAACGACTTTACATGGAAAGATTTCCAGGCACGCAACAACAACGAGCTGGTAGCCGTATACGGCAACTTCGTGAACCGCGCGCTGGTGTTGACCCACAAATATTTTGAAGGCAAGGTGCCTGCCTGCGGAGAGCTGAACGACTACGACAAAGCCACCTTGCAGGAGTTCGCCGACGTGAAGGCACAAGTGGAGAAGCTGCTTGACGTGTTCAAGTTCCGCGATGCGCAGAAAGAAGCGATGAATCTGGCACGTATCGGAAACAAGTATCTTGCCGACACCGAACCGTGGAAACTGGCCAAGACGGATATGGACCGTGTGGCGACCATCCTGCACATCGCACTGCAGCTCGTGGCCAACCTCTCCATCGCTTTCGAACCGTTCCTGCCGTTCAGTTCCGAGAAGCTCCGCAAGATGCTCAACATGGAAAGCTTCAGCTGGGAACAACTGGGACGCACCGACTTGCTGGAAGCCGGACACGCGCTGAACAAGGCCGAACTGTTGTTCGAGAAGATTGACGACGAAACCATCCAGGCACAGGTGGACAAGCTGCTCGCCACAAAAAAAGAGAACGAGGCCGCCAACTACAAGGCCAATCCGGTGAAACCGACCGTATCCATCGAGGACTTCGACAAACTGGATATCCGTGTGGGCACAGTGCTGGAATGCGAAAACGTGCCCAAGATGAAGAAACTGCTGAAGTTCAAGATTGCTGACGGGCTGGAGAACCGCACCATCGTAAGCGGCATCGCCCAGCACTACAAACCGGAAGAGCTGGTAGGCAAACAGGTACTGTTCATCGCCAACCTTGCCCCACGCCAGTTCAAGAACGGTCTGGTGAGTGAAGGCATGATTCTCAGTGCCGAGAACTTCGACGGCTCGCTGGCAGTCACTTCCGTACTGCGCGAAGTGAAACCGGGAAGCGAAGTGAAGTAATACTCATCTTCTCACCACAGATTACACGGAGTTAAATGACTAACAGCTAATAACGACAGACGAAAAACACATGCCGCTGTCCATTATTCACTTTTAATTGTTGATTATTTAAATCTGTGTAACCTGTGGTGAATATATTGTCATCTCTATGCCCGAACAATCACTGAAAGAAAAGACCGCGAAAGGTCTGTTGTGGGGAGGCATCAGCAACAGCGTCCAACAACTGCTGAACCTTGCCTTCGGGATTGTTCTTGCCCGCATACTTGATGCCTCCGACTACGGAATGGTGGGAATGTTAGCCATATTCACAGCTATAGCCGGCACCTTGCAGGACAGCGGATTCAGTACGGCCATCGTCAACAAAAAGGAAGTCTCACACAAAGACTACAATGCCGTATTCTGGTTCAGTTTTCTGACAGGAACCACCATGTATGTCATCCTGTTCTTCTCAGCCCCTCTGATAGCAGCCTACTATCGGCAACCAGACCTCATTCCATTGGCCAGATACACATTCCTGGGATTCGTAGTATCAAGCACTGCTACCGCACACAGTGCTTATCTGTTCCGTAACCTGATGGTCAAACAGAAAGCGATATCTCAGATTCCGGCATTAATCCTGTCCGGAACAGCCGGTATCCTCATGGCTTACAATGGGATGTCATATTGGGGCATTGCCACCCAAAGCCTCATATATATCGTGGTCATCAATGCAAGCTTCTGGTACTTTTCTCCATGGAGACCCACATTTGAACTGGATTTCCGTCCGCTGAAAGAAATGTTCGGCTTCAGCAGCAAAGTGCTTCTCACCAACATATTCGTCCAGACCAACAACAACATCTTTTCTGCCATCATCGGCCGCCTGTTCCGCCCGAAAGATGTAGGCTTCTACAGTCAGGCAAACAAATGGAACACCATGGGAGCATCATTAATCAGCGGAATGATGAACAGCGTCGCACAGCCCATCCTGTCACAACTCAAGGATAACGACAACCGTCAACAAGCCGTATTCCGCAAAATGCTCCGGTTTACGTCCTATCTGTCATTCCCGGCAATGTTCGGACTCGCCCTTATCGCACCGGAGTTCATCGAACTTACCATCGGAACAAAATGGCTGCCTTGTGTGCCTATGCTGCAGACACTTTGCGTCTGGGGTGCCTTTTTCCCCATCACCACCCTTTGCTCCAACCTCATCATCAGCAAAGGAAAATCGGACATATACATGTGGAATACTATCGCAACAGGTATCTTCCAGGTAATTGCCGCCATTCTGGTCTACCGGCAAGGTATCTATTATATGATTCTCACCTATGCGTGCATCAATATTGTCTGGCTGCTGGTATGGCATCATTTCGTAAAAAAGGAAATCGGTCTCAGCTTATGGAATGCCATCAAAGACACATTCCCTTTTGCAGGGACAGCCTTCATATCCATGGCAACCGCATACACAATCACTCTTGCAATCTCTTCATTATGGCTGCTTCTGGCTGTCAAAACAGCCATAGCCGCCTTTCTTTATGTCGGTATCATGCATCTGTTACATTCCAAGATACAACAGGAAACATTGAATTATCTATTTAAGAGAAAGAAATCATGATCAGTGTAGTCATCCCTCTATATAACGGAGCCGCTTATATTGAAAGAAGCATAAACTCTGTCTTGCAGCAAACATTCAAAGAAGTAGAAATCGTGGTGGTCGATGACGGGTCTACAGACAACGGACCTGATATTGTCCGACAGATGCAGCATCCAGAAATCCAACTCGTCCGGCAACCCAACCAAGGGGTTTCCGCTGCACGGAATACAGGCATCCGGGAAGCACGATATGGTCTGGTCGCTTTTCTGGACGCCGATGACGAATGGCTGCCCAACCACCTGGGATCAATCATGTATCTCTACAAGAATTACCCCCAGTGCGGCGTATTCGGTACGTCTTATTATATCAAGAAAGAAGGTGAGTCGATGCACCTCCCCCAATTACCCGACAAACTGACGTTCAAAACACCCCAAGGAATACTGGACAATTATTTTGAGATGGCTTCCGGCACAGACTTTCCAATGCAAACCAGTGCGTACGCCGTACGAAAAGAAATTATCCGACGCATAGGCGGTTTTCCCGAAGGCATCCCTTCAGGCGAAGACATCATTACTTTGGCACGCCTCCAGGCAGTCTGTGACTTTGCATACGACACAACGCCTACAAGCATCTATCATCTTACAACCGGAGAAAACAAAAGCCGTCGGCCCATCTTGAAAAAAGACCCGCTTGACGAGATGTTCGATGAACTGTACCAGAAAGCCAGACATAAGAAAGGAATCCGCCTTTTCCTCTCTTCCTGGCATAAACGCCGCATGTCTGGAGCAATATTGGCTCACAAATATATATTGGGATTACGTGAATTCTGGAAAGCTTTTTGTATATTGCCGCTACAAAAGAAACTATATACATCATTAGCTGTCACACTTTTTTCCAGCATTACGGGAATCAGTTTATACGATATCAACAAACATCTGAAATGAGTCTATGAAGCAACCTGCCAACTACATAGCTACCTGGTTCTACAAGGAATCGGCAGAAGAGGCCAGCTTTTATCCGCAAATGGGACAAAAAGGAGATTCCGCATTGGTGCATTCCATCTATATGCAGATACAAATGCCGTTTTTCCGGACATTCCAGCATTACAACCCTTCGGCCAGACTCTTGTTCTTCAGCAACCTGAAGAAACAGGAACTGCCGGCATTCCTGCAACGGCTGTTCGACACACTAAACGTGGAAACCGTGACACTTCCCTACACGTGCAAGCCGCCCAAGGACTGGTATAGTGCCTGGCAAAACCAGTTTTACCTGTACGACATCCTGAGATACATGGAAGGCCGTATGCAACCGGATGACGCCTTGCTCGTCACAGATGCCGACTGCCTGTGCCGTACCTCACTGAAGTCCCTTTTCGACAAGACCAGAGAAAAAGGAAGCGCGCTCTATGAGTTCATCACGGACAGGAAAGCAAACATCAACGGTGTCACTCTCCCGGAAATGGATGAGTTTTATGAGGCCTGCTACCACAAAAAGCCCCGACAACCCATCACTTATTACGGAGGCGAGTTTATCTGTCTGCGTGGAGATCTCATAGCCCGCATCAACAAGAGTTATCCGGAACTCTGGCAATTCAATCTTCAGCGGGCGGACAACCGTCAATCCAGATTGAACGAAGAAGCCCATGTGCTCAGCATACTGGCAGAACATCTGCAATTCCGCAACCGCATAGCCAACGACTATGTGAAACGGATGTGGACCTCGCCACAATTCAATAACATCATGCCGGAAGACATGAACATTCCTGTGTGGCATCTGCCTTATGAAAAGAAACGAGGACTGTACCGCTTGTTCCGCTACATAGAAAAGCGGCAAGGACTAGGAGAAGAAAAGTCATTCTGGGAGAACGCCCGAAAAATGACCGGAATTCCAACTGTCAGCCTACAGAAAAAGATATACGACCGGATTACCACCATACTGATAAAACTAAAGCGATAAGGCAATGAAAGTATTGACTATCATCATTTCCTACAATTTCGAGAAATGGATAAGACCTTGTTTAGAGAGCTTGTTGCTATCCACATATCCTACAGAAATACTTGTCATTGACAACGGCTCAAAAGACCAGACCGTCTCTACCATCCGGCAAGCTTATCCGTCTGTCCGCATCATCGATAACGGACAAAATCTCGGATTCGGAAAAGCGAACAATATAGGTATGCAAATCGCTATGCAGGAAGGCTTTGACGCCGTTTTCCTGCTGAATCAGGATGCGTGGGTCAGCGCAGACACCATCGGCACACTGGTCGGTCTGGCTCGAGAAAATCCTACATTCGGGATTCTCTCTCCTGTCCATCTGAACGGGCAAGGCAACCAATTGGACAAAGGTTTTGCACACTATGTACAAATCAAAGATAAAACGGAACTTCCCAAAAGCAAGTCACTGGTTGAAGCCACCTTCATCAATGCGGCCTTTTGGTTTATCCCGATTACTACACTAAAGACTGTAGGAGGTTTCTCTCCGCTATTCTACCATTATGGTGAAGATAAAGATTATATCAACCGGTTGCATTACCATCATTTAAAGATAGGATATTCCCCGAAAGTATTCGGATGCCACGACCGTGAATTCCGGAAAGTGACGCGCAAGGCTTATTTCCGCTCGGAATATGTCTACCTGCTTTCAGAATACACCAATATTAACCGCCCCATCGGAAACGCGTTCGTATACAGTGTGCTTGCCTGTATCAAAAAAAGTCTGACCGCCTTTTTCCATATCAAGCCACAGGACGGATGTACCTATCTATATCTTGCTATAAAATTGACAACACGGACGGGTAAAGTTATCCAAGTCCGACGGAAGACCCGGAAAGAAGCGCCGCACTTCCTGTAATTCTTCACTCTTAATCATTAATTCTTCATTAAAATGTACGCCCCTATCTTACTTTTTGTTTACAACCGTCCCGAACATACCCGACGTGTCATCGAATCACTGAAAGCAAACGCCGAAGCGGCCGACAGCGAACTGTTCATCTACGCAGACCAGGCACGTTCCGAAACAGACATACAGCAGGTCAGTGAAGTCCGACGACTCATACGCTCTACCGATGGGTTCAAACAAGTGACCGTCATTGAACGCGAGAAAAACTGGGGACTTGCCCGTAATGTAATCGACGGAGTGACCACACAAGTCAATGCCCATGGGAGAGTCATCGTGCTGGAAGACGATCTGGTAGTGGCCCCCCATTTCCTCCGTTTCATGAACGATGCACTGGAAATGTATAAGAACGAAGAGAAGGTAGGACATATCCAAGCCTGTGACTTCACAAAAGATCCGTCCCTGCCAGACACTTTCCTCATCAGATGGACCGGAAGCTGGGGATGGGCTACATGGGAACGGGCATGGAAGCACTTCAACCCCGACGGGAAAGAGCTGCTCTCCCGACTAGAGGAACGCCACCTGACCCGTTACTTCGACTTCAACGGAAACTATCCGTTCACACGGATGCTGCGCAGACAGATAGCCGGGAAAAACAATTCATGGGCCATCCGATGGAATGCCAGCCTTTTCCTTGACGGCATACTCTCGCTCAATGTCGGAAAATCGCTTGTGCAGAACACGGGCTTTGACGGCAGCGGGACCAACTGCGGAGGAGGCGGACTTTACGCTTCTGACCTGTGGATGAATCCGCTTCCGGTAAGCCCCATCTCACCTGTAGAAGAAAACAAGGAGGCAAGAAAGGTGTTCGAACGTTACTACCGGCGGACAAACTGCTTTTGGGCAAAAGCCATCCGGCGGATCAAACGCACCTTAAAAGGAGACTTTGGAGCATAAAGCCATTGGCACAGCCTTTATATTGTTACGACCGTCAGAGGAATACCGCCTATTTCAGCAGCCAATTCAGAAAACGAACTGTAGAACGAACCATAAATTTTCTTGGTCCGCGCCAAAGTATAAAGGTCTGCCATCGCTTCACGAATGCCTTTTGTCGAGCCCCGGTCAGCCTGACTTTCCGCACAAACGATGCGGTCCTTATAACGGGCACGCATTGCCTGCTTTACCTCTTCAGAATCTGTAGCCAGATAAATGCACAAGTCATGGTGTCCGGACAATTCCTTATCAATACAATCAAAAAAAAGCGTCAAAGGACTATGCTTTATGGACAAAACATTGTCAGTCCTTCTAATATGAACGCCAATGGTATAAGGCGAAAAAGCGGAACTTCTCCGTTCTATCAAAGAGAGAACATCCGGAACAGGATAAAATACATCATGGAGCAACTGTGATGAATAAGGATAAAAGGAAAGGTAAGCCGCCATGTAAACCCGACCTTGTACAGCCCATTTCTCAAAGTCGAAATGCTGCTTCCGGATGTCGTCTATCTGATGTTCATACAGGCAAGAAGTGAACATCAACCGCTGGAACAAAACCGGAATATAAAAATTTTTCTTCCTCGGACGATCGGACAAACATAAATCCAAGATGGAAGCCTCTGAAATCCGGACATTTTCCGGAATGGAAGAACATGAGAACAAATCATGAAATGCGGCATGCAAGGCCCAGTCCTGAAACCATATTACATCCAGACGAACACCCGTCTTTTCAGCCAAAGCGATTGCCGAAAGCGTAGCACGAATACGATTAGCCAAACCTCCGACCGGAACAAATGTCATTTTTCTTTTCATATCGTGCAAAAGTAACAAATTTATCAAAATGAAAACATTAACTTTGCAGAAACTTTGACAGAAGACAGAAACATGAGGGTACTGATTATAAACACATCCGAACGTACGGGGGGGGCAGCCATCGCAGCGAGCCGCCTGATGGAAGCACTGAAAGCCTGCGGCATCAAAACAAAGATGCTGGTACGCGACAAGCAAACCGACCGAATTACCGTAGTGGAACTGAAAAAGTCATGGCGGCACATCTGGAACTTCGTATGGGAACGTTTCATCATCTGGAAAGAAAATCATTTCAAGAAACGCCATTTGTTTGCTGTAGACATTGCAAACACCGGAACAAACATCACCTCACTGCCAGAGTTCCGCCAAGCGGACGTAATCCACCTGCATTGGATTAACCAAGGTATGCTCTCATTGAAAAATATCCAGGATATTCTGAAGTCGGATAAACCCGTCGTGTGGACCATGCATGACATGTGGCCCATTACCGGTATCTGCCATCATGCGGAAACCTGTACCAACTATACAACCTGCTGTCATGACTGTCCGGCACTGTATAAGGGTCACAAAACCGACCTTTCATACCGGGTGTTCAAGAAAAAGCAAAAACTTTATAAAGACGCGAACATCACTTTCATTGCCTGCAGCCAATGGCTGGAAAAACTAGCCAGACAAAGTGCACTGGCAAAAGACCATTTCATTACAGATATTCCGAATCCCATCAACACAAACTTGTTCCGTCCGCTCAATAAGATGGAGATGAGAAAGATGTTACATCTTCCCGCTGACAAAAAACTGCTGATGTTCAGTTCAATGAAAATAAGCGACAAGCGGAAGGGCATCGACTATCTGGCGGAGGCTTGCCGCCTAATCAAGGAAAAACGGCCGGACTTCTGCAACACATTGGGAGTCATCGTCATGGGAAAACAAGCCCAGCAGTTCGAAAGTCTTTTCCCTTTCCCGATTTACTGCATCGACTATGTAAAAAGCGAGAAAGACATAGCCAACATCTACAATGCCGCCGACCTGTTTGTTACGCCGTCCCTCATGGAAAACCTGCCGAACACCATTATGGAAGCCATGTCATGCGGAGTGCCCTGCATAGGCTTCAACATAGGGGGAATACCGCAAATGATTGACCACCTCCACAACGGATACGTAGCCCAATATAAGTCAGCGGAAGATTTGGCCAACGGCATCTGCTGGTCACTCAACGAAGGGAACTACAACAGCCTGTGCGAACAAGCCCGGCGGAAGGTAGTGAATACTTACTCCGAACAGATTGTGGCCATGAAATATATTCAGATCTATAATAAGATTACAGGAAAAAATGCATAACGTTCACCACCTACATCCCAAGTTTTCCATCATCACCGTTACCTACAATGCCGGATCAACACTGGAAGATACTATCCAAAGTGTCATTACACAATCATACAAGAATCTGGAATACATTATTATAGACGGAGATTCAAAAGACCGCACGCCGGAAATCATCAGACAATACAGGGCACATATCCATACTGTGGTCAGTGAACCGGACAGAGGGCTGTATGATGCAATGAACAAAGGAATCAAGCTGGCCACCGGCGACTATATATGCTTCTTGAATGCCGGAGACGAACTGCACGAAGATGACACCCTGCTGCTCATGGTACATTCCATCACGGGGAATACATTGCCCGATGTGCTTTACGGCGAGACTGCAATCGTGGACGAGGAAGGACATTTTCTTCGGATGCGCCGCCTGTCTGCCCCGGAACATCTGACCTGGAAAAGTTTCAGAGACGGAATGCGGGTCTGCCATCAGGCATTTTTCGCCCGCCGGGACCTGGTAGAACCGTTTGACCTTAAATACCGTTTTTCCGCTGATTTCGACTGGTGTATCCGCATCATGAAAAAGAGTCGGGTGCTTCACAATACACACCTGACTCTCATTGATTATCTGAATGAAGGGATAACTACCCATAATCACAAAGCATCTTTAAAAGAGCGTTTCCGCATCATGTGCAAATATTATGGCTATATCCCGACAGTTTTACGCCATCTGGGATTCGTGATACGTGCGTTCATCAAGAAATGATTTACGCTCCACGCTGTTCTTTCCTTTTCCGGACGTTCATCACAATTACTGCAATCGCCCCCAAAACCAGCAAGCCCAACGCCGCGAAAGCGACAGTTTCCGTCACATGCAATGATACCGGGTCGAATATAAATTCAACCGTATGTTCTCCTGCAGGCACATTCATCGCACGAAGGATATAGTCGGCACGCCCATGCGGCACTTCCTTACCGTCAACATACGACTGCCATCCCGGATAATAGATTTCTGCAAAGACGATTGTCCCACCCTTTTCCGACCGGACCTCATATTTCAACGCATTAGGCTCATAACTCACCAGCGTCACATTGCGCAAGCTGTCTCCTCCGTTTGTCTCAGCCTTCACTCGGTCAGCAAACTTCTTGTCTACAACGGCAGTCCGGGCCAGACTGACATGATGCAACGCATCAATCTCCTCATTGGCATTGTCCACATAGCTTATTTCATCCACAAACCACGCATTGCCCAACGCATGAGGATTAAATACCGGCATGGAAGTCCCTCCCTGAAGCGGCACGATTACATAACGCGTATTCAACATATTCAGGACCGGAGTCAACGAATCGCCTGCCTGAGCCAAATCGCCGTTCACTTCCGGCAAAACTTTATACAAAGCTGCCATTTCACCCTGAATATGCTCGTCAATCATCTCCTGATAACGACGCAACTTTGCCGCATGATATCCGCCGATACTTTTGTGCCAATAAGAAGTGTTGTTCTCGTTGAATGTATTCGCTGCCAAATTAAGCACCCGATAATCAAGCGACTTGTCCTGAAGTATCAGTTTGTCTGCTTCCGACGGTTCGACAAAAGGTTGCATCTCTGTCCCTTTCGCCACAAACTGCGCATCATAAAGATAACGTTTGTTCACGCTCCACATATCAACCAGACAAAGCAATACCAACAGGCCTATCAAAGGCTTTGCTTTCAGCTTGCCTGCACAATACGACCACAGCAAAGCGGCTCCGACCAATATGACGAAGAAACTTCTCCACGCATCGGAGGTAAAGAGCGACCTGCGCACCTCTTCCAAATTTACCAGCAATGGAGCCAACTGGTCAGCCGGAATAGCATGCTGCAAGGCATTCATCTCGGCAGAAGAAACATAGGAAGAGAAAAAGAAGGTCGGTGCCAATGCAAAAAGCAGGGCAATGCCCCCTGTAAGCATAAAACTGCCATAAAAAGCATTGGGACGCTCCTTGAGAAGCTGCGGACGTTCCACCACTGCTTTCAGAGCCATCATGGCAAGCAGGGGAATGGTAAATTCAGCGATTACCAGGATGGATGAGACCGCACGGAACTTATTGTACATCGGTATATAGTCGATGAAGAAATTGGTCAGTCCCATAAAATTATGCCCCCATGACAGCAAGATAGAGAACAGCGTACCTGCCAGAAGAGCCCACTTCATCGGCCCTTTCACGACAAACAGTCCCAAAATAAACAGGAACATGACGAACGCGCCTACATAAACAGGCCCTGATGTACCCGGCTGCTCTCCCCAATACTGTCCCAACTGAGCATACAGCCCCAAATAGGCAGGATCAGCTTTCTCCATCGCCTTTTCATTCTGTGCCAACGGAACGGAAGCCCCCCCCTTCACATTAGGCACAAGCAAGGAGAATGTTTCCCCGATGCCATAACTCCACTGGGTGATATAGTCACGGTCCAATCCGCTTCCGCTTTGGTTAGAAGCATTTTCTTTCACCAGTTCGCTCTTCCCCCGCATACTTTCCTTGCTATACTGGTAAGTGTGATACAGATTGGAAAGATTGATGCAGACAGCCAGCACGCCGGCAAGAGCCAGCACCCCCGTCCCTTTCAGAAAATCAGAAAAACGTTTCGCTTTCCAGGCTGTCACTCCAAAGGCAACCGCCATGAAGAGCATGACAAACAGGAAATAATATGTCATCTGCAAATGATTGGACACAATCTGCAATGCCGCGAACAAAGCCGTCACAATCCCTCCTGTCAAGTATTTGCCTCTATAAACCAACACCATTCCGGCAATCGTCGGCGGAATGTAAGCCAACGTGACGAATTTCCAGATATGTCCGGCCGCAATGATAATGAAAAAATAAGAAGAAAAGGCCCATATGACGGCTCCCAACGCCGACATCCATACCTTGAAGTTAAAAGCCCGAAGCAAAATGTAGAATCCGAGCAACATCACAAATACATACCACACATAAGTGGGCAAATACAGATGATAGAGATTCTGTACGTAATTCAGCGTACGGCTGGATTCATACCCGGGAGCAATCTGATAGGTCGGCATCCCGCCGAACAAGGCATTGGTCCAGCGTGTAGCCTTTCCATGTTCTTTATAATACTCCTGATGTTCTCTTCCGGCACCGATTCCCGCCACCGCGTCATGCTGTGCCAGAATACGCCCCTCAAACACGGCAGGACAGAAATAAGCGAATGAAATAAGCGCAAAAAGCACGATTGCCGCGACATCAGGCAACAACTTCCTTAATCCTTTCATAAAAAGCAGTTTAATGATTCATATTTTTCAGATGGCAAAGATAACACAATAGTCCATGAAAAATAGTAACTTTGCCGTGAAAATCTTTTTAATCACATGAAAATAGGAATCATAACGGCCATGTCTTCCGAACAGAAGCAATTGGCCAACCAACTCGACAGCAAGACGATACGTGAAGAGGGGCCTTTTTCGTACACAGAAGGCCGAATCGGACGGAACGACGTGGTGCTGGCACAATGCGGCATAGGAAAAGTGAATGCCGCCGCCGGAACCGTGGAACTGATACGCAACTTCCGGCCCGACTGCATCATCAGCACGGGTGTGGCAGGAGGAATCGACTCCTGCCTGAACATCATGGATGTAGTGGTGAGCCGGCAGATTGTCTACCACGATGTATGGTGCGGAGAAGGAAACGCCTACGGACAAATCCAAGGACTGCCCACATTCTTCCGGGGGAACGATACGCTATACGAATGTGCGCTTTCGCTCGATACGGAAACACCGATTCACGGAGGGCTGATCTGTACGGGCGACCAGTTCGTCACCGACCGATGCGAACTGGACATAATCAAGAAAAATTTTCCCGAAGGACTGGCTGTAGACATGGAGTCGGCCGCCATCGCACAGATCTGCCACCTCTATCAGGTGCCGTTTGTCAGCTTCCGCATCATCAGCGACACGCCGGGAGCCGACAAGCATTTCGAACAATATCTGAATTTCTGGGCGGAAATGGCCGACCGGTCGTTTCATGTCACCGAAACATTTTTGAAAGCATTGCCGAACAAACTATAACAGACATACCATCATGAAGAAAATACCGAGCTTTACCGTCGACCATATCCGCCTGCTGCGCGGAATCTACGTATCACGCAAAGATGAAGTGGGAGGAGAAATTGTGACCACATTCGACATCCGGATGAAAGAACCTAACCGGGAACCCGCCCTCAGTCCGTCGGCCATCCACACGATGGAACACCTGGCGGCTACCTTCTTGAGAAATCATCCGGCATGGGCCGATAAAATCATCTACTGGGGACCGATGGGATGCCTCACGGGAAACTATCTGGTGATAAAAGGTGACTTGCAATCCAAAGACATTGTTCCGTTGATGACAGAAACGTTCCGCTTTATCGCCGAGTTTGAAGGAGACGTGCCCGGAGCCAGTCCGAAGGATTGCGGCAACTACCTGATGATGAATCTCCCGATGGCAAAATGGGAAGCGGACAAATTCTTACACGAAGTATTAGAACAAATCACAGAAGCCAACCTGGAATATCCCCGATAATCTTCAGAAAAATAGGCCCATCTGCCAAAACGCTTCGGCGTTCAGTACAAAACGCTTCGGCATTTCAAGTAAAACGCCGAAGCGTTTTTTTCATACCTGCCCGGGCACGACAGGAAGAGTGAAGAAAAATTAACGAAAGGGTTGACCGACTGAACGAAAATTCATACTTTTGCAGCATCAATTGAAATTACGTAATTTTATCACAATGAACCAAGAATTTGAGCTTATTGCCAAGACATTCCAGGGACTGGAAGAAGTGCTGGCACAGGAACTCACCGAACTGGGTGCAGGAAACATTGAAATCGGCCGGCGTATGGTCTCGTTTACCGGAGACAAAGCCATGATGTATAAAGCAAATTTCTGTCTGCGCACAGCCGTCCGCATACTGAAACCCATCAAACATTTCACAGCCACCACTCCGGAAGAAGTGTATGACGCCATAAAAGAAGTTGCCTGGGAAGATTTTCTTGACCCGACCGGCACATTCGCTGTCGACTCCGTGGTTTACTCCGAAGTGTTCCGCCATTCCAAATTTGTGGCATATAAAGTAAAGGACGCCATAGCCGACTATTTCCGGGAAAAGACAGGAGAACGTCCGTCTGTACGCATCAGCAATCCCGACATACAGCTCAATATACATATTGCAGAAAATGAATGTACCCTGTCGCTTGACAGCTCCGGCGAATCTTTACACCGCCGCGGTTACCGTCAGGAACAAGTGGAAGCACCTCTCAACGAAGTGCTGGCCGCCGGCATGATTCTGATGACAGGATGGAGAGGCGAATGTGACTTGATTGACCCGATGTGCGGTTCAGGCACAATTCCCATCGAAGCGGCTCTGATTGCACGCAACATCGCTCCCGGAGTTTTCCGCAAAGAATTCGGATTTGAAAAATGGAACGACTTCGACAAAGATTTGTTCGATGCTATCTATAACGACGATTCTCAGGAACGGGAATTTACCCACAAGATTTACGGATACGACAACAGCTTAAAAGCAAATGCCATCGCACAGGCCAATGTGAAGGCAGCCGGTGTCAACAAAGATATAGTTTTGAAGGTACAGCCGTTCCAGCAATTTGAACAACCGACAGAGAAAAGCATCATCATCACCAATCCGCCGTATGGCGAACGTATTTCCACAAACGACTTGATGGGACTGTACGAAATGATCGGTGAACGACTGAAACATGCGTTTGTCGGCAATGACGCGTGGATATTAAGCTATCGGGACGAGTGTTTCGACCAAATCGGACTGAAAGCGTCCGCTAAAATTCCTTTGTTCAACGGTGCATTGGAGTGTCAGTTCCGCCAATATCAGATTTTTTCCGGAAAATATAAAGAATTCAGGTCAGACAATCCGGATAAAGAGTTCAAGACAAGAAGCGAAGAGCGCCCTGTACGCAACCGCCATCACGGCGAAAAAGTAGAATATGGCAGAAGGGACAGGGAAAGAGACAATGACAACCGTTTCCGTAACGACCGCCGGCCAGACGGAGAAAGCCGCCGCTTCTCCCGCGATGAAGAAAAGCCGAGAAAATTCGAAAACTCCGGAAGAGGGGAAGAAAGACCGACTTTCCGTTCGCGTAAGGCAGGCGACGGAAAAGACTTTACCCGCGAACGCAGAAACGGATTCAAATATAATAATGATGAATCAAAACCTTCATTCCGCCCCTCAGCAAACGAAAAGGCTGAGAAGAAACAACCGGGCCAGCGTTTCATGTACATACACAGACGCAGAACACCGGATGAACTGGAAAACGAAATTAAAGAACAGGAGTAAAACATGATAAGATTTATACAGTTTCTATTTTTATTTTTTATGTCAATGGTGGCTGTACATGCCCAAGAAAAGAAGAGTTACACACTGGAGGATGTGATTCCGGGAGGAAGCAACTATGCCAATCTCCGCCCTGAAAACATTACAGGGCTTCAATGGTGGGGCGATGTCTGTATACGCACTGATATTGAACATATATATAAGATAGACCTCAAGAACGGCAAGGAAACTACACTGGTTACACTTGATGAAGTGAATGATGCCTTGCAGAACGGCGAAAAGCCTTATGCGTTTGAATTCAAGTTCAAACCGCTCCGTACTTTGGCCGCGGCTTCCATGCCTTGGGGCAACCGAAATGTGGTTGTCTTTCTGAACAAAGCGGAAACCGGAGAATCCGGCGAACACTATATGTGCTGGTACGACTTCAGCCAAAAAAAGATTGTCAACATGTTCCGTATCCAGAGCAACGGAAAGCAACCCGCCAACCTTGATTTCTGCAAAGAAAACGGATGTGTGGCCTACACCATCGGACGTAATCTGTTTGTCGCAAACGAAGGGGACTTCTCCAAACAGATAAATGCGGCATGCATAGGCTGCAGTGAGGATACGGAAAAGGATGTAGTCTACGGACAAGCTGTCCACCGTAATGAATTCGGCATATACAAAGGCACTTTCTGGAGTCCGAAAGGGACTTTTCTGGCATTTTACCGCATGGACCAGAGCATGGTGACCGATTATCCGCAGGTGAACACCTCCACCCGCATCGCTACACTTGAACCGGACAAATATCCGATGGCCGGCATGACAAGCCACAAGGTGACAGTCGGAGTGTACAACGTGAAGACAGGAAAGACAATCTATCTGCAGGCTGGCGACCCGACAAACCGTTATTTCACCAACATAAGCTGGTCACCCGATGAAAAGCTGGTTTACGTCATCGAACTGAACCGTGACCAGAACCATGCACAGCTGGTAAGCTACAATGCCTTGACAGGCGAAAAGAGGAATGTTCTCTATGAAGAGAAACACATACGCTACGTAGAGCCCCAGCATCCGCTGATTTTCCTCCCCTGGGATGAAACGAAATTCATCTACCAGAGCCAGCGCGACGGCTTCAACCATCTGTATGTGATGGATACGGAAACCATTCAGGAGGGTGAATGGAAGAAGGGAAAAGATAGCGAAGCTGAATATTGCGAATATCTGAAAACAACCCCACTGACGGAAGGTGACTGGCTTGTACAGTCAGTGACGGGATTCAACAAGTCGAAAAAGGAGATGATTATCACTTCCACAGAAATATCTCCTCTCCAGACCAACATATTTGTCGTAGACACCAAGAACGGGAAACGTACCTTGATTGGCAGCGACAAAGGGGTACATTCCGCACAGGTGTCAGCTTCCGGAAAACACATCATTGACAGCTATACTTCAGCCCAGATAGGACGCAGCATCAATATCCTGCCTACCGACGGCAAAAAAGGTTACAACCTGCTCACTGCTGAAGATCCGATGGAAAGCCAATACAACCTGCCGGAAATTACAGTAGGAACCATCAAGGCTGCCGACGGAGTGACCGACCTGTATTACCGCCTGGTAAAACCCGTAAACTTCGACCCCAACAAGAAATATCCTGCCATCATTTATGTCTACGGAGGGCCTCATGCACAGATGATTCATGACACACGCTTCTATGACGCACGCGGATGGGATTTGTATATGGCACAGAAAGGCTACGTAATGCTTACCGTAGACAGCAGAGGAAGCGACAACCGTGGTATTAAATTCGAAAATGTAACATTCCGCCATCTCGGCATGGAGGAGATGAAAGATCAGGTGAAAGGTGTGGAATTGCTGAAATCCCTACCCTACATTGATGCCAGACGAATCGGTGTACACGGATGGAGCTTCGGCGGCTTCATGACTACCAACCTGATGCTTACCTATCCCGACTTGTTCAAAGCAGGTGTAGCAGGAGGACCGGTCATCGACTGGAAATACTATGAAGTGATGTACGGTGAACGCTATATGGACACGCCGGAAACCAATCCGGAAGGTTACAGAAATTCAGACCTGAAGCAAAAAACCGGCAACCTGAAAGGACGTCTGGAAATCATCATAGGCGGAACTGATCCGACCTGCGTGCCGCAACATACTTATACTTTCCTGCGCGCATGTATCGATGCCGATACACATCCTGACCTGTTCATTTATCCGGAAGACGGACATAACATGATGGGACGTGACCGTGTACATTTGCATGAACACATCACCCGCTATTTTGAGGACCATTTAAAATAATTGTTCAAAATACAAATTGTCGCAGATTCATCAAGATTGAAGGAAAACAAGCAAAAGAATTATTTGCAATAATCCTCATGAATCTGCGTTTTCAAGGAATAAAAGACTAAAAAACAAACGATATGAAACTCTTACTTTTAGGTTCAGGCGGACGCGAACATGCGTTGGCATGGAAAATCACTCAAAGTCCGAAAATCGAAAAACTGTATATTGCTCCAGGAAATGCCGGAACAAGTGAAGTAGGCGAAAACATAGCCATCAAAGTCAATGACTTTGATGCAATACGCACTTTCGTACTCGACCGAAACATCGATATGGTAGTGGTCGGTCCGGAAGACCCACTGGTAAAAGGCATCTATGACTTTTTCAAGAACGATGAAGCACTGAAGGGCATTCCAGTTATCGGACCATCGAAAGCTGGTGCCGTTCTTGAAGGCAGCAAAGAATTTGCAAAAGGCTTCATGCAACGCCACCACATTCCGACAGCCGGATACAAGAGCATCACAGCCAACAACCTGGAAGAAGGGCTGGCCTTTCTTGAAACATTACAGGCACCTTACGTACTGAAAGCCGACGGTCTGTGCGCCGGAAAAGGAGTGCTGATACTCCCGACACTCGAAGAAGCCAAGAAAGAACTGAAAGAAATGCTGGATGGCATGTTTGGCAACGCCTCAGCCACTGTAGTCATCGAAGAGTTCCTGAGCGGTATCGAATGTTCGGTGTTTGTACTGACAGACGGGAAAAGCTACAAGATTCTGCCTGAAGCAAAAGACTATAAACGCATCGGAGAAGGCGACAAAGGGCTGAATACGGGCGGCATGGGTTCCATATCTCCTGTACCGTTTGCCGACAAGGAATGGATGCAGAAAGTAGAAGACCGCATCATACGCCCCACAGTGGAAGGACTAGCGGAAGAGGGTATTGACTATAAAGGTTTCATTTTCTTCGGCCTCATCAACGTAAAAGGCGACCCGATGGTCATCGAATATAACGTACGTATGGGCGATCCCGAAACGGAAAGTGTCATGTTGCGTATCAAAAGCGACTTGGTAGACCTGTTCGAAGGAGTGTCATCCGGGAATCTGGCTGAAAAGTCACTTGAAATCGACCCACGCTCCGCAGTCTGCGTCATGCTCGTATCAGGTGGATACCCGGAAGCTTATGAAAAAGGATTCCCCATCAGCGGAATCCAAGATGCAAAAGACGGGGGAAGCATCGTATTCCATGCAGGAACAACTCTGAAAGACGGGGAGACTGTCACCTCCGGAGGACGTGTCATAGCAATAAGCTCTTACGGAAACAGCAAGGAGGAAGCGTTAAAGAAATCATTCGAAAATGCAAGCAAGATAGACTTTAAGAAGAAATACTTCCGCTCTGATATCGGATTCGACTTATAACTGCTGATACATGCCTGAAAGGAAACAATTCCAATATTATCTGGCAACGGGGAAAATGACATTCCCCGTTGCTGTCATTTTCTGTCTGGCCATGACAGGACTGCATTTTCAGGAACTCACTGATTTACTCCCGCTGATTGCTGCAGGAACCACTGCTTATCTGCTGATAGAGCTGAACACTTCATTCGCACTCATCCGCACGCGTACCACACTCCACGCATCCTTATTCCTGTTCTTCTACTCCGGAAGCCAGTTCCTGCACACGTATTCACACGAAATATGGATTCCTCTCCTATTTGTGGCAGGAATATATTTCCTTTTCCAGAGCTATGAGTCGCCATACGCTTCTATACCCGTATTTCATTCTTTCTTATGCCTCGGACTGGGTAGTTTATCCTTCCCCTATCTGCTTTATCTCACGCCACTGGTATATCTTTTCATGACAATGCTTCGTTCGTTTAATGTACGCAGTTTTTTTGCCGGCATCATCGGAATAACATTACCCTACTGGTTTCTGTTATGCTACTGCCTTTATATGGGAAATGTCGGTGATGTCTTTCTGCCGTTCATCCAGTTGGCCGATCCGCCACATATCGACTATAGCGGTATGTCAACGGCTGAGGCTGTAACCGGAGGGGCACTCCTGCTACTGACAGCAACAAGCAGCATACAATTGTTCAACAAAAGATATCAAGACAAGGTGCAGACACGCATCATGCTCCGGATTACTCTCCTGATGGGCATTGCCGCTCTCATATTGGCCGTACTGATTCCCGCACACTTCAAGGCTGCCATTACAATTCTTCTGGTAGTATACGCCATCGTGAACGGACACCTTCTTGCACTTACATACAATAAATTCACCCATATTCTCTCATGGACAACATTGGGTATATGGATATCAGTTACATTATTCAACGTATGGACGGATTCATTCAATTTCTGATAGATTGGGGATATGGAGGCATGTTCCTTTCCGCTTTTCTGGCAGGCACTATACTGCCATTCAGTTCCGAAGTCGTTCTGCTGGCATGTATAGCGTTAGGACTCGACCCTATATTGTCAACACTTTCCACCACACTGGGAAACGTCTTGGGCGGACTTACCTGCTATTGGATTGGGAAACTGGGGAAAATGGAATGGATTGAAAAATACTTCCGGGTAGACAAAAAGCAACTTGACAAAGCCGCAAGATTTATCCACGGAAAAGGCTCTTGGATGGCCCTATTCTCATTTCTGCCTGTTATAGGCGATGCCTTGCTGATTGCACTGGGACTCATGAAAGCGAATGTATGGATTGTTTCAATCGCCATGAGCATAGGCAAGCTGGCACGCTACGCAATCATTGTCATGACTGCATTAGGCACACTCCAACTTATAAACTAAATACTCAGATATGATACGGATTGAACAGACAGCCGACGGAAGCCACACATTATTCGTCCCAGAATTGAACGAACATTATCACTCCATCAAAGGAGCGCTTACTGAATCGGAGCATATATTTATCCGCACAGCTCTCCGCCATTGTCTCCTCCATGACATACAGATACTGGAAATCGGATTCGGAACAGGACTCAACGCTTTTCTTACCCTACTAGAAGCGGAAAAGACACAACGAAAGATCTATTATACCACCATCGAACGATATCCGCTTGATATAGAACTGGTGAAGAAACTGCATTATCCGGAACTGATATCACCGGCACATGCAGAACTTTTCTACAAACTCCACGAAACGGAGTGGGATGTACCACAAGCTGTCACTTCACATTTTACACTCCTGAAAATTAAAGGAGATTTTACTCATTTTACAACTGAAGAGAAATATGATGTGGTATATTACGATGCATTCGCCCCCGAAAAGCAACCGGAGATGTGGAGTCAGACACTCTTTGACAAACTGTTCAACAGGATGAACCCTGACGGAATACTGACTACTTATTGTGCCAAAGGTGCAGTACGCCGGATGTTGCAGACTTCCGGATTTCATGTGGAACGTTTGCAGGGCCCACCGGGAGGGAAACGAGAAATTCTCCGCGCAACAGCCGCAAAGCTGCAAGCGGACAAAAACATATAACAGAATCACTTAAAAACACGAAACAACATGTCTGAACTTGCACCTCTGATTTCCGATTTGGGAATCATCCTGATTGTGGCCGGATGTGTCACAATCCTGTTCAAATGGCTCAAGCAGCCTGTCATCCTAGGCTATATTGTAGCCGGATTCATCACCGGACCTGCAGTCAGTTTCTTCCCTAATGTCACCGACACTGCCAATATCAAGATATGGGCCGACATAGGGGTAATCTTCCTGCTGTTTGCCATGGGCCTTGAATTTTCCTTCCGCAAACTGCTGAATGTGGGTCTGAGTGCTTTTATCGCCACGCTTACAATCGTTGCCGGCATGATGTTTCTTGGATATACGGCCGGAAATGCCATGGGATTCACACATATCACCAGTCTCTTCTTGGGCGGAATGCTGTCCATGTCATCCACAGCCATCGTATTCAAAGCCTTCAATGACATGAATCTGTTACAACAGAAGTTCACAGGCATCGTACTTGGCATTCTGGTGGTGGAGGATTTGGTCGGAGTGGTCATGCTGGTAGTCTTGTCAACATTGGCTGCCAGCCAGCATTTTGAAGGCACCGCACTGCTGGGAAGCCTGTTCAAACTGATTGGATTCCTCGTGTTCTGGTCCGCACTGGGCATTTATCTCTTACCGACCCTCATGAAAAGAATCCGGCGATATATCAGCGATGAAATTCTGTTAATCGTATCACTTGGGCTCTGTCTTTTAATGGTAATGATAGCCGTAAAAGCCGGGTTCTCTTCCGCACTGGGAGCTTTCGTCATGGGTTCTCTGCTAGCCGAAACGATAGAAAGCGAAAAAATAGGCCGGGTTGTACAACCGGTCAAGGACTTGTTTGCCGCTATCTTTTTTGTATCAGTAGGAATGATGATTGATCCTGCCGTCATCGCACAATATATCATCCCCATCCTCATACTGACTTTGTTAGTTCTGGCGGGACAGACTTTCTTCGGAACGCTAGGTATCATGCTTTCCGGCCAGTCTCTTAAAGTAGCCCTACAATCAGGGTGTTCACTGACTCAGGTAGGCGAATTTGCCTTCATCATCGCTTCACTTGGCGTAAGCCTGAAAGTAACCGACAGCCATCTTTATCCCATCATCGTGGCAGTCTCTGTCGTGACCACCTTCTTCACGCCCTATATGATACGTTTTGCCGACCCTGCCTATCGGCTGATAGAGAAACACATTCCGGACTGGCTGAGCCAGTTGCTGGCAAAATATGCATCGGGGTCCATGGCTGCCCGCCACCAGAACGACTGGCACAGACTGCTGAAAAGCATGTTCATCGGAGTCGCCATTTATCTGATTGTCTGTATCATGTTTGTCGCCTTATTTTTCTCCCAGCTTCATCCGTTCATCCAAGAAAGAATACCGGGCATCTACGGCAAGCTATTAAGTGCGGCCATCGTACTTTCTGTCATCTCTCCTCTGCTCTGGGCCGTCATCAACAAGAAGAATCATTCTCCGGAATTCCGCAAACTATGGAACGACGGACGCTTCAACCGAGGCGCGTTGGTTTCGCTGATACTTGTCAAGGTATTGCTCTGCATCATCATCTTGATGAGTGTTGTAGTCCGCCTGTTCAACGTTGCATCAGGTGCCGCATTGATTGTGGCTGTCGCCATCATTGTCAGCTTCCATTTCTCGAAACGAATCCGAAAACAGTCGACAATGATTGAAGCACGTTTCAACGAAAACTTCCAAGGACAAGAAGAGGCTTCCGACTCTGCCGACACTGTAAGACTACAACTTGAAGAGTCAGAACAACTGGCCAATCTGCATACGGCCAACTTTGTGGTTGATCCAGATTCGTACGAGGCCGGACGTACGCTGAATGAAATTGCTCCACGCAACCGATTCCGAATCAACATCATTTCCATCCGGCGAGGAGAAAGTTGGATTGACCTTCCGGAAAGTAAAGAACGCATTTATCCGTACGACAAGATTACGGCCGCCGGAACCGACAATGACCTGAAACTTTTCGGACAGGCACTCAATGCCAAAAAGAACCAGCAGACCGGAACGTCCGGACACACTGAAATGAACATCCGTAATGTCTGCCTGGACAAATCGTCGTCAATAATCCACAAAAAGTTGAAAGATATAAAGACAAGAAATTATATCATACTTGCCCTGGAAAGAGAAAAAAACATCATGATGAACCCGAATCCGGACACATCATTCCAAATCGGCGATATAGTATGGATTGTCGGCAGAAAAGGAGCGGAGAAAGAAGTGTAAGAATCTGCCTTTCTAAAAACGCTTCGGTGTTTTGTCCGAAACGACAAGACGTTTTGTCTAAAACGCCGAAGCGTTTTCCTGACTTTGACAGCCTAAGAATTCAATGGTTGTAACAGCCTTAAAATCAGCAATTCCATAAATTTTCCATGGTGACGCGGGTGACGCAAGCCTAAAAAGTGTACCTTTATGGCATGTTTGTACGCAAGAAGAAGA
>CASENM010000038.1 GCA_949289295.1 uncultured Bacteroides sp.
CAAGGTAGATGTAACTCCGTTTGCAGGAACAGCCGGATCGTACAGCGGCACCGTGTCGGAAATAAATCCGCTTGTGGATGAAAACGGACTTGTAAGTGTAAGGGCCAGGGTGAACGGCGGTGCGAGACTGTTTGACGGAATGAATGTGCGTGTAAGTGTGAAACGTTCCGTTCCCGGACAGCTTGTAGTGCCCAAGACTGCCGTAGTGCTGCGTACAGGTAAGCAGGTGATATTTACCCTGAAGGACGGCAAGGCGATGTGGAATTATGTGACTACCGGACTGGAGAACATGACGGAATATACCGTGACCGGTGACGGCATGGAGGAAGGGGCGCAGGTTATCGTGACCGGAAACGTGAACCTTGCACATGAGGCTCCGGTAAAAGTGATACCTTAAAAACATGTCCGTATTATGGTAAGATTTCTGATTAAAAGACCTATAGCGGTACTCATGGCTTTCACTGCCTGCTTCATAGTGGGGCTGGTGACCTATTTCTCTCTGCCGGTATCGCTTCTTCCGGATATAGACATTCCACAGATAACCGTGCAGGTAACGGGTGAGAACTCTTCCGCACGCGAGCTGGAGAATACGATGGTGGCTCCTGTGAGAAGACAGCTCATGCAGATGTCCGGCCTCAGCGAGATGAGGAGCGAGACACGCGACGGTTCGGGCATCATCCGCCTGTCGTTCGATTTCGGAACGAACACCGACCTTGCCTTCATAGAGGTGAACGAGAAGATTGATGCCGCAATGAACAGCCTGCCAAGGGATGCGGTGCGTCCGAAGGCCGTCAAGGCAAGTGCCACCGATATACCTGTGTTCTACCTGAACATGACGCTGAAGGATGCGGTTCCGTATCAGGAAACCGACGGAGATGCCTTCCTCGAAATGTGTACCCTGGCCGAGAATGTAGTGAAACGCCGTATCGAGCAGCTGCCCCAGGTGGCAATGGCCGATATGACCGGTGTGCCGCAGAAGATGTTGCGCATTGTGCCGGACATGGGGAAGATGGAGAGTCTCGGCATGGGCATATCCGACCTTGAATCCATACTGTCGTCGAACAATGTGGAGCCGGGAAGCATGCTTGTGCGCGACGGGTACTATGAATACAACATACGTATCGCCTCCATACTGCGTACGCCGGAGGATGTGGAGGACATTTATTTCAACCGCAACGGACTGGTGATGCGTCTGGGCGACATCTGCGCTGTGCAGACCGTTACCCGTAACGAAACGGGACGTTCGCTCGCCGGAGGAAAACGTGCCGTAACCCTTGCCATCATCAAACAGGGAGAGGAGAATATGGACAATCTGCGCAAGGAGTTGAAGGAGACTACAGATTATTTTACAAGGATATATCCTGACATAGAGTTCGGCATTTCGCGCAACCAGACCGAGCTGCTTGACTATACCATTTCCAACCTCCAGCAGAACTTCACATTAGGATTCCTGCTCATATTCGTAGTCGCGGCGTTTTTCATAGGTGATGTGCGCTCGCCACTGGTTATCGGTATAACCATGATAACATCTGTTGTCATTACATTCTTCTTTTTCTATATATGCAGGATATCGCTCAATGTCATTTCACTTTCGGGACTGATACTGGCTGTGGGTATGATGATAGACAATGCCATAATTGTGACGGAGAATGTATCGCAATACCGTGAGAGGGGCTATTCGCTGAAACGTGCAGCTGTGGCGGGAACTTCGGAGATGATCACTCCGATGCTGAGCTCGTCACTTACCACCATTGCGGTGTTTGTGCCTCTGGTTTTCATGAGCGGTATAGCGGGCGCCATCTTCATGGACGAGGCATTTTCCATAACATCCGGACTTATGGTGTCTTATTTCACAGGTATCATGCTGCTGCCCGTGCTGTATGTGCTGTTCTACCGTATGGGTATAAGGAAGCACAACTGGTTTACCGCTGACTTCAAGAATCTTCTGAGGAACGAATGGCTGACACGTTTCTATGATGCCGGCATTGAGTGGGTTTTTGCGCACAAGGTTACTACCCTAGTTTTTGCCATAGTATCACTTCCTCTGTGTGTGCTGATGTTTATGGTAATTGAAAAGGAACGTATGCCCAAGATAGACCAGAACGAGACAGTGGTGGGCATAGAATGGAACGAGAACATCCATGTGGATGAGAACAACCGCAGGGTAAATGCCATACTGGCCATGACCGATTCGCTTGTGGAAGAACATACGGCATACGTGGGTATGCAGGACTATCTGCTCGGTACCGAGAATGAACTTTCTGCAGCCGAGGCTGAGCTTTATTTCCGTACGGCGGAACCGTCGGACATACCGGCGCTTACAGAACTTCTTGGAAGCAAGATACGTAAGGAATATCCGACAGCTGCGGTGACTTTCTCGCCACCTGTGACCATATTTGAGAAACTCTTCGTAACCGGAGAACCGGACCTTGTGGCTCAGTTGCGGGCTTCCGACCGTACCTCCACTCCAAAAGCCGGTGACGTGAGGGCAATAGAGGCGGCCATTGCCGGAGAAACCGGATACATGCCTGACGGTACCCCTTTCCGCAGCCAGCTGAACCTGGAGATTGATCGTAGCCGTCTGCTCCTGTATAATGTGGACTACAATGAGGTAGTGAGAGTACTCCGTACCGCTCTGAAGGACAACCAGGTTTCCACCTTACGTTCCTACCAGCAGTATCTTCCTATCGGTATAGCCGGAAGGGAGATGAGCGTGAACCGTATTCTTGCGGAAACGCTTGTCGAAACCAAGGCTGATGCTGTCACAATGGAAAGGAACTACATCCCTTTACGTGAGCTCGTACGTATAGTTCCCGACGAGGACCTGAAGGAGATCACCGCCGGACGCAACGGTGAATATATCCCTGTAAATTTCCATGATGTGGGGAATGTGCCTCAGGTGATGGACGGCGTGCGCAGGGCAGTTGACAGTGACAGCCGCTGGGATGTGTCGTTCGGCGGAAGCTTCTTCTCAAACAAAAAGATGATGGGAGAACTGACTGTAATTCTCCTTATATCGGTGCTGCTCATGTACTTTATTCTCTGTGCCCAGTTTGAGAGCTTCCTCCAGCCGCTTGTCGTATTGGCTGAGATTCCTATAGATATAGCCTTCGGACTGGTGCTGCTGTGGGCTACGGGACACACCATGAACCTTATGTCGGCTATCGGTATAATAGTTTCCTGCGGTATCGTGGTGAACGACTCCATCCTGAAACTTGACTCCATCAACGAGCTGCGCAAAGAAGGCATGCCGCTTCTGGATGCTATCCATACGGCCGGCCACAGAAGGCTCAGGGCCATCATCATGACCACACTGACTACGGTGTTCGCAATAGTTCCGCTGCTCTTCACTTCCGACCTCGGTTCGGAGATGCAGCGTCCGCTTTCGGTGGCCATGATAGGCACCATGATGGTGGGACTCGTAATCAGCCTTTTTGTAATTCCTCTTATTTACTGGTTTATATATAGAAAACATGAGACTTATAAGAAATAGCATACTGCTCCTGCTCGCTCTTTGCGGTGTGGGAGTGCAGGCCCAGAATGTTCTCAGACTGGACCTGAAGGAGACCATAACCATGGCCAACGACAGCTCGCTGTCGGCTTTCCGTTATCAGAACATGTATCTGTCGGGGTACTGGGAATACCGCAGCTACAAGGCGGCGCGGCTTCCGAGCCTTACGCTGAACATGACTCCGGCACAGTATTACAGGTACATTACGCAGCGTTATGACTCGCAACAGGATATAGACGTGTACCGTGAGCAGCAGATGCTGAGCGCTTCTGCCGGGCTCAGCCTTGCACAGAACTTCGACCTTCTTGGAGGTACGTTTTATGTAGATACCCAGCTTGACTACATGCGTAATTTCGGTGAGACCAATTCTACACAGTTCTCTACCGTCCCTTTCCGTATCGGATACCAACAGAGCCTGCTGGGGTTCAATGCCTTCAAATGGGACAGAAGGATAGAGCCTCTGAAGTTCGAGAAGGTGAAGAAGCAGTATTTGTATAATGCCGAGAGCGTATCGGAGGAAGCCGTGAACTATTTCTTTGCGCTTGCCATGGCCCAGGCCGACTATAAGTTGGCTTTGGACAATGTGGCTACCACTGATACTCTGTATGCCATAGGCGAACAGAGACAGAAAATCGCTTCCATTTCACAGGCTGACCTGCTTACCCTGAAACTGGACAGGGTGAATGCGCGCAATACACTCAAGAATGCGGAGATAGCCAGAAAACGTGCCATGTCGGCACTCGCCACTTTCCTGAATCTTGACCGCAACTCATATATAGAAATAGACCTTCCCGCTTGTCCGAAGTATATAGATATTCCTGCCGACCGTGCCATGGCACTTGCCCGTGAGAACAATCCTGCATATCTGGAGCAGAGGCAGAATGTGCTTGAAGCGGAACGTGAGGTGGACCGTACGAAGAAAGAGTCGCGCTTCAATGCCAGCTTCAATGCGAGTGTGGGTTTCAACCAGGTGGCCGACAATATCAGTGCCGCCTACCGGGATCTTCTGCAGCAGGATCTTGTGTCGTTTACCGTATCGATTCCGCTTGTAGACTGGGGTGTGCGAAAGGGCAAGTACAATATGGCGAAGAACAATCTTAATGTGGTGAAGATTGCAGCCCGTCAGGAGGAAATCAGTTTGGAGGAGGATGTGATGATGACGGTGAGCGATTTCAGCGTGCAGCAGGATATGATAGTCAGTGCTGAGGAGGCGCTCGACCTTGCCGAACTGGCATACGACCAGACACGCAGGAGGTTTATTATCGGCAAGGCCGACATCAACAGTCTGACTCTGGCACTGAACCGCCAGCAGGAGGCCCAGAAGAACTATATACAGGCTATGCAGAACTACTGGCTGAACTATTACAAGATACGAAAGCTCACGCTGCATGATTTCGAGTCGGGCATTTCACTTTCTGACCGCTTTGATTTTGACAACCTGTTGAGATGACATTGGGATGAGTATGAAAGAAAGTAACGAGGTACGGCCCCATGTGTGGTCATCGTTTACACTGATAGTTACGTTTGTCTGCCTGTCGCTGGTGGGCCTTGCGCTTGTGCCCCTGCTTCCGGTGAAGCTGTCGCCTTCGCGTGACATGCCGGGGCTTTCGGTTTCGTTCTCCATGCCGGGCAACTCCGCAAGGGTGGTTGAAACGGAAGTGACCAGCCGCCTGGAGGGGATGCTGTCGAGGGTGAACGGGATAAAGAACATCACTTCCACTTCCGACAACGGGGGCGGATACATAAGGATTGAACTTGACAGACATACGGATATAGATGCCACACGGTTTGAGATATCCACACTTATCAGACAGTTGTGGTCCCAGCTTCCTGACGGGGTGAGCTATCCGCTCATCTCCACCCAGAGAAGTGACGATAATGCATCGCGTCCGTTCATGACCTATACGCTGAATGCTCCCGCGATTCCTATAGTGATACAGAAGTATGGTGAGGAGCACATAAAGCCCATGCTTTCGGCATTGAACGGGGTGTATAAGGTTGAACTCAGCGGTGCCACACCAATGGAGTGGAGGATAGTGTATGACAATGTGCAGCTTGAAAGTATCGGAATATCGGTACAGGATATTCTGGATGCCATCACAGAACGTTACGGACAGGAGTTCTTAGGTATTTGTGAGGTAGAGAAAAGCGGCGGTTCGGAATGGATAAGGCTTGTACGTACCACTGAGGGCAACACTGACGGTTTTTTGCCGTCGGAGATTGCCGTAAGGTCCGGGGACGGAAGCATGATTCCGCTTGATCGTCTGGTGAGAGTTACACGTACCGAGCAGGAACCTACATCATATTACCGTATCAACGGACTCAATTCGGTTTACCTTTCGATTACCGCATCGGAAACAGCCAACCAGCTTGCGCTGGCTGAGGAGGTCAGGAAGGTGATAGCCGAAGCGGAGGCCGTGATGCCTCCCGGATATGAGATACATGCGGGATATGATGCAACCGAATACATATCGAAGGAACTTGATTCCATTTATTTCCGTACGGGAATCACCGTGCTGATACTGCTGCTTTTCGTGGCTGTCATCACACGCAATATGCGTTATCTGTTCCTTATAGTTACGGGACTGAGTGTCAACATAGCCGTGGCAGCCATACTTTATTATGCCTTCGGCCTGGAAATCCAGCTTTACTCTTTGGTCGGTATCACCATCTCGCTGAACCTGGTGATTGATAATATCATCGTGATGACCGACCATATCCTGAGAAGGCGCAACCTGAAGGCCTTCATGTCGGTACTTGCCGCTACCCTGACTACTATAGGCGCACTTGTCATCATCTTCTTCCTCGATGAGAAGATACGCCTCAACCTTCAGGACTTTGCAGCCGTGGTGATTATCAATCTTGGTATTTCCCTGCTGGTGGCGCTTTTTTTTGTGCCTCCTATGATAGAGGCAATCGGTCTTGCAGAGGGCAGACCGCACCGTATGCGTATGTGGGTAAAGCGGGGCGCGGTTTATTTCACCCGTTTCTACTGTAGTATGATAATACTGCTCAGCCGCTACAGAACTATTGCCTTCATACTGCTCGTGCTCGGTTTCGGACTTCCGGTGTTCATGCTTCCGGAGAAGATAGAGGATGCTGAGACAAAAGGAAAATGGGCTGAATGGTATAACAAGGTATTTGACAATGCGACCTACAGGGAAGAGATGAAACCGATAGTGGACAAGGTTCTGGGAGGTTCACTCCGTCTGTTTGCCGAGAAAGTGTACGACGGCAGCTATTTCAACCGCGACGAGAGTGAGGTGGTGCTGTATATCAACGCTACATTGCCCAACGGCAGTACTCTGGAACAGATGAACGCGCTGATAAAGAGGATGGAGACCTATCTCAGCGAGTTCAAGGAGATACGCCAGTTTCAGACTTCCGTATATAACGCACGCAGGGCAAGTATTCAGGTATATTTCAAGAAGGAGTACAGCCATACCGGATTCCCATACGTGCTGAAATCGAATGTAATCAGCAAGTCGCTTACTTTGGGGGGCGGAAGCTGGTCGGTTTACGGGCTCCAGGACCAGGGATTCAGCAACGACGTACGTGAGTCGGCCGGTAGTTTCCGTGTGAAGATGTACGGCTACAACTATGATGAATTGGGGTACTGGGCAGAGGAGATGAAGAAGCAGCTTCTTACACACCGCCGTATCAAGGAGGTGACCGTAAACTCCGAGTTCTTATGGTGGAAGGATGACTATACCGAGTTCTATCTGGAGTTCGACAAGCGCAGGATGGCGGAAGAGAATCTTACCGCATACGACCTTTTTGCCGTGTTGCGCCCTGTATTCATGCGTGACCAGCCGGCAGGAAGCATCATATACGACAACAGTCTGGAGTATCTTCGTCTTTCGTCAAGACAAAGCAGTGACTATGACGTATGGGCATTCATGTCGGTTCCGTTTATGGTGAACGGAAAGCAGTACAAGCTGTCCGACCTTGCCGTGCTTGCCAAAAGCCAGGCCCCTAAACAGGTGGCAAAGGAGAACCAGCAATACCGTCTCTGTCTGCAATATGAGTATATCGGTTCTTCGGAACAGGGCAGAAAGCTGCTTGAAAAGGACATTGAGCTTATCAAGAAGCGTCTGCCCATGGGATATACTGTGGAGAGTGACAATGCCTACTGGAGCTGGGGGAAGGAAGACAACAGTCAGTACCTGTTGCTGCTGATTGTAATCTCCATAATCTTTTTCATATCGGCTATCCTCTTCAATTCGCTGAGTCAGCCGCTTGCCATCATCTTCGTGATACCGGTATCCTATATCGGGGTGTTCCTTACATTCTATCTGTTCGGTCTGAACTTCGACCAGGGAGGTTTTGCATCTTTCGTGCTGCTTTGCGGTATCACTGTGAACGCAAGTATCTATATCCTCAACGAGTATAATGCCATAAGAAGGAACTTTCCGAGATTCTCTCCGCTGAGAGCCTACACCAAGGCATGGAATGTGAAGATAATTCCCATTTTCTTGACTGTGACGTCCACCATCCTCGGTTTTATACCGTTCATGATAGGAGACAAGACACCGTTCTGGTTCCCTCTGGCTGCCGGAACAATAGGCGGGCTGGTGATGTCGGTAATCGGTATTTTTATTTATCTGCCGATATTGAGCGTATCAGGAACGATAAGGAAAGAACTCAAAAGAAGGAAGTAATGTCAGAATATAAGTGCTATCGTTTGTAAAAGAGAAGAATATGGATATAATAAGTATAAAACACAATCTTTTTTTAACAATGTTTTTCCCTCTGTTATTTTCTGGATGTGTTACTGATGTTGACCGTTTGGAATATGCTTTGGAGTTTGCGGGAGAAAACAGAAGTGAACTGGAGAAAGTGTTGGAACATTATAGTAATGATAGTCTGAAATATCGTGCGGCATGTTTTTTGATAGAGAATATGCCGCGTTGGTATGCTTATGATGGTTGGCAGTTAGATACATTGGAAGTATTGATGAAGAAGGATAGAGAAGGGACTCTGTCAAAAAATGATAAGGTGCGTTGGGATGGTTTTGATTATCATACATTAAATAAGATATATGATTCGAAGGTTATCACTTCAGGGTACTTGATTGAGAATATAGATTTGGCTTTTCAGGAATGGAAGAAGCGTCCCTGGAATAAATCTTTACCGTTTGAGGAATTTTGTGACTTGATACTTCCATATCGTATTGGCAATGAAAAGTTGTCCGACTGGCGTTCGTTATACAATGCATATTATGGAAATCTGCTTGATTCTGTTTATACCGGCAGTGATGTGCTGGAGGCTTGTAAATGCATTAATGACGAGCTCAACAGGCAGAGCTACAAATATAGTGTGGAGTGGAATGTCCCACATAATAGAGCCGACTATCTTTTTGAGACAAGAATAGGTTATTGTCGTGAAGTCAGTGATCTGATACAGTATGCCATGCGCTCGTGTGGTATCCCTGTTGCTGCCGATTTTATACCATATTCCCCGGACTATCGCTATTCGCACGAATGGAATGTTGTACGCGATACTACAGGCAAGTATATCCAGTTTGGTTTTGATGGCTTTGATCCTGTTAGGGATAAGGTGGCGGACGATGGACGCAGGAAGGGAAAGGTGTACCGTTACTGCTATGCGTTGCAGAATGAGAGGGAAGTGTTACGTAAACATTCCGGCTGGAATATTGGCGGAACTGAAGGCCTGCATTGGAAAGATGTTACTTCTGAATATTTTGGCAGTAATCAGGTTGCCGTAAATGTTTTTTCTACTGAGCAACCTTTTGTAGGCTTGTCTGTTTTTTCTACTAATGGTTGGCAGATTATAGGGGAGGGTGTCTATGAGGGTAGTGGCAAAGCTCTTTTTAATAATATTGAACCATCTGTTATATACGTGCCGGTTGGTCTGCACAGTGAGGTTAATCCTATCGGATATCCGTTCATGCTTGACAATGACGGTCATATTGAAGAGTTTGTTCCTGATACGACAGCTCTTGAAAAAGTTGTGCTTAAAAGAAAAATGGCATTGATACCTCGAGTTGCAGCTTGGGGATATTCACAGATCGGAGCCCGTATAGAGGGTGATACCAGTACAGACTTTAAAAATCCCAAACTAATAGCAGAAATAAAGGATACAATGGATTATACCTTTCAGATTTTTGAAGGATTGTGTTCTGAACCTGTAAAGTATATAAGATATGTCCCCCCTGTTGGGCTATTGCAACTTGCCGAACTGAAGCTTTACAAAGATACAGCTCTTAAGCATGAAATAAAAATCACTCCTCTTACGGATATTCCTTATATAGAAACGGAAAAAGTTGTAGATGGAGATATATTGTCTCATATATATCTAGAGTCGGAGGGTTCGATAGATCCATTGGTTTTTTCTCTTGATTCCTTACAGCAAATAAAAAGTCTTTATTTTATAGCAAGAACAGATGATAATTATGTGTGGAAGGGGGATACGTATGAACTTCTTTATTTTGACGGCAAGAAAGGCTGGAAATCACTGGGAGTGAAAACTGCTACATCAAAACAGATTTGTTTTGATGCACCTGGGAATGCATTGTTATGGCTAAGGAATAGAACTAAAGGCAGAGAAGAACAAGTTTTTGTATATAGGAATAATAGACAATGGTTCAATTCGGATCTGATTCCTTAACGGAAAATGGCATGAGGCTGTCTCAAAATAAACTTTGAGATGGCCTTTTTTGTGTGTCTTCAAAAAAAATCGGCAAACCCTAACTTCGCTTAGCCAGAACTTGCCCGTCTTGTTAATGACATAATTTCACTACTGTCCCGTAAAAGTGGATGAATAGTTCTTTGAAATTATTGAAATATAGCCAATTACACGGTTTTTTGAAATGAGACGGACTTGATTTTGCAACTTTGCAGTCTAATACAAATGGCTGCTATGTTCCAAGACAAATACGTATTCGCTCAACTTACCGCTTTTCTGAACAGGACTCAGTTCAACAACTATGTTCGCAAGTATGATGGCAACCGATATGTGAAACATTTCACTTGCTGGAATCAGATGCTCGCAATGATGTTTGGGCAACTGAGTAACCGTGAGAGCCTGCGAGACTTAATCGTTGCTTTCGAAGCGCATAGGGCCAAGCAATATCACCTTGGGTTAGGTCGTGAACCGATAGCCAAGACAACTCTTGCCACAGCCAACCAAAACCGTGATTACAGAATTTTCGAAGACTTTGCATTCTATATGATGAAAGAAGCCAGCGAGAAGCGGACGACCAACATCCTTGACATTTCCGGAAAGAAATATGCGTTTGATTCAACAACGATTCCGTTATGTCTTGCAACATTCCCATGGGCAAAGTTCCGAAGCAAGAAAGTAGGAGTGAAGGCTCATGTCTTATATGACATTGAAGCACAAGTTCCAGCCTTCTATACTGTAACCACTGCATCAAAGCACGATTCTATAGCAATGTCTTCAATCCATTATGAACCAAATGCTTATTATATATTCGACAGGGCTTATGACTCCTTTAAAGAGCTCTATAGGATACATCTTACAGACTCTTTCTTTGTTGTCAGAGCCAAGACGAACTTAAAGTATAAGACAGTCAAATGGAAGCGAAGAATGCCAAAGAATATAATGACAGATGCGGAAGTGAAACTGACCGGATATCTCTCCGAGAAGAAATATCCGGAGTCATTCAGACTCGTCCGATATTACGATGAAGAAGATGACCGTGAGTTCACTTTTCTGACGAATGCGAAACTACTTTCTGCAGTGGATGTTGCCAATCTTTACAAGAAAAGATGGTTGATTGAACTATTCTTCAAATGGCTCAAACAGCACCTAAAGATAAAGAAATTCTGGGGCACAACGGAGAATGCCGTTCGCATACAAATCAGTGTCGCTATTATCACATACTGTCTTGTGGCTATTGTCCAACATGATATGAAGTTGAAACGCTCGACCTATGAAGTCTTGCAGATTCTCAGCATATCATTGACTGACAAAACCCACTTGCGTGACCTGTTCGACAAGACTAATTTCAATGATGTCAAAGATCTAAATGATACCCTGATTCCGGGGCTATTTGATTAATTGTTTAACTCGTCCAATTTTAACGGGACACTAATGAAAGAAGGACTTAAATTATGAAACGGACCAGATTGCAAAAGGACAAAGCCTATCATCTGATCAGGTCACTTAAAGAATGTACTGCGGCACTTGACATCGACGTTGAAGCCATTAAAAGGGAAAAGACTGGTATTTAATGGTGTTTTATGCCAGTCATAATAACCAGTATAATTCAAAAACATCGTAAGTTGTCCGTCATTGACTGAATTTACGCCAATGGCGGACAACTTTCTATTCATAGCAAACATTAGTAGCTCAATTTTACCCCTGCAAAAAACGAGCGGGGCATACCGGGACCGTATATATATCCCGAATCCCTGTCAGCTCCTTTGTCAAAGTCGTTCTGATAAGAGTTGAACAGATTCTGAACCCCTGCATTAAGCTGAAGGGTTGTGCCCTTGTACAGGTCGAAGTCATACGACACCTTGAATCCCAGATCCATGAAAGCACAGGTCTTTTCCGTCCGGTTCGCTTCAATATAGCCGGAATGGTGTTCCACGAGCATGGAGCCTGTGTATGTTCCGGACAGTGCGACATTCAACGGCTTTATGGGTGTATAAATCATGGTGAAATAACCGTAAGTGTCAGGGGTGCGGAACATTCTTTTCTCTTCCGCCACTCCTCCGTCGTCCCATGAACGGGCTTTCTTGTATTCGGCGTTCTGAAGGGTGAATCCGGCCTGCAGCTGCCATTTGTTACGCCAGGCAAGTTTCCCTTCCAACGTCATACCATATACGTTTGCTCCATCCTCATTGCCCCGTTCCAGTATGATGACACCGTTTTCCTTGCCGATCTCAGTGAGGGCGAACACGTCGTCTATATCGGTGAAAAAGCCCTCTATGAGAAGATTTCCCTGCCAGTCACCCCAACTGTGGTACATATCCGCCGAGACACTCAGGCTTTGCGACTTTTCCTCTTCAAGATTGTCGGCCAGCCGGATTATGGATACCGTTCCGCCCACATTCTCGATATGAAGGTCCTCGTCAAAGACTTGCGGGGCACGGAATCCGAACGAGTAGCTTGCGCGCAGGTTGATATTCTCGTTCGGGTTGAAACGGATGTTCGCACGGGGACTGAACACCGGCTTTTCGAGCATGCTGTGCCAGTCAAGACGACCGCCGATCAGGATTCCCCACCTGTCGTTCTTCCATTCGTTTTGCGCGAATACGCTTCCGATCTTCGCTTTCTGCGATATGAACCTGTCATATCCCCATTGTGAGTCCTCAAGGTTTTCCTGATTGTATTCCACTCCGGCGGTAAAGTCGGCAGGCATAAACAGGCACCTGGCGGCATGATATACATATTGAGAGCCGACCACAAAGGTCAGGTCCTTCGTCGCCCCGTATGCGTTAGGGTCTTGTCCTCCTCCGTAATAACTTTCCCTGTCAATGTGCTGCGCCGATGCGAACACACTCATACGGTGCTTTTCATCAGGACTGAAATAGTCGTACTTGACACCTCCGGTATTGATGCTGTGCCGTACCTGTTCCGCTATGTTCGCCTCGTGCGCCGGACGGTCAAGCAAATCGCCGCCCCTTCTGTATTCTTGAAGATGATGGTATTCAAGGGTCAGTTTTGAATAGGTGCCCGTCTTGATGTACGAACGCATGCCCAATGTCTGGCTTTTGAGCTCGGGAAGTTCGGTGAATCCGTCACCGTCGTGGTCATATCCGGCCCTTTCCCTGTTTTGCCCGAACACGGCAATGCCCATTTTGCGGTCATCAGTGACCAGCGACGCATTGAGCGTCGTGTTGTTGTCAAAAGCCGCCCCGTCGCCAACGCCGGTCAGAGTATGTGATATCTGGGCGGAATTCCTCGTCGGCTCCTTGGTGATGATGTTTATCGTTCCGGCAATGGCAGACGAGCCGAAAAGGGCGGAGCCTCCTCCTCTCATCACTTCCACGCGTTCAATCATATTGGCGGGAAGCTGCTCAAGACCGTACACGCCTGAGAGTGCGGTGAAAATAGGACGTGAGTCAATAAGAATCTGAGTATACGGACCGTCAAGGCCGTTTATCCGCACTTGCTGAAAGCCACAATTCTGGCAGTTGTTCTCTACCCTCACACCGGGTTGGAAGTTCAGTCCCTGTGCCAGGTTGCAAGAATTCGTGTATTCAAAAGTCTTCATGTTCATCACATTCACGAGAGTAGGGGCCATGCGGCGTGTGGTCTCGCTTCTATTGGCCGAAACCACCACTCCCTCCAAGGAAATCATATCCTCTTCAATCTCGAAGTTTATTTCCAGGGTTTTTCCTTTCTTCAGGCTCACTTCGCGGGTTATGGTCTTATAACCTATGGCGGAAACTTTTATTGTGAAATTCCCTTCAGGAAGGTTGACTAGATGGTAGTGCCCGGTCGCATCCGTTGTGGTGCCTATGGTGGTCCCTTGCAGCATGACTGTGATGTAGGGAAGGTGTTCGTCCGTATGTTTGTTTACCACATGCCCTACGATGTTCGCGTCTGAATCTTTTACAGGATATTCGTATGAATAAGATAGCCGGGGGAACAATGTGAGCATTGCCCCCAACAAAATATATAATGGTTTCATTTGTCTTATAAGGTTTGTCTTGATTTGAAAAAGCGTATAATGGCTCTTTCCCTGTCGAACGACGGGGAAGTCATATTAACTTAATTGCATCAAGACAAGGCGGGAGGAGCGCGCAAGGAAAGAGTTCCACGCGTCATGGCTATAATGTCAGACAATGCCGGAAGAAGTATTATCCTGACAAGAAAAAGCCATAGTACCGGCATGAACGGTGACTGAAGGTCACCGGATGTCAGTATGTTTGATAAAAAGAATATTGTTTCAAGACTTTGTTTGGAATGGGTATGTTCGCCTGTGTTGATATGGGAATGCACGATAATCACTCCATTTATCACATGAGTATGACTGAATAGAGTAACGCTTCCTAAGTATACGACAAATACCAGTAGAAAGAAAGATCGGAAAAATGTTATATGTTTCTTTTCTTTTGCCAATTAAATATCAACCAATTAGTCTTTTTATTTTTTGAGGGGGCAAAGTTACTAAAAATCTGTGGAATATCCGCCGAATTTCGGCAGATTAACGCAATAGAAATTGGGAATTAAGCAGTTAGAAGAAAATCACTGAAGTTGGGAAAAGGGTTGAAAACCGTTTCAAAGCGGATTGAAGCAAGAGAACGGTTTCCTATTCGTTACCCGATGAAAATGCAGATTTAACAGTCGCCGTTCCGTTTGCGCCGTTCTGCGTAGGTTTGCTTGTCAAGGTTTAACTCGTTGATTTATAGTTTTGCAACAAAAAAAAGACGAGTATGGCAAGAAGTACATTTCGCGTGCTGTTCTATGCGAACGGCAGCAAGGAGAAGAACGGAATTGTCCCCATCATGGGACGGGTTACAATCAACGGAACGGTGGCGCAGTTCAG
>CASENM010000039.1 GCA_949289295.1 uncultured Bacteroides sp.
GGCGGCCGAAAGAAAAAGTACGGATACCCCCCGGAACGGTTATTTCGGCGGAAAAACACGATTTTCCGGGCATTATTTTTTTGTTGCAAAATTTTGATTTATATTTGCAGCGGAATACCGTCTCTTACGGAGAGACGGACCGTCCCTCACAAAAGCACAGATTTACAGCATGTTAGACGATAGATTCTGAAAAAACTTCCGCACACCGGAAGATGAAGATCCCTTCAAAAAATTATCCCAATTTATTCTGGGAACTGTCATTGAAAGTATTTCCCAATTTTATAAAGGAACCGGCTACAGACCATCAGAGCCTGCCGTAAATTTTCCCGGGTTTAGGGGAAATTCAAAACGACAGGCTCCAAGAAAGATAAGGTTTGAAACAAGGAAATTTTACAAACAAACCCTTACAAGAAAGGCCGCCCCAATCCTGTTGAGACGGCCTCCAGTAAGTTTGTCAAAAGACGATTCGATTATCCCAAGTGAATAGCTTCAGAAGGACAAACGCTCGCGCAAGTACCACATTCAGTGCATGCGTCTGCGTCGATTGAATATTTGTCACCTTCAGAGATTGCGCCAACCGGGCATTCATCGATACAAGTACCGCAAGCGATACAATCGTCACTAATTACGTAAGCCATTGTAGTAAAAGTTAAGTTATTATTCGTCTTAATTGATGATACAAAGGTAGCGTTTTTATCGTTCATTGTAACATCTCATTGCAAAATCTACTTAATTTGTACCCCGTCTAAATAGTTCATCTCTTTATCGACTGATACATTGCCTGTTGCATCCGAGGCCGGATATTCAGTTCGGCCAGCTTCTTGCGCTCGAACGGAACCGGATAAGTACGGTTGCTCAAGAACACGAATATCAGTCCGTTGTCGGGATCCACCCACACGGCTGTACCTGTATATCCGGTATGTCCGTAGACAGAGGCAGGAGCTTCCGCGGCGCAAGGACTTCGCTCGGGATCCTCCCAATCAGGCCTGTCGAAGCCTAATCCGTGACGGCTGTTTTCCGACATAAGGGTGGTGAACAATTCGCAGGTGGCACGCGTCAGATACCGCTTCCCCCCACACACGCCTTTGTCGAGCAACATCTGATAGATACGGGCTATCTCGCGGGCAGTAGAGAAAAGGCCGGCATTGCCCGACACACCTCCCATGAAAGCCGCCGCCTCATCCTGCACATAGCCCTGAACCGGCCCGCCGCGCAAGAAGTCTTCTTCCGCCGTAGGTACAATCTGCCCTTTCTCAAACTTCCGCAACGGCAGGAAAGTTGTGTACATCAACCCCATCGGTTTGTAAAACACGCTGTCGAGATACTCATCCATCGGTTTTCGGGACAATTCTTCCACCAGTTCCTTCAGCAACATGAAGTTCAGACAACTATACCGGTAAGAACGTCCTTTCACCGGTGCATCTACAATCTGACGGACAATTTCCCGGCGGAAACCATCCCCCACGAACAAGCTGTCGGATACCGGATAAGGAAAGGCTTCCGAACGCCGGGCAGAAACCCATTCCGGCTTATAAGTAAAACGGGTACAGACGTACAATCCCTCCCCTATTTTCAACGGATGGCTGGCATCACGTTTCTTCCGGAACAGCCCGCCCTTGCACGATTTCAGATTGATTGCTTCCTGATAGAAAGGAAGATAAGCCGGAAGGCCCGACTCATGAAACAACAAATCCTGTATGGTGAGCCGCGACTTATCGGTCTTCTTCAGATAAGGCAGATAATCCGACACCCGGTCGGTCAGTCCGAACCGGCCTTCATCATACAGTTTCATCAAAGCCAGCAGTGTAGCCGAAGTCTTTGTCAGCGAAGCCAGGTCATAAATATCGTTTTCCTCCACACGGCGGCCGCCACCATAAGTATGTGTTCCGAAACACTTGTTGTAGACCGGCAATCCGTCGCGCAAAATCAACACATGGCATCCGGGAAACGCCCCTTCACGGATACCTTCTTCCGCAATCGTATCAATCCGGGCAAGCACAGACGCATCCATACCCAAATCTTCCGGCAAATATTCGTGAGGATGATTCGGGTCGACGGTCACTCCCGCCCCTTCCGGGAAAATGCCGCCCAGAGGCACAGACAACCTGCCGTCGGCATACTGCTTTCCGAGAAGCAGATCGGCCACATATTCCTGCATCTCTTTCTTGTCGCTATGGGCCAGCACCACGGCAGAAGCTTTCTCCAGCAGACCGGGAGTCTTCTCCAGCACTTTCATATCCGTAAAACAGACCAGCGCGACCGGCTTGTCATCTGCCAGACGGGTCAGCAAAGACTTATAAGGACGCACATTCCTGGTATGCAACGCCACAATGACACGCTGCTCCGGACGCAGCCGCTTCTCGATCACTCCCAACGAATCGGCATCGGCATGTATCCAATTTACAGGCAACGTCCGGTTCAGCCGGTTATAGAAAGGATAAGCCTCAGACAACGTGTTGGACACGGTGAGAAGAACCGTACCCGGAACGGACAGATCCAACGGAAGGAGATTGTCCGTATCACGGGCCACCGTCACAGCCGAACAGGCAAGACGCCGCTGCAATGCCTGAAGAGAATCGGAAAACAGCTTTTCACCTATCGCTTCAGGCGAAACGGGAGCATATTCCGCCAACCCCAACGCATATTTGAACGTCAGCACTTTGCGGCATTTCGCTTCAATATCGGCTTCAGAAAGGGCACCTTTCCGAATCGCTTCCATCACCCCCTTCAGTTCCCTCTTCAGGTTCCGGGGAGCCAGCACCATATCGTTTCCGGCAATCAACGCCTGGGCGCAGACATCCACGTTTCCGGAAATCCCTTTCATTTCCAGCGCATCAGTAAAGGCCAATCCATTGAAATGCAGCTCTTCCCTCAACACACGGATAATGGACGGGGAAATGGAAGCCGGCTTCTCTCCCAAAGCCGGGACATGCAGATGGCCGGTCATCACGCCTCCCACTCCGGCCTCCACCGCCTTACGGAAAGGATAAAGCTCGACACTGTCCAGACGCTCCCGACTGAAATACAAACGGGGCAGCTCCTTATGCGAGTCGGTCTTCGTATCGCCATGCCCGGGAAAATGCTTGCAGACAGCCAGCACACCCCCGTCTTCCAGTCCGCGCACGTACGCAGCCACCTTTCCGGCCACCCGCCGCGGGTCACTTCCGAAGGAACGGTAGTTGATGACCGGATTGTCGGGATTGTTGTCCACATCGGCCACAGGAGCAAAATTCACCTGCACACCGATTGCCCGGCATTGACGGGCCACTTCCCTGCCATACTCATAAAGAAGCGAATCGTTCCGGATACATCCCAGCACACGGTTATAAGGGAAACGGGGGGTATCTTTCAAACGCATGGACAGCCCCCATTCACCGTCGAACGTGATGAAAAGAGGAATCTCCGAAACCTGCTGCACATAATTGGTCAGCCGAACCTGCTTCTCCACATTCCCCGACGAAAACAACAAGCCCCCGATTCCATAACTCTCAATGATCTTACGGAGCATATTCTTATTGTATTGGGTAAAGTCAGGCTGCACCGTATGAATGAAAAGCTGCCCGACTTTCTGCTTCAACGTCATCGACTCCATCTGACGGTCCACCCACTGCCGGCAAGCCTCCTTGTCGCGCACTTTCTCCAGAATCGCCGGCTGCTGGGCAGCCACACGTACCACTGCCAACAGGCAGCATATCCCATACAATACAAATCTTTTCATATAGCCAGGTCCTTTTTTTATTTAATGAATATCCGCATCCCGGATTCAATCCTTTTGCATTTTCAACCTCATTTTCCCGACAAAAGCCGCATGTTTGCCCATCTGCTGGACAGGAACCTCCTCTCCGTCCAGATTCCTATAATATCGGGGACACTCAAAATAAGAATGGGAATGCCCACCCAACACGACATCAATGCCACGGGTATTTTCAATCAGCTCAACATCCGAATAGACTTCCCCCTCCCATCCCAGATGAGAAAGACAAACCACCAGATCACAATGCTCCTGCATACGGAGCAAATCGGCCATACGCTGGCCCTCCGCCACCGGATCCTCAAACTTCACGTTCCCGAAATTCTCACGAGCCACAAGCCCCTCAAGCGGAGCACCCAGCCCGAATACCCCGATACGGATGCCGTTCCGTTCAATCACCACATATTCCTTCACCAATCCCTCGAGCACAGTTCCGGCCACTTCATAATTGGCACACACAATGGGAAACTCGGCCATCCTGCACAACCGCGCCAGATTGTCAAGCCCGAAATCAAATTCATGATTGCCGATTGTACCGGCATCATACTTCATTTCGTTCATCATCCTGATTTCCACTTCCCCCTTGAACAGGTTATAATACGGGCTTCCCTGAGAAAAATCGCCCGAATCGAAAAGCAGCATATCTTTATGTATGGCCCGTTCCCGACGGATGAAAGTGGCCCGGCGGACCACTCCCGCCTTCCCGGCCAGCACCGTATCCGGGAAATAAGACGCGAAAGGCTCGACACGGCTATGCATGTCATTCGTATGATAGATATAAAGTTCCTTCTCCCCCCTGGCAAAAACCGCCAGCGGAAGCAGGAAAACCCACAACAGTCTCAATATTCTTTTCTCCATTTCAAAAAATCCTACATTGTTCATCGCTCTCCATTCTTCACTCTTCGCTCACCCTGATTCTTCCCTCAACTTCCGATACCACAAACTTTCCTTTCCGTTCGCACTCACTCACATAATCCAAAAAAACTTTGCGCAACAATAAAGGTTCCGAGGGGAAAATCTTCGACCGGGCCTTACGGAACGCGACCAGCTTGTCATTGCCTTCCGCCAGATAATCAATGGTTGCAACCGTATATACTTTATTTATATCTATCGGCCTGCCTCCGACCTTCGCATCCGCCAGTTCACCCGCGGAAGTAATCACCAGACGAGCTCCGCTCAGACCTTCACCCCCCACTGCCGCCATCTGCGAGAAAAGTTCTTTCAGCGCAGCACCGTCAAGCGTCAGCACACACAGAGCATTCTCGAAAGGAGTGATTTCATAAATCATGCCGACAGTTATTTCGCCTTCCGGCAACGAATTGCGGATACCTCCCATATTCATGACCCCGACGTCGGCCGTCCTGCCGGTAACCTTTACGGCATTCTGCCGGATAATGTCCGCCAACAGATTGGACAAAGGCGACTCAGGACGGGAAGCGGTCAAAGTCATAGCCGAATGCCCGATGACCGGCGACATGATGCTGTCTACCACCCGCTTGTACGGCCGCAAAACAGCAACCGCCTCCGCATCCGGCTCCGCATCAAAAACTTCAGTGACAGCGACCCTTCCTCCCTCGACACTTTCCAGCGAATAGCCGGAAGCGCAACCGCCTGACAGGCATATCCCAGCCACCAGAAAAGCATTTAAACAACTTCTTGCACAGTCAAAATTCATATAACAATTCTTTTTCAGGCCAAAAATAGCCAAAAAAACAAAGGAGACAAAAAAAATTCATACGGCCGGACCAAATCATCCGCCTCCGCACAAAAAAAGAAAGAAAAACTTGGCTATGTCGCAAATAATCATTTACTTTGCACCGCTTTCGCGCAATCGCTGTCAAGAAGAGTTACTTGATATGTTGCGTTGTAACGATCAAACAATATAATTAAAAGAAAAAGATGGATTTAATTAAAATTGCAGAAGAAGCATTTGCTACTGGCAAACAGCATCCTTCATTCAAAGCAGGTGACACGGTTACAGTAGCATACCGTATCGTTGAGGGTAACAAGGAGCGTGTACAGATGTACCGCGGTGTAGTTATCAAAATCTGCGGTCACGGTGAGAAGAAACGTTTCACTGTACGCAAAATGTCAGGAACAGTAGGAGTTGAACGTATTTTCCCGTTGGAATCTCCGGCTATCGACAGCATCACTGTCAACAAAATCGGTAAAGTACGCCGTGCCAAATTGTATTATTTGCGCAAACTTACCGGTAAGAAAGCCAGAATTCAGGAAAAACGCAACGCTTCTGTATAAGAGCCTGTCCTATATCTCAGGTCTCTTTGGAAGCTCTGAAATAAAAGAAGCTATTTTTCCTTACATACAAGGTCCTGATTCCTCTCCGGAATCAGGACCTTGTCATTTTTGAGTCTGTCACTCAAAACTGGAAAATGGCCGTAAACACCACACGGTTGTTCTTCACCAAATGCGTATCGACCACTCTGCCCTTCACATTATTGTCGCCATACCAGGCACCCGTCCATGTATATTCCATACCGAACTTCCAGTTCGGACGGTTATAAGTAAACTCAGCACCCAACGTATTCAACTGGTCAAGGTCGGTTCCCGTACCAATCAGACCGGACACTTCCTCCGTGGCGCCCAAATTCTTCAGATACCCCGCGAATATCCCACCGCGGAAAGTCTTTCCATACATCAGGTTCACCCATGTATGCGAAATCCGGAGAGGAGAATACTCCTGCTCACCCGTTCTGGGATTGACAGACGACACACCATAACCGCCCACCGTACTGGTCTGGGTAAGATTCGTGCTCAACGTAGTCTTTGCGGCAATCATCAGCTTGTCGCGCGTGTATTTCAAGTGCGCTTCACCAGACAGACCGTTCACCCGTTCGCTGACCTTATATATTCCGTCGCCTGTCTCCGACTGCACACGCGGTTTGATGGATGACACATGAAGTCCGGCTCCGACCAGCAGATTCGGATTCTTGTAGTCCATCCCCAAATAAAACTCGGGAACACAGCTGTTCTTGATGAACGTCTGACTTTTGGAAGTACCTGTCTCACCGGGCTTGTTCGATGACGGACCGACCGACAGATACTGCATCTGCCACACAGCGGCCGCTGTGAGCACAAAATTCTTCGATGTAAAGCGATAACGCACCTGCGGGGCACGGCTGAAAGGCTGGTAAGGGGCACCCATATTCAGATTCAGGATATCAGGAGCCACATCTCCATACAGCGGATGCCAATATTGCCCCACACGCAAAGCCGACTTTCCCCAATCCAGATTGAAATAAGCATGACGGATACGCACCAGCGAATAGGTAGTGCCCGATCCGCGGAAATCCACTTCCAGCTTGGCGGATGTCTTCGCATTGCCCAACATCGGTCCGGCCACATCTACCCCCAAACGGGAATAAAGCGTATAGAAATTGCCGTCCGGCTTGGCATTCAGGTCCTCACCGTCAGCGTCGGGAGCCACATCTTTCGGATACATATAGAACAATCCGTCCACCGTTTCCGAATTCGACCGGCTGTTATAAAACAAGTCAGTGCGCACCTGGCCATAAAATTTATAACTGAAATTCTTTTTTTGCGCCTGTGCCCCTGCCGCTACTGCGGACAGCGCCACACATAACAAGACTAGTTTCTTTTTCATTTTCAATATTTTTTATCAACCAAGGGACAAAAGTATAAATTATCCGATGAATGTCAAAATATGTTTGAGACAATCAGAGTCTGCCTGAAAACTCTCAGGCAGGCACCAAATAGTTCGTATATTTGCAGACCCAAAAACAAGGTTATGAAAATACTGATTCTATCCATCCTATTTGCAGTCGGTTTCATTTCGGCCGGCGCCCAGCCAAAAACAGAAATACGGGCCACGTGGCTCACCACATTGGGAGGTCTGGACTGGCCGCGGAAAAAAGCGTTCTCCGATGCCGGAACCGCCGCACAGAAAAAGGAACTGACCGACCAGCTGGACCAACTGAAAGCCGCCCACTTCAATACCGTTCTTTTCCAGACACGGCTCCGGGGAGATGTCGTCTATCCGTCGGCCATCGAGCCTTTTTCGGAATGCCTGACAGGACATACCGGAGCAGCCCCCCACTATGACCCGTTGAAATTCGCCATTGAGGAATGCCACAAGCGAGGAATGGAACTCCACGCATGGATTGTGTGCATCCCGATAGGGAACAAACGGCAAGTCGGCCTCCACAAAAGCCAAAGCGTAGTCAAGAAACAGCCCGGACTGTGCAAACTTTTCAACGGCACCTGGTATCTGGATCCGGGCAACCCCGGTACGGCAGACTACCTGTCGCGCATCGTGAAAGAGATTGTCACCCGTTATGACATAGACGGTATTCACCTCGACTATATACGCTATCCGGAAAAAGGAGAAAGATTTCCCGACAGAAACACATACCGGAAATACGGGCACGGACAAGAGCTCGGGCAATGGCGGCGGAATAACCTCACACAAATTGTCCGCCGCATCTACACGGACGTGAAGACACTCAAGCCATGGATAAAGGTGAGCAGTTCGCCCATAGGGAAATACAACGACACCAACCGCTACTCCTCCTACGGATGGAACGCATACGACATGGTTTACCAGGATGCGCAACAATGGCTGGAAGAAGGCATACTCGACGCCCTTTTCCCGATGATGTATTTCCGGGAGAACCAATTCTACCCGTTTGCACTCGACTGGCAGGAGAACAAGCACGGCCGATGGATTGTGCCCGGACTCGGCATCTATTTCCTGCACTCCGACCCAACAGACTGGAATCTGGATGAGGTGGTGCGACAGATTCACTTCACAAGAACAATCGGACTCGACGGACAAGCCTATTTCAGAAACCGTTACCTGATGGAGAACACCCAAGGACTGACCGACGAACTGAAAATGAATTTTTACACATATCCTGCCGTTGTACCTCCCATGACATGGGCCGACAGTGTAGCCCCAACAACCCCCTTACACCCTGCCCTGAAAATACAGGGAGACAGTATCGTCTTCAAATGGAACCCTTCGACCGACAACACCGGCAACCGTGTATATTATCGCATCTATGCCTCCAACACCTACCCGGTTGACATCCGGGACCCCAAAAACCTGATTCTTATGCGCACCGACGAATGCCGATACACATACGTGTCCGAATACCCCTGGCTGCAACGAATCTACTGGGCGGTAACTGCAGTAGACCGCTTCGGCAATGAAAGCGCCCCTTCCCCTTTCAACCGGAGAGAGGAAAACGAGCCGGCAATCATAGACAAACAGCTTCCGGACATACCAGAAGGGCATGTTCTGATTGTCAGTGACGCGACAGGCAGGGAAGTGTTCCGCACGGCAAATCCTTCCGATGACCTCCCCGACCGACTGGGGTCCGGCTTCTTCCGGTTCAGCCTGCTGGCACCCGACGGAACGACGACACTGATCGGAGTAAGTGTCCGGTAACAATCTTCATGCTGAATAATATCCAATTAAATCATGGAGAAAAGCGGAATATTCCGTAACTTTGCACATTGAATACAAAAGAACAAAAAAAAACAAAACATCATACACTCATGAGCAATCAACGATACATGCAACGCGGCGTATCCGCATCGAAAGAAGATGTGCACAACGCCATCAAGAACATCGACAAAGGTATTTTCCCGAAAGCTTTCTGCAAAATCATACCGGACATCCTGGGCGGCGACCCGGAATACTGCAACATCATGCACGCCGACGGCGCCGGCACAAAATCGTCACTGGCCTATCTGTACTGGAAAGAAACCGGCGACCTCTCTGTCTGGAAAGGCATCGCACAGGACGCGCTGATCATGAACATCGATGACCTGCTCTGTGTGGGAGCAGTCGACAATATCCTGGTATCATCCACCATCGGACGTAACAAGCTGCTCGTGTCGGGCGAGGTCATCTCCGCCATCATCAACGGAACCGACGAACTTCTGGCCGAACTCCGGGAAATGGGTGTAGGCGTATATGCCACAGGAGGTGAGACGGCTGACGTGGGCGACCTGGTACGTACCATCATCGTCGACTCGACCGTGACCTGCCGTATGAAACGTGCGGACGTGATTGACAACGCAAACATCCGTCCGGGTGACGTGATTGTAGGTCTGGCCTCCTACGGACAAGCCACCTACGAAAAGGAATACAACGGAGGCATGGGCAGCAACGGACTGACCTCGGCACGCCACGACGTGTTTGCCAAATATCTGGCCGAAAAATATCCGGAGAGCTATGACCATGCCGTACCTGAAGACCTGGTGTACAGCGGCAAGCTGAAACTGACTGACACGGTGGAAGGCTCGCCCGTGAATGCCGGCAAACTGGTGCTCTCCCCGACCCGTACATACGCTCCGGTAGTGAAAAAACTGCTCGACGCGCTCCGTCCGCAAATCCACGGAATGGTGCATTGCTCCGGAGGCGCGCAGACCAAGGTGCTCCACTTCGTGGGCGACAACTGCCGGGTCATCAAGGACAACCTGTTCCCCGTTCCTCCTCTCTTCCGCACCATCAAGGAACAGAGCGGCACCGACTGGGACGAAATGTACAAGGTGTTCAACATGGGCCATCGTCTGGAGGTATATCTCTCACCGGAACATGCAGAAGAGGTCATTGCCATCTCGAAATCATTCAACATCGACGCGCAGATTATCGGACGCATCGAAGAAAGCGACCACAAGGAACTGATTATCCGCAGCGAGTTCGGAGTATTCAACTATGAATAAAATGGGAATCAGAAAACGCCCGGCCGGCGTATATGTCGCGCTGGGAATCCTTATACTGGGTGTCGGGTTAAGCATCGCAGCCGATATGCTGGAGAGTCCCTTCCTGAGATCGCTGGGACTTGTGGCACCTTGCGGTCTGGCCGGCTATGCCGTCAGTGTCTATGTGTTCAACATGAAGCCTTTCAAGACAACCGCAGGAATCCTCTTTTATGCCGCTATCATATTGTTGGTGACAATCGCTTTTTGGCTCATCGACATCAGCTGAAACAAACGGACAAGTGAAAAATGACAGGAAACAACACATTATTAGAAAAATTGGACGGACTGGTTGCACGATTTGAGGAAGTGTCGACCTTGATCACTGACCCTTCCGTCATTGCCGACCAGAAACGGTATTTGAAGCTCACCAAGGAATACAAGGAACTGGGCGACCTGATGAAGGCACGCCAGGAATATCTGCAATGCCTCGGCGGGCTGGAAGAAGCCAAAGAGATGATGAATGAAAGCGACCCGGAGATGAGAGAAATGGCACGCGAGGAGGCGGCAAGACAGGAAGCACGCATTCCGGAGCTGGAAGAGGAAATCAAACTCCTGCTGATTCCCGCCGACCCGCAGGACGACCGCAACGCGATTCTGGAAATCCGGGGAGGAACAGGAGGCGACGAGGCGGCCATCTTCGCCGGAGACCTGTTCCGCATGTATTCGAAATATTGCGAATCAAAAGGATGGAAGCTGGAGGTATCGAGCGCCAACGAAGGAGCGGCCGGAGGCTTCAAGGAAATCATCTGCTCCGTAACGGGCGAGAAAGTGTACGGCACGCTGAAATACGAGTCGGGAGTCCACCGCGTACAGCGTGTGCCCGCCACTGAGACACAAGGACGTGTGCACACATCCGCCGCATCCGTAGCCGTTCTGCCCGAGGCGGAACCTTTCGACGTGGAAATCAACGAAGGAGAAATCAAATGGGACACGTTCCGGAGCGGCGGTGCAGGAGGACAGAATGTAAACAAGGTGGAATCGGGCGTACGTCTGCGCTACAACTGGAAAAATCCGAATACGGGTGTAGTGGAAGAAATCCTGATTGAGTGTACGGAGACACGCGACCAGCCGAAGAACAAGGAACGGGCTCTGGCACGCCTGCGCACTTTCATCTACGACAAGGAGCACCAAAAATATATTGATGACATCGCATCGAAACGCAAGACGATGGTAAGCACGGGCGACCGTTCGGCAAAAATCCGCACCTACAACTATCCGCAAGGACGGATTACCGACCACCGCATCAATTATACCATCTATAATCTGGCCGCCTTCATGGACGGGGACATACAGGACTGCATCGACCACCTGATTGTGGCAGAAAATGCGGAAAGGCTGAAAGAGAGCGAACTATAGATCAAATGAAGAATAAAGAGTTAAGAATGAAGAATTAGGTTACAACATCTGCCATATGGCTATTCCCCATCCGTCATTCTTAATTCCTCATGCAATTGTAACAATATGGCAGAGACTTTTATCAAAAGAGCGGTTTATACCATAGCGGAAGCCTTTCAAAACTGTCTGAGACGCTTTCCGGTTACGGTTGTATTTGTGTTTGCCCTGACCGGACACCTGATTTATCTGTTGGCCGTAGAAGGAAATGTTTCCAACGATAAGCTGGTCTACACCATCAGCTACTATCTTTCCGTGGGCACGCTGCTCTCACTCACCCTCCATCTGTGGAGCGAGGAGATGAAAAGAAAGGCGACCAGGCTCGTCACGCACTCCATCGGGCACGCGCTTCTGCTGGCTGACACCTGTTTCCTTTATTTCCAATCACCGGACCGCGTATGGACGGAAATCATCATCGCCCACTCCGCCGCCATCCTGGCATTGGGTCTTTCGGTATTCTTCCTCTCTTTCTTCCGGGAGAAAAACGATGTGCCGAGCTGGAATTTCGCCCTGTCCAGCCTCGGCTCGTTTGTCACGGCCAACATTATGGGAAGCATCATGAGCGGAGGGCTCTGCCTGCTGCTGTTCTCACTCCAAAAGCTTTTCGGACTGGACATTGACACCCGAGGATATGGCTACATCACCATTCTGTGCAATGTGCTGCTTGCCATGATGCTGTTTCTGGGACTTCTCCCGAAAGGAAAAGCCAAACACGACCGCAGGCCGCTTGCCCGGAGCTTTCTGAACACGGCAGCACACTATCTTCTTCTTCCGCTTACCGGAGCCTATCTGCTGGTGCTGTATGTATACGCCGCAAAGATACTCGCAAATTGGGAACTTCCCGACGGGTGGGTATCATGGTTAGTCACGGTTCTTATGATGGGGTGCGTCGCGATTGAGTTCTGCATCTACCCCACCCGCATGGCTCTGCCCGGCAAGTGGGACGAACGCATCGCACGCTGGCTTCCCATGCTTGTGCTTCCCCTGCTCGTGCTCATGAGCGTGGGCATCGCACGGCGGTTCAACGATTACGGAATCACCATCAACCGTCTGTATCTCGCCACCTTTAACATCTGGTGCTACGGGGTATGTATCGGACTGTTCCTGACCAAAGCCAAACGCATCAACTGGATTCCGATATCCTTTGCCATCATCTTCCTGCTGACTTCCGTATTCCCGATAAATTTTGCCAGCATAACCCGCCGGACTTTACGGCACAATATCGAAGAGTTGACGGCACAAGCGGACAAAAACAAGCTGCCATTTTCAAACCGTCAATATGAAAAGTGGGTGGACACCCTGCCCGAAGAAAAAGCAAAGGAGATAAACGGCAAGCTCGAATACATGCGATACGCCTTCGGATGGGAAAGCATCCGTGACATCGTAACCGAGGATGTGGACTTTTATGACAAGGTGGTAACGACACCCGCAGAAACAAACATACTTGTCGGTTCCTTCGATGACACGAAACCGATGGAAATACCCGAAGGATACACACGTTTCATCGGAGACGGCCAACAGAACACCTTCTTTTTCCCCCCGGAGGAATGCCGGACGGGAACACTATCCGTTCCTTTGGACAAGTGGATTGAAAACGCCGGAGATTCCATTTCCTTAGACATTAAGGCATTAGAAAAATGGGATGAAGAAAACGAATCCGGTAAAATTCCTCCGGTGCGAATTGACAGCAAGTCGGGGAAGTATGCGTTCTATCCGACCTATTTCTGGTATAATCCCAGAAAAGGCAAAGATTCTTCTCTCCAACTAAGCGGCTACCTATTTATGAAATAACCATCAAAAACAAACCGATATGAACAAACAACAACTTTTTGAGAACATCAAGCGCAAGAAATCATTCCTTTGTGTAGGTCTGGACACCGACATCAAGAAGATTCCGGAACATCTGCTGAAAGAAGAAGCCCCCATCTTCGCTTTCAACAAAGCCATTATCGACGCGACCGCCCCTTACTGCATCGCCTACAAACCGAATCTGGCCTTCTATGAAAGCATGGGCGTAAAGGGCTGGATTGCTTTTGAGAAAACGGTACAATATATCAAATCAAACTATCCGGACCAGTTCATCATCGCCGACGCGAAACGCGGTGACATCGGGAACACCTCAGCCATGTACGCCCGCACGTTCTTCGAAGAACTGGACATCGACTCCGTGACCGTAGCCCCCTACATGGGCGAGGACAGTGTGACTCCCTTCCTCACTTACGAAGGGAAATGGGTCATCCTGCTTGCACTGACATCCAACAAAGGCTCGCACGACTTCCAGCTGACCGAAGACAAAGAAGGCGAACGCCTGTTTGAGAAAGTGCTCCGCAAATCACAGCAATGGGCGAATGACGAAAACATGATGTATGTAGTGGGCGCCACCCAAGGACGCATGTTCGAAGACATCCGCAAGATTGTTCCGAACCATTTCCTGCTGGTTCCCGGAATCGGCGCACAAGGCGGCTCGCTGGAAGAAGTATGCAAATACGGCATGACCCCAGAATGCGGACTGATTGTCAACTCCAGCCGCGCCATCATCTATGCAGACAAAAGTGAAAATTTCGCAAAAACAGCAGGAGAAGAAGCACATAAAGTGCAAATGCAAATGGAAGAGCAGCTGAAAAACATCCTCTAACCCCCTATACTCAGTCCGGTCCGCAGCAAACGCCTGATTTCCAAGAAAGCTTGCCGCAACCGGACTGATACACCCGACACCCGGAAAAACGGCGGACAATCCCGTTTTTTGACTATCTGCCGGAACTTTTACAAGAAATTAATGAACTATATCCGCAAATAACTGGCATTTTTCACTGTTTTCTAAAAAAAAAGCATTTAATTTGCATAATTAAGTAGGAGAACGCTTCGCAGAAGCGTGCCAAATGCTTGACAACAAAAAGAAAACCAAGGAAGAAAAAATAATATTATGGAGTTCTCAGCGAAACAAATTGCGGAATACATAAACGGAATCATCATAGGAGACGAAAATGCGAAAGTGCATACTTTTGCCAAGATTGAAGAAGGTATCCCCGGCGCATTGTCTTTTCTTTCAAACCCCAAATATACACACTATATTTATGACACGAAGTCATCAATCGTATTGGTAAACAATGACTTTTGTCCGGAGCATGAAATCAACACTACCCTCATAAAGGTAGAAAACGCATACGAAAGTCTGGCCAAGCTGATGACTCTCTACGAACAAAGTGTGCCCAAGAAAAAAGGAACAAGTCCGTTGGCTTCCATTGCCGGAAACGCAAAAATAGGGAAAGATGTATATATCGGCCCCTTTGCCAGCATTGAAGAGGGAGCGGAAATAGGCGACAATGTCTATATCCATCCCCATGCAACCATAGGAAGCAACGTCAAGATAGGCTCGAACACCATTCTCTATCCTAACGTGACAATTTATCACGACTGCCGTATCGGAAGCAACTGCATCCTGCACGCAGGCGCCGTAGTCGGAGCGGACGGATTCGGGTTTGCCCCTTCACCTGAAGGATATGAAAAAATACCTCAAATCGGAATCGTCATCATAGAAGACAACGTGGAAGTCGGCGCAAACACCTGCATTGACAGAGCTACAATGGGAGCGACGGTCATCCACAAAGGAGTCAAGCTCGACAACCTCATTCAGGTGGCCCATAATGTGGAAATAGGAAGCCACACCGTAATGGCTTCTCAAGGAGGTGTAGCCGGTTCGGCCAAAATCGGCGAATGGTGCATGTTCGGAGGACAGGTAGGCATAGCGGGACATATAAAGATAGGTGACCATGTGACAGTCGGCGCCCAGTCGGGCATACCGGGGAACACCAAATCAGGGGAGACGCTGATGGGATATCCGGCAATCGACCCGAAACAGTTCGCCCGCTCGGCAGCCATTTACAAGAAATTGCCGGAAATGTACACAGAACTCGGACGTCTGCAGAAAGAAATGGAAGAATTAAAAAAACGACTAAATAAATAAGCCCATGTTGAAACAACAGACATTAAAAGGCAGTTTTTCGCTGAACGGAAAAGGACTTCATACCGGAGTCAAACTTACCGTCACTTTTAATCCTGCCCCTGAGCATCACGGGTACAAGATACAGCGCATAGACCTCGATGACCAACCCGTCATTGATGCGGTGGCTGAAAACGTGGTTGACACGACCCGCGGTACGGTTCTTGCAAAAAATGGGGTAAAAGTCAGCACAGTAGAACACGCATTGGCTGCCCTTTATGCTGCCGGAATAGACAACTGTCTGATTCAGGTAGACGGACCGGAAATTCCGATTCTGGACGGAAGTGCAAAGGCATACGTGGAATGCATCAAACGAGTAGGAATTGAGGAGCAGGCAGCCCCCAAAGACTATTACATAATCAAATCGAAGATTGAATTCCGTGACGAACAGACCGGTTCGTCCATCATTGTACTTCCTGATGACAAATTCAGTGTCAACACACTGATTTCATACGACTCGAAGATCTTGACCAACCAATATGCAACGCTGGAAAATATGGAAGACTTCCCGTCGGAAATCGCATCGGCACGTACTTTCGTCTTCGTCCGTGAAATCGAGCCGCTACTGAATGCCGGACTCATCAAAGGAGGAGACTTGGACAATGCGATTGTCATCTACGAAAAACAGATGACCCAGGAAAATTTCGACAAGCTGGCAGACGTAATGGGAGTTCCACATCTGGACGCAAACCATCTGGGATACATCAATCACATCCCTCTGGTATGGCCAAACGAACCGGCACGCCATAAACTGCTGGACATCATCGGCGACATGGCACTGATAGGAAAACCGATTAAAGGACGTATCATCGCCACACGTCCCGGCCACACCATCAACAACAAGTTTGCCCGGCAGATAAGGAAAGAAATCCGCCAACACGAAATACAGGCCCCGATTTACAACTGCAACGAACCGCCGCTGATGGATGTAAACCGGATCAGGGAACTTCTTCCCCATCGTTATCCTTTCCAACTGGTCGACAAAGTAATCAGTCTCGGTGCAAACTATATTGTCGGGGTCAAGAATGTAACCTCTAACGAACCTTTCTTCCAGGGCCATTTCCCACAAGAACCGGTCATGCCCGGAGTCCTGCAGATTGAAGCAATGGCTCAGGTGGGAGGACTGTTGGTGCTGAATTCCATTGACGAACCTGAAAAGTATTCCACTTATTTCCTGAAAATAGATAATGTGAAGTTCAGACAAAAAGTAGTTCCGGGTGATACACTTATTTTCCGGGTAGAACTGATGGCTCCCATCCGTAGAGGCATCTCTACCATGAAAGGATATATTTTCGTAGGCGAAAAGATTGTCTGCGAAGCTGAGTTTATGGCACAAATCGTAAAAAACAAATAACTATGATAAGTCCACTTGCTTATATAGATCCGGATGCACAAATAGGAAAGAATGTAGAAATCGGACCATTTGTCTTTATCGACAAGAATGTGGTGATCGGTGACAACAATGTCATTATGCCGAACGCCAATATCCTGTACGGTGCACGCATCGGTGACAACAACCGCATTTTTCCGGGCGCTGTCATCGGAGCGATTCCACAGGACCTGAAATTCCATGGAGAAGAAACCACGGCTGAAATAGGGAACAACAACACAATCAGAGAGAATGTAACCATTAACCGGGGAACCGCCGCCAAAGGAAAGACAGTGGTCGGCGACAACAACCTTCTGATGGAGGGAGTCCATGTGGCCCATGACACATTTGTAGGAAGCGGATGTATCATCGGGAACTCTACCAAAATGGCCGGAGAGGTAATCATTGACGACAACGCCATAGTAAGTGCCAACGTACTGATGCACCAATTCTGCCGCGTGGGAGGATTTGTAATGATTCAAGGAGGATGCCGGTTCAGCAAAGACATTCCGCCATTCATCATCGCCGGCAGAGACCCGATAGCTTATTGTGGCATCAACATCGTAGGATTACGCCGCAGAGGGTTCTCCAATGAATTGATTGAAAATATCCACAATGCTTACCGTATTATCTACAATAGCGGAAAGGTAGTTTCCGAAGCACTTGAACAAGTACGGGAAGAAATCCCGATGAGCAAAGAAATTGAGTATATCATCTCGTTCGTCGAGAATTCCCAAAGAGGGATTATACGATAAATTCATATCCTATTCACAGCCTGATTACCGAAAAAATAATATAATAAAAAATATTACAATGGTATACAAATTTAGAATCATATCGGATGAAGCAGATGATTTTCTAAGAGAAATCAAGATTGACTCGGACGCTTCATTCTATGACCTGCACGAAGCAATTATCAAATCAACAGGGTATAAAGATGACCAGATGACTTCATTCTTCACTTGTGACGATGACTGGGAGAAAGAAACCGAAATCACACTGGAAGATATGGGCCAAAGCTCATCAGAAGAAGACACATTTGTCATGAAAGATACCCGTCTCAGTGAACTGCTGGAAGATGAAAAACAAAAGCTTCTGTACGTGTTCGACCCTCTGGCAGAAAGGGTGTTCTTCATCGAGCTCTCGGAAATCATTACGGGAACAGACCTGGACAAGGCAGTATGCACACGTAAAATCGGAGAAGCTCCGAAACAGATTATCGACTTCGACGAACAGATGAACAGCAACAGTGCTCTCGACTTGGACGAGAACTTTTACGGAGACGAGCAATACGACATGGAAGACTTTGACCAAGACGGTTTCGGACTGGATGAAGGGAATCCATACGATGACAAATATTAACCAACCGGAAAACATGGATGCACGGATTGCCGAAAAAAATGCCAAGACATAAAGCAATCCGTGCCATATTCAATCCGATATGAACAAACCGACATTAATCGTACTCATAGGCCCTACTGGAGTCGGAAAGACAGAACTCAGCCTGAAAATCGCAGAAAAATATCACACTTCAATTATTTCCTCCGATTCCAGACAACTCTATGCTGACTTAAAAATCGGGACAGCGGCTCCAACTTCCCGACAACTGCAACGCGTGAAACATTTTTTTGTCGGGACATTACAACTTACAGATTATTACAGTGCTGCACAATATGAATCAGAAGTATTAGAAACGCTGGACAAACTGTTTGCGCACAACCCTATCCAAGTAATGACAGGCGGATCGATGCTGTACATAGATGCTGTATGTAAAGGCATCGACGATATTCCCACAGTAGACAAGGAAACGCGTGAGCTTATGCTCCACCGTTATGAAACGGAAGGGCTGGAACAACTCTGCGCCGAACTGAAACTGCTCGACCCGGAATATTACAGTATAGTGGACCTGAAAAATTACAAGCGTGTAATACATGCTTTGGAAATCTGCTACATGACTGGAAAGACCTACACTTCATTCCGCACACAGACTCATAAAGAAAGGCCTTTCAACATTCTGAAAGTAGGTTTATGCCGAGAAAGAGAGGAATTATACGAACGAATCAACCGCCGTGTGGACCAGATGATAGATGAAGGACTGATAGATGAAACCAAAGCTGTCTATCCTTACAAACATTTAAATTCACTGAATACGGTAGGTTATAAAGAACTGTTCAATTATCTTGACGGCAAATGGACTCTTCCATTCGCCATTGAAAAAATAAAACAGAACACACGGATTTACTCACGCAAACAAATGACATGGTTCAAACGTGACCCTGAGATTTCATGGTTCCATCCTGACGATTATGAACAAATCATGACCTTCATCAACCAGAAGATTCAGAAAAAGACAGATTGAAACTAATCCTTCTTTTGCCGTCTTTCATCAACCAGATACTCTTCACGGAACATATCCAAAAACAACAAGAAGAGCGAAACAAGCAAAGGACCAAAAATCACACCCATAAATCCAAACAAAGGCAGTCCGGCCACAACACCGAATATCGTAATCAATGGATGTACGTCAGCCATCTTCTTCTGAAGCAAAAAACGAATCAGATTATCACACTGGGAAATGACAATGCCTCCATAACCAAACATAACCAACGCATCAACCCAATCGCCTATCACTAAAAAATAAGCAGTAATAGGAATCCATATCAGAGCCGTCCCAACCAAAGGTATAATGGAAGCGAAAGCGGTCAGCATGGCACTCAGCACGGGATTCGGCGCGCCGCAGAGCAAATACCCACCAAAAGAAATCACCCCCTGAATTACCGCAAGCAAAGGAATGCCTATCGCATTCGAACGAACCATCAACTCTATTTTCGACAGAACTTCCTGTTTGTTGCTTTCATCAAACGGAAGCAAAGTCGAGATATAATGTTCCATCCGCTTCCCTCCGTAAAGCATAAAAAACAACAGCATGATGGCCACACACAAATTTATCAGCAAATCGCTGACACCAGACATGACCGACTGCCCGATGGAAGAAGCCTGCGCAACCAAGAAAGCCAACGACTTTTCAGACAAAATGTCAAATCCTGTACGGGCTTTCACAAAATCAATCACCTTCCAGGCGGGCTGGATGATAGATTCTGTGTCAAAATGCATCTGGGAAATCTGCCCGACCAACGCCCATCCGAACAACGAAAAAGGAATCAGAATGAAAAGCGTTGTACTCAAAGTCACCAGCCATACCGCCAGAGCCGGTTTCATCTTAGTCTGCAACCAGAATGTCACATTACGCAAAAGGAGATAAAGAGTGAACCCACCCAATATTCCATTCATATAAGGTTGCGCCTGACGAAACAAGATATATCCAAGGACAATGATAAAAATGATCAGCGAATATTTCCAATATTTTTCTTTCATGACTATAATGAATTCTCTTCTTTCGATTCTTCCTGAGGTATCCGGAAGGCTGTATATAATTCAAGAACCGCAGCGACAGTCAGACACAATACCCATTCATTCCGTTCCCACAACAACATAATCACCCCGGTCAATATCAGAAGCATGGCACCTAAAATCTGCTGGCGACGCAAACGGCGTATCACCATATTCTTCCCTTCATAACCCATGACAACCACCTGCACATAGGCAAACAAAACAGCTCCCACAAGATAAATGTATGGAGCCGCTTCAAAACGAAAAAACTGCAAGACAAGTCCCACAAACAAAACCGCGGCTCCGCAAAGAGCGATGAAATCAGCAACTTTTCCTCTCATTCTTTCTCAATCTCACTTTCAAAAACAAATATATCTTCATTTTTTTGTTTCATCAGATACTTTTCACGAGCCACTTTCTCAAGAGCCTCCTTGTTTGAAGTCAATTCTTTCAGACTCTTGCTGTCTTCTTCATACTGCTTTCTGTATTGTTCAATTTCAGATCTCAACTGATGAATTTCACGGTGATGCGACACCCGCTGAACCAAACTGTTTTCATCCAGGAAACCGATAATCAACACAAATACAGCAGATGTCACCAAATACTTATGGCGACTTACAAACAACCAAATTTCAGCCAATTTTCTCATGATTCTTCTTCCATTTTCATCACGCAAAGATAGAAATTATTTCCAATCTACTCCATGGAACGACAAAGATTTTATGTACATTTGCATGAACAAACAAAGAAAAATTCAGCAGATGGAAAATTACATAGTTTCAGCACGAAAATACCGCCCTTCTACATTCGACACAGTCGTAGGCCAACGCGCATTGACCACTACACTCAAAAATGCCATTGCAAGCCAGAAACTGGCACATGCCTACTTGTTCTGCGGTCCCAGAGGGGTAGGAAAAACCACCTGCGCACGTATCTTCGCAAAAACCATCAACTGCCTCCATCCCACTGCCGACGGGGAAGCATGCAACGAATGTGAATCCTGCCGCGCATTCAACGAACAGCGCTCCTACAACATACACGAACTGGATGCGGCATCCAACAATTCGGTAGAAGATATCAGAAGCCTCATCGAACAAGTAAGAATACCGCCCCAAATCGGCAAATATAAAGTGTATATCATCGATGAGGTTCACATGCTTTCTACAGCCGCCTTCAACGCCTTCCTGAAAACACTGGAGGAGCCGCCACATCATGCCATATTCATTTTGGCTACTACTGAAAAACATAAGATTCTGCCCACCATCTTAAGCCGATGCCAAATTTATGACTTCAACCGCATCAATGTCGCCGACATTGTAGAGCATCTGGAAAATGTGGCAAAAAAAGAACAAATCGACGCCGAACCGGAAGCGTTGAACATCATTGCCCAAAAAGCCGACGGAGGTATGCGTGACGCACTTTCCATCTTCGATCAGGTAGTAAGTTTTACCAACGGGCACATCACATACAACAGTGTCATCGAAAACCTGAACGTATTGGATTATGAATATTATTTCAGACTCACAGACTGCTTCCTGGAGAATAAGGTTACCGACTGTCTGCTGATATTCAATGACATTCTGCAGAAAGGATTCGACGGCAACCATTTCATCACCGGATTAAGCTCCCATTTCCGCGACTTGCTGGTAAGCCGTGATTCCTCTACATTAAAACTGTTGGAGGTAGGAGCCTCCATACGCGAACACTATCAGCAACAAGCACAAAAATGCTCTCCGCAGTTCCTTTATAAAGCCATGAAATTATGCAATGACTGTGACCTGAACTACAGACTGAGCAAAAACAAAAGACTTCTGATTGAACTGACACTGATACAGGTAGCCCAACTAAATGGGGATTCAGACGTGACAGAGGGAGAACAAGACCCCAAAAAGTCACTTAACCCCGTTTTCAACCAAGCACCCCCACAAAAGCAGACCGCACAGCAGCCTACAATCCAGGCCGCACCCAGTGCAGAAACGGCCTATGCCTCTACAGTCCGGCAACAACCTCCCGTTTATCAGGCTCAACATGCAGAAGAACCGAACAAACAATCTTCGACCGTATCCTCACGGGCAGCATCCCAGACAGAAAAGAAAATTCCGGTCATGAAAGCTGGCAGTTTAAACACATCCATACGCCGTCAGCCACAACCCACTCCGATTTCTGCCACAGCACCTTCTTCAAAGGTTACCCCTATAGCGAACGAGAGCTGGGAAGATTATATCTTTAACGAAAAAGACTTAGTATATTACTGGAGAGACTTCACGACCAAACTGTCAAAAGAGGAAGCGGCCAATGCAGGAAGAATGAAAAACATGCATCCGACATTACAAAAAGACCAAACCACATTTGAAGTAGTAGTCGACAACGAGATGGTACAAAAAAACATGTTGCGTCTTGCTCCACAGATTGAAGAATACCTCCGCAAGCAACTCCACAACCGGAAAATCAAAATGAGCGTTCGAGTCAGTGAAACAAATGAAAATGCACGGGCATACAGCCACCTGGAAAAATTCCAGATGATGAGTCAAAAAAATCCCAGTCTTCTACAGCTTCAGAAAGAGTTCGGACTGGAATTTTCCTGAGAACCTACAAATCATGATTCTTCATCCGGTATTCGGCCAACTCCTCATATTTTGTACCCGGACGGCCGTAGTTGCAGTACGGATAAATGGAGATTCCCCCACGGGGAGTAAAGATGCCGGTCACCTCAATGTATTTCGGATCCATCAACCTGATCAAGTCCTTCATGATGATGTTCACACAGTCTTCATGGAAATCACCGTGATTACGGAAACTGAACAGATAAAGTTTCAGGCTCTTGCTCTCCACCATCCTCATGTCAGGCAAATAACTGATACGGATCTCCGCGAAATCAGGCTGTCCCGTAATGGGACAAAGGCTGGTGAACTCGGGGCAGTTGAAACGCACCCAATAGTCATTCTCCGGATGCTTGTTGACAAACGATTCGAGCACTTCGGGCGCATAATCCTGTTTATATACCGTGTGCTTGTTTCCCAATAAAGTCAGTTCATCTTTCCTTTCCATTCTTCATCTTATTTTTTGTCGCCAGATACTTTTCCAATCCTTCTCTACGCAATTTACATGCCGGACAATGTCCGCAACCGTCACCCGGAATGCCGTTATAGCAGGTCAATGTCTCATTGCGCACCAAATCAAGCACTCCCAGTTCATCGGCCAACGCCCAGGTCTGCGCCTTGTCAATCCACATCAGCGGAGTATGGATGACAAACTGCTCGTCCATCGCCAGATTCAGGGTCACATTGAGCGACTTGATGAACGAATCACGGCAGTCGGGATAGCCGCTGAAATCGGTCTGCGACACACCGGTCACCAGATGACTCACACCCAGCTCACGGGCGTACACCGCCGCAATGCTCAGAAAAAACAGGTTACGTCCCGGCACAAATGTATTCGGACAAGAGTCCGCCGGCTTTTCCTCATCCATCTTGACGGACAAGTCAGTCAGAGAATTTTTTCCAAGACGGCCGACAAACGACACGTCCATCACATGGAAATCCACCTCCGCCTTCTCCGCAATGGCACGGGCCAGTTCCACTTCCTTCTCATGTTTCTGCCCGTAAAGAAAGCTCAACGCATAGACTTTCCTGAAACGCTTCTTCGCCCAAAACAGGCAAGTAGTGGAGTCCTGTCCTCCGCTGAACACCACCAAAGCTGCATCATGATTCATAGTATGTTATATTTCTTTTATTTTCAATATATTGTAGGAAATATGCTCATCATATACATCGCTCCCGTCCACCCGTTTCACATAACGGACCACACGGATTGTCACAGGAAGAATGACGATCTCGTACAATGTCTTGAGCACCACCTGCACCAGCATCATCTTTCCCAGCTCCTCCAACGGCATCAGCCCGCCGAAAGCCAGCGGAAAGAAAATCAGCGAGTCGGCACTCTCACCGGCCACCGTAGACAAAATGGCACGGGACGAAAAATGCTTTCCGTGTGAAGCCACTTTCATACGGCTCATTACATAAGCGTTCATGAACGAACCGACCAGAAAAGCCAGCAGACTGGCCGTTGCAATCCGGGGAGCCATACCGAACACAAAATTGAATCCCTCTTCCCCTTCCCAGAACGGGGCGGCGGGAAGAGCCACGGCAATCTGTCCCAATGCGACTACCAGGAAATTCATCAGAAAACCCATCCAGATAATCAGACGCGCTTTCCGGAATCCCCATACTTCGGCTATGCAGTCATTGATAATGTATGAAATAGGAAAAACCAGCAGACCGGCTGTCACAGCCACCGGTCCCAACTGTACGACTTTGGTCTCCAAAAGATTGGCTGCCACCAGGCAGACACAAAACACGATGCCTAAGACCATGAAAGGCACCGATACGAGATGTTCTTTCTTCATCGCTCCTGTTTTTTACGTGGTGTTCTAGAATACACGGAGAGAAGGCTGGCTTGTTTGTCACCACGGATTACACAGAAGGAAAAACCTGTTTCAGAACTTAACCCACAAAGGTATAAGCCTGTGTCATTCGTGGCGAGAAAAGCAACCGCACTCTCATCGCAAGTGAATGTTCGCTTTTGTCGGGCGCAAAAGTACAAAGAATTTGCCGGATTACAAAGAAACCCGTATATTTGCTCACAACAAAAGTGGAAAGTCATGGCAAGAAACAATCTGCTGAGCGAAGAACTGAACTATATCGGAGAGAGCCGTACTCCCACCCACCTGCATCTGTGCAGCTACAATGCCAAGGAAATCCAGACGGCAAACGGAAAGAATCTGGAAGAGATCCGGCCGTATCTGCGAGAGGATGCCATCAACTGGATTCAGGTCCACGGACTGGAAAACACGGAAACCATACAGGAACTGTGCACTTGTTTCCACGTAGACTTCCTTACGACACAGGACATACTCAACTCGCAGCATCTCACAAAAATCGAAGAGCACGACACCTATAACGTCGTATTACTGAAACAGCTTTCCCCGAACGAAGAAAACGAATATACGCCCCAACAGTTCTGCATCGTACAGGGTGAGAATTTCGTGCTGACCTTTCTGGAACGGGAAACGGACTTCTTCAACGAAATCAACACGGCACTTGCCGACAATGTGCTCCGAATACGCAACCGCCAGTCGGACTACCTGATGAGTGTCATGCTCAACAGCGTGATGGCCAGCTTCATGTCAATCATCTCCAAGATGGAGGACGGACTGGAAGATCTGGAAGAAAGGCTTCTCTCTTCCACCGATGTCAACCCCGGCATTGAGGAAATCCAGCAGTACCGCCGCAATTTCCGCCTCATCAAGCGAAGCATCCTTCCGCTGAAGGAACAGTTCAGCAAACTCTTCCACACCGAAAACAATCTGATTCACAAAGCCAGCCGACCGTTTTACAATGATGTGAACGACCACCTGCAGTTCGTATTGCAGACACTTGAAGGTTGCCGCGACATGATTTCCGCCTTGCTCGACCTTTATCTGACCAACAACGACCGGCAGATGAACAACATCATGAAGCAACTAACCATTGTTTCCACCATCTTTATCCCTCTGACATTCCTTGCCGGAATCTGGGGAATGAATTTCAAATTCATGCCCGAGCTGGACTGGAAGTTCGGCTACCTGTTCGCATGGCTGCTGATGCTTCTGCTGGGCACGGGACTTTATTTTTATTTCCGACGCAAAAAATGGTATTGAGACATGAGAAAGAAAGAACTCTATCAGAAAGTGACTGAATATTTCCAGACAGCCATGCCTGTGGCCGAAACGGAATTGCATTACGATGACCCGTTCCAACTGCTCATCGCCGTCATCCTGAGTGCGCAATGCACCGACAAACGGGTAAACATGATCACCCCTCCGCTGTTTCACGATTTCCCCACGCCGGAAGCGTTGGCTGCCACCACACCCGAAGTAGTGTTTGAGTACATAAAAAGTGTAAGCTACCCGAACAACAAGGCCAAGCATCTGGTAGGGATGGCCAAAATGCTGGTGAAGGACTTCCAAAGCCAGGTACCCGACACACTGGAGGAACTGGTGAAGCTGCCCGGAGTGGGACGCAAGACGGCAAACGTCATCCAGAGCGTGGTGTTCCACAAGGCGGCCATGGCAGTCGACACCCACGTGTTCCGCGTAAGCCACCGCATCGGTCTCGTGCCCACGAGCTGTACCACTCCGCTGGCCACCGAGAAATACCTGACAAAATACTTCCCTGAAGAAATCATCCCTACCGCCCATCACTGGCTGATCCTCCACGGACGCTACGTGTGTACGGCACGCAATCCCAAATGCCACGAATGCGGACTGAACGGACTTTGCAAGGAGTCGCTAAAAGCCATACATAAATAAACCGCGATGCTGCCCTGAACGGAAATCCTTTACATCTGTATCAGGGCACATTCTTTCACCGCCTTCCCTGAGTATTCAAATAATCCAACAACAAGACGGGACGGTCTGTCTGAATCAACGAGGCTCCCTGCTCAAGCAACCATCCCCAGGCCTCATCCTCCTGTTCCAACTCCACAGCCCGGTCATCATCGTGTCCGGCATTCAAGGAAATGTTGCCGCTCAGATTGAGTCCATACTACTATGATTTTTGCAAATTATTTACGATAAAATGGGTTTATATTTCTCATTTCTTTTGATGACCGCAAACATTCTTGCTACAATTTTGGCTCGTAGCGCATTGATGACGGACATCTTGTTCTTGCCTTCGGCAACTTTCCTTTCGTAATACTTCTTCAGTTCCCCACCAATCCGA
>CASENM010000040.1 GCA_949289295.1 uncultured Bacteroides sp.
CGGAATCCTTCGCCGCCGTCCCCTAGTATATAGATTTGAAGGTTTATTCCCTGTCATATTATGATATGCTGTATCTCTTAAAACTCGTACAAAGTTAAGTTTTTCCATTAAGGTTTGCAAGAAAAGGTGGCGTTATTTTGGGTGTCGGGCCTGTTATTTTGTCCCCGGGCAGATCGGCGTTCTGCGGCGTTCCGTCTAATTCGCTGTCCGCCAGCCGTGTGGTGTTACGTCATGTTTTTTCTGTGATTGGTCTGGTGATTGCAGGGGGAAACGCTTCGGCGTTTTATTTCAAACAACGGGACGTTTCAGGTAAAACACCGAAGCGTTTTTTAAGACGGCAGATTTGATTGTGAAGATTTGATTGTTGGCTGATTGGAAAAATTCTGACAATTTCTTTGTTGGCCAAAAAGAAAAACTTGTACCTTTGCAGTGGAATTCCAGACGATTATTTCATGCAAAATTTTATGAGTAAGTTTTCGTGTCGCTTCAGATGGAGTGATACGGTGAGAAGATTTGTTTTTTCTGTATGTCTGCTGATTTTCCCGTACACATATATGGGTACGGGCGGATTGCATTCGGAGGTGCCTATCACTGATGCAAAGACAGAAGCAGATAAAGCGGCGTGTCTTTACCGGTCGATGCAACTTGAAGGGGTAGTCAATTGGGAGGCGTTTCGTCAGGCCGTTACAGGATATAACCGGATTGCCGGACGTCGTCGTGAGGTGCTTACTTTAATCGATTTCTCCAAACCTTCTACTGAGAAACGGCTTTATGTGTTTGATATGAAGCGTTGCCGTATGCTTTTTTCATCGGTGGTGTCGCATGGCAGGAACAGCGGTGAGAATTATGCACGTTCGTTTTCGAACGAAGTAGGTTCGTATAAAAGTTCACTTGGATTTTATCTTACTTCTTCCACTTACCAGGGAAGTAACGGATATTCTTTGCGTTTGGACGGATTGGAAGAAGGCATCAACGACCGTGCCCGTGAGAGAGCCATTGTAGTGCATGGGGCAGCTTATGCCAATCCTTCTGTGGCAAAAAACGGGCGTTTGGGGAGAAGTTTCGGATGTCCGGCCTTGCCCGTATCATTGGCAAGGCCTGTCATTGACTCGATCAAAGGAGGAAGTGTGATATATATTTATGCGGAAAATCCCGATTATTTGACTCATAGTTCCATTCTTCAGGCTTCGGATTTGCTGTGAATTTTATGCAGTCTGGATGGGGAAGGCTGATGCTTTCGTATGAAGCATAAGAGATTTAACGTAAGTCAATGATTTCTGCATGTGGATATTTCGATTTGTCAAATTTGAAGGACGAATCATTCAAGTTCTGGCAAGTGAGATATGACTGTATGAAAAATTCTTGTTCATCTCCATTCTGTAGCATAATGTTGATATAGAGTGGTTGTGATTCGGGCCCGACACAAAGCGTGATGCGCCTTATATCTTGTTCTGTCTGGGGGATGAGCACCACTTCCTCTCCTTGTTTCCCATTGTGTCTTTGAGTTCCTGAGTAGATGTAGTTGAATCCTTTTTTGTAGAGATTGACCAATGCATAGGGATTTATGCTTTGCAGTTCTTCGGGAGTGGGGGAGGACACGTTGACTTCATCATTCTGTTTTATGTAACTCCATTGGGTTGTTCCGTCAAACCAAGTTTCTATGCCGCCGCTTTTCAGATAAAATTTGTTTCCTTTCACGTTCAGAAGTCCGCTTTGTGTGCCGGAGAACTGAATGCTGACAGCTCCGGCTTGGCGGTAAGCTTCGGCCATTTTGTCGAGCACGGCACGGGCTTTCGCATCGTGTTGGGAGAAACCGGCCATGCTGGCCAGCGTCATTCCGAGGAATAAGATGTATTTTTTCATAAGCGAGTTGTTCTTTTTGTCAATGAAACAGTTAAATATTCAGGTTGCTCATTCTCATTTGAAGGTCATTCTCGTCTATACATAACACTTCGCGTGCCTTGCTTCCGTTGGCTGGTCCTACTATTCCTGCGTGTTCCAGTTGGTCCATGATGCGTCCCGCCCGGTTGTATCCGATGGAAAATTTACGTTGAATCAGAGAGGTGGACCCTTGCTGGTGGTAAATAAGCAGGCGTGCTGCTTCCTCAAAAAGAGGGTCAAGTCGGTTCATATCTACATCATTTGACGAGGAAGCCCCGTTGCTGTCTTCCACTTCCGGAAGCAGGAAGGCTGTAGGGTATCCTTGTTGTCTGCTGATGTAATCCACTATGCGTTCTACTTCAGGCGTATCGACAAACGCACACTGCACGCGTACAGGATCGTTCCCCTGCAAATAGAGCATATCACCTTTTCCGATGAGCTGTTGAGCTCCCGGACGGTCCAGAATAGTACGTGAGTCCATCATTGAAGCCACCCGGAAAGCTACTCGCGCCGGGAAGTTGGCTTTAATTGTACCGGTGATGATGTTTGTGGTGGGCCGCTGGGTGGCGATGATGGCATGTATTCCTACCGCCCGTGCAAGTTGCGCGATACGGCAAATAGGCAACTCCACCTCCTTCCCGGCTGTCATGATCAGATCACCGAATTCATCGATGATGATTACGATGTAAGGCAGGAAACGGTGTCCTTTTTCCGGACTCAGCTGGCGGTTGATGAATTTTTTGTTGTATTCCTTGATATTCCGGCAACCTGCGTCACGAAGCAGTCCGTAACGTGTATCCATTTCTTCGCAGAGCGAGTTGAGCGTCTGCACAACTTTGGAAGTGTCGGTGATGATGGCATCTTCCGTATCGGGCAGTTTGGCCAAGTAATGCCGTTCGATGGGGGCATAGATGGCAAATTCCACTTTTTTCGGGTCGATGATGACAAACTTCAGTTCGCTCGGATGTTTTTTATAGAGTAGGGAAGTTACGATAGCATTCAATCCTACGGATTTACCTTGCCCGGTTGCACCGGCTACCAACATGTGGGGCGCTTTTGCCAAATCTACCATAAACACTTCATTGGTGATGGTTTTACCTAAAGCGATTGGAAGGTCGAATGTGGTTTCCTGGAACTTTTTGCTGGTCAGTATGGAACGCATGGGTACGATACGCGGAGTGGCATTGGGAACTTCGATACCGATAGTTCCCTTTCCTGGAATCGGTGCGATAATGCGGATACCCAATGCGGAAAGGCTTAAGGCTATGTCGTCTTCCAGATTGCGGATTTTTGAGATTCTGACACCTTCGGCCGGAGTGATTTCATAAAGTGTGATGGTAGGGCCTACGCTGGCCTTGATGGAACTGATTTCAATCCCGAAACTTCTCAACACTTTAATGATTCGGTTCTTGTTGGCCGTCTGTTCTTCCATATCGATAGTCGGCTCATGGTCGTTGAAATCATTCAGTAAGTCGAGTGTGGGAAAATGGTAGTGCTCCAGATCCAGCCGAGGGTTGTAGGGCTGGTCTATTCGACCTCTGTATTCCTCGTCTTCTTCTTTTGTGACATCATTTATTTCAAATTCAGGTTCGTTTTCAGGCTCGTTTTCTTCTTGCATTTCTTCCTCCGCCGGCAGTCGGGTTTCCTTAGCCGGCGTCCCTACGAAAGGGTGCTTGTCATCATCTTCTTCTTTATCTGTTTCTTCGGTTGCTATTGTTGTCGTCTCTTCTGTCTGTTTTTCTTCTGTCTTGTAGCTTGTTGGCTGTGGTGCCTGTACAGTTCCTGTTGCCGTATCCTTTTCTCCGGCAAGATTATCTGTTATTTTTGAGCCCTTTTTCTTCAGCGTGGGATGCAAAGCCGTACGGACTACGAACATCGTTTTCCGGCTTAATGCCACGCTGAACAGGATGGCGGTTCCCAGAAGCAGGAGAATCAGTCCCGGAACGCCGATTTGTGACTGAAGCCACAGACTGATTCGGTAGCCATGAAGTCCTCCCGGATAGATGAATGAATCGGAAAACAAATTGCTGAAAATGAATCCCAATGCTACCGACATCCATATCATAGTGATTGTACAGCCGATGAACCATCGGATAAGGTTGAAGTTATAAGCTTTCATCAGCTTCATTCCAGCTACAATGAGGAAGAGGATAATCAGAAAAGCCGGGAAGCCGAATCCGTCGTTGATGAGGAATTGCGCAAGCTGTGCTCCTCTGGCTCCTGCATAATTTTGTATTTGGTTATTCGTTTCCAGCAGTTCCTGCCCGTTGGCTTGGGACAATATGCTTTGGTCGTACCCTCCCGTGACGAAAAACGAAGCGAAGGCCAGTACCATGTAAACTCCGAAAATTACGCATAACAGTCCGATGATGAAATGAGCTGTTTCGCTTTTCATGGCGGTTACGGTTTTTTTCAGCATTTCTTTTTTCTTTCCGTCGGGTTTTGTATTTGTTTTTTTCATCATTCTTGAGCCTTGTTTTTTACTTATTTGTGGTGCAAATGTACGAATAAAACTAGAACTGAGAAATTTTTTTGTTACCTTTGCGCTTCAATTAAGAGCAGAATAAAATGAAAGAGAATTCCACTCAAGCGATTTTTAATAAGAATACGGTAGAGTTTGTAACTGTAGCTGCCGAGTTTTGCGGCTTTTTAGAACGGGCTGCAGAATCAAAACGTAGTCATTTTGTCGACACTGCGCTTAAACTTCTTTCCTTGTTGTATCTCAAGGCTTCTTTGTTGCCGGAATGCGGCCGGATAGACGAGGCTGATCCCGAGACATTTGTTACGGAAAATGATTATGAGAGCATCCGTTCAGCTGTAGCAGTTCTGTTGGGCGAACATGATGATTATCTAGAGGTGTTTCTGGATGATATGGCCTACAGTGATTCGCCGATTCATCAGACGATATCTGAAGGCCTGGCCGACATTTACCAGCCCTTGAAAGATTTTATTTGTGTATTCCAGTTGGGGCTGCAACAGACGATGAACGACTCGATGGTTATCTGCCGTGAATTGTTCGCCGAGTTCTGGGGCCAGCGTCTGGTCAATGTGATGCGGGCACTCCATGATGTGAAATATCGCCAGCTGGCTCGAGAAAATACAGAGGGGGAAGACTCGGACATGTTTGAGGATTCATGCACTGAAGATGAACTTTATGCCGGTCTTGATATGGGTGATGATGAATAACTTTAAATTTCAGAACAGGATGATAGCGTTTTCTCCAAAAATAGACAGGGAAAAATTGGCGGGACTTCCTAAGGTGGATTTCCCGGGAAGAATTGTGATTGTTAATACCTTGCAGGGGGCACGATTGGCTGTGAATTATCTGAACACTCAGGATGTGGTAGGTGTAGACACGGAGACACGTCCTTCGTTTCGTAAAGGGATGAAGAAACATAAGGTCGCGCTTCTGCAGATTGCATCGGCAGATGTATGTTTCCTTTTTCGGCTGACTCATTTTGATATCCCTGATTTTCTGGAAGATTTCTTGCAGAATCAGGTGCTGAAAGTAGGACTTTCCTTGAAGGATGATTTTGACTCAATCCGTCACCGTAACAGTGGTGATCTGGCGAAAGGTAATTGGTTGGATTTACAGGATTATGTACCTCATTTCGGAATAGAAGAAAAGAGTCTGCAGAAAATTTATGCAGTGATTTTCGGGAAGAAAATATCCAAAGCCCAACGTTTGACCAACTGGGAGGCTGAACCTCTGACTTTTTCCCAGCAGTGTTATGCGGCGACTGATGCATGGGCTTGTTTGCATATTTATCAGTATCTTGAAGATTTGAAAAAGAAGAATGAAATAAAAATATGTGGAATACAATGAAATCCGTTTTTTTGAAATCCGGGAAGGAAGAGTCCCTCAAACGGTTCCATCCTTGGGTGTTTTCCGGGGCCATTGCCCGTGTGGAAGGTGATCCGGAGGAGGGCGAGGTGGTTGATGTATATACTTCCGGTAAAGAGTTTGTGGCACGTGGCCATTATCAGGTAGGGAGTATTGCGGTGCGCGTCCTGACATTTGTTCAGGAGCCTGTAGACCGGTCGTTCTGGGTACGTCGGCTTACTGTAGCGCGTGATATGCGCCGGGCACTTGGGCTTGTCGGGAATCCGCAAAGCGATACTTATCGTCTGGTGCATGGTGAGGGAGACAATCTGCCGGGGCTGATTATTGATATATACGGCCACACTGCCGTGATGCAGGCACATTCAGCCGGTATGCATCTTGACCGTATGGAGGTGGCCGATGCTTTATGTGAGGTAATGGGCGATGATGTGGAGCATATTTATTATAAGTCGGAGACAACTCTTCCTTTTAAGGCTGACCTGATGAGTACGGAGAATGGTTTTCTGAAGGGAGGCAGTCCGGAAAATGTGGCTATGGAAAATGGCTTGAGGTTTCATGTGGACTGGTTGAAAGGACAGAAAACCGGTTTCTTTGTTGACCAGCGTGATAACCGGGCATTGCTGGAGAGATACTCAGCAGGACGCCATGTGCTCAATATGTTCTGTTACACAGGAGGTTTTTCATTTTATGCCTTACGTGGAGGGGCTGCACTGGTCCATTCAGTGGACAGTTCGTCGAAGGCCATTGATTTGACCAGACAGAATGTGGCGCTGAATTTCCCCGGCGATACTCGTCATGAGGCTTTTGCGGAAGATGCATTCAAGTTTCTCGACCGTATGGATAACCAGTATGACTTGATTGTGCTGGATCCGCCTGCTTTTGCCAAACACAGGGATGCCTTGCGCAATGCCTTGCGCGGCTATACCAAGCTCAATGCGAAGGCTTTCGAAAAAATCCGTTCGGGAGGGATTCTGTTCACGTTCTCCTGTTCGCAGGTAGTGAGCAAGCAGGACTTCCGTAATGCGGTGTTTACGGCTGCCGCGCAGAGTCGCCGTAGTGTACGCATTCTACACCAGCTGACCCAACCGGCTGACCATCCGGTGAATATCTATCATCCGGAGGGTGAGTATCTGAAAGGGCTTGTGCTTTATGTGGAATGATTCTTGTCGGGCTTGACATCCGGTGATTTTATATCAACTAGGCCACAGTATGCAAATGTAAGAGATTTTTGCGTACTGTGGCCTATGATATAGGGCATTTTCCCTTTTCTACCTCATCTGTATTCCCGTTATCTCTCCGATATACATCTTGTAGGATTTTGAAGGATCAATGGCTTGATTGAGCGATTTCAGCTCTTCGGCCGTCATTTCGTTCGACATTGCTTTCTTGCAGGAAATCGTGATGCTTGCTTGGGCATTTCCGGGCATGTAGAATGATACGGTGTATAATTCGGCATGTTCCGCAAGGGCACTGATGGCTATTTTACTTTGGTCGACCAGAATGTAGGCCACGTCCTTATTGAAAAGTTTTCCGAAGCCTCCCCAGTTTTCAGCCTTGATTTCTACTTCTTCTTCATTGGCGGTAAGAGTGATTCTTCCTTTTTCTGCTATCTCGTTCAGGTTAGCCGGAAGTTGTTCTATCTTGGCGTCTTTCAGCTCGCCGGACGGGTTTGCAGAAGAGACGGAAACTCGTGCGGGAACTTGCATGGCATTGGCTTCTATCATATTTGCTGCATTCGTCAGGGTATGTTGTCTGATGATGTCGGAAGCCGACTTGAACAGTGCATCTTTCAGGTCGATTGTTTCTCTTCTGAATTTTCCGCAGATAGGGGCCAGCTTTGTCTTTTTCTTGTTGAGTGCCATATCATCGGTAATCCATTCTTCAGCTGTATATTTCTGGCCTCCGTCACGGTTTTCGTCATACCAGTATCTGATACGTGTCATGGTCATGCGGCATACGCCGTCCCCTGTATGGATGAGATACTGGTAATAGATACGTGTGCGGTCGAGCGACAGGGCACTCGACGAGAATACCACATATTCTTCGGCCGAGACGGCTATGTCGCCTTTCGCCTTATCGGTGTAGACTACCCGGCTCGTCAGTTCTCCTTCCGGTTTGAAGCGTTCGTTGGCCCATCCGAGCATAAGGTCGTATAGTTCCGGTTGGGAAATAGATTCCACTTTTATTTCTGTCCCGAAACTGATTTTTCCATCATCGTCCAAAGTGACGGCTCCGGCGAGATATTTAGGGTCGGAGTTGTTCTTCTTGTCATCGGCAAATCCCAGCAAGGGGCATAGTGCCAGCAGGATAGATAAAATTATTTTCATGTGTTTGGCATTTTTCGGTGTGTTTGAAAGATAAAAAGAGGTGAAGAAGCGTTGGGGTACACTTCTTCACCCTCCGGAGTATTTTTACGGTAAAGGTCTCGTCATTGCTTTACCGGTATTTTATCCACACGTCTCTGATGCCGTCCTCCTTCGAAAGAAGCGTTGAAGAATTCGGTCATGATTTCATCAGCCATGTCGGTATGGATGAACCGTCCCGGCATGACCAATATGTTGGCATCGTTGTGCTGGCGTGCCAGACGTGCGATTTCCGGTTTCCAACACAAGGCGGCACGTATTCCCTGGTGCTTGTTCAGGGTCATGCTGATGCCTTCTCCGCTTCCGCAGACGGCGATTCCCGGGTAACATTCTCCTTTTTCAACGGCAACGGCCAGCGGATGTGCATAGTCCGGATAGTCACAGCTTTCGGAGGAATAAGTGCCGAAATCTTTATATTCCCACCCTTTGTTCTCCAGCCATTGCTTGACGTGCTCTTTCAATTCAAATCCGGCATGGTCAGAAGCTAGTCCAATTATTTTCATCAGAGCATTGCTTTTACTTGGTTATATACATTTTCTGCAGTAAATCCCAGTTTCTCATCCAACACTTTGTAGGGTGCCGAGAAGCCAAATGACTCCAGACCCCATATTTTCCCGTTGGCACCTACCAGTCCCTGCAGGTTGACAGGCAGTCCGGCTGTAAGGCCGAACACTTTTGCTCCCGACGGGATAATGCTTTCCTGATAGTCTTTGCTTTGCGTGCGGAACAATCCTTCAGACGGGACAGACACGATGCGTGTCTTGATACCGTCTTTATGCAGCAGTTCCGCTCCGGCTGCCAGCGTTGACACTTCCGAACCGGAAGCAACCATCACCACGTCCGGATTTTCATCCGAACCGGCCACAATATAGGCTCCTTTGGCAGCTTGTGAATAGTCGTTTCCTTCCGGCAACATGTTGACGTTCTGGCGCGAGAGAATCAGTGCGGTCGGGGTATCCGTATTTTCCATGGCCATTCTCCAGCAGACCGTGGTCTCTTCTACATCGGCCGGACGAAGAACCAGCATGGAGTTCTTTCCGCTGTGGTTTTTCAGTTTTTCCATCAGTCGGACCTGGGCTTCCTGCTCCACCGGTTCATGTGTCGGTCCGTCTTCACCCACGCGGAAAGCGTCGTGCGTCCAGATGAACTTGACGGGCAGTTCCATCAGAGCCGCCATGCGGATGGCCGGTTTCATATAGTCGGAGAATACGAAGAACGTGCCGCAAGCGGCGATTATTCCTCCGTGGAGTACCATTCCGATGCAGCAGCAAGCCATGGTCAGTTCGGCTACGCCTGCTTGCAGGAAAGCGCCGCTGAAGTCTCCGTTGACAAAGGCATGGGTCTGCTTCAGGAAGCCGTCGGTCTTGTCGGAGTTCGACAAATCAGCCGAAGCACAAATCATGTTGGGCACGTGCTGTGCCAGTATGCCCAATACGTTGGCCGATGCGTTGCGGGTTGCGTCGTTCGCTTTCTGCTGGATGTGGTCCCAGTCGATTTTGGGAGTCACGCCGCTGAACCATTCGTTTTGTTGTGCCGCTTTTTCCGGATTGGCTGCTGCCCAGGCTTTTTCTTCCTCATGGCGTGCGGCTACAATCTGCAGCAGCTCGGCTTCGCGTTTGGTGTAGATTTCCTTCACATCATCAAAGATGACAAACGGGTCGTCCGGATTTCCTCCCAGGTTGATGATGGTGTTGGTGTATGCTTCGCCTCCCAGAGGTGCTCCGTGGGTCTTGCAGCTATGTTCGTATGAAGTGTTGTCGGCCTTGCGTGCGCCTTTGCCCATTACACAATGTCCGATAATCAATGTAGGACGTTTGTCTTCAGCTTTGGCCGCGTCAAGTGCCTTGCGGATTTCTTCACAGTCGTTCCCGTTTATTTCGAGAACGTTCCATCCCCATGCACGGTATTTCATGGCAGTGTCTTCCGAAGTGACCTCGCCCGTTTCCGTAGACAATTGTATGTCGTTGGCGTCATAGAACATGATCAGGTTGTCCAGTCCCAGATAGCCGGCGATGCGTCCGCTTCCCTGGGAGATTTCTTCCTGCACTCCTCCGTCTGAAATATATGCGTAGATAGTTTCTTTTTCGAACGTCGGGTTTCCGGTCCGTGCTGCCAGGAATTTGGCCGCGATGGCTGCACCTACAGCAAAGGTGTGTCCCTGTCCCAGCGGTCCGGATGTGTTCTCAATGCCACGCTCCACGTCAACTTCCGGATGTCCGGGTGTAGGAGATCCCCATTGGCGCAGTTGTTTCAGTTCCTCTATTGAAAATTTGCCGATGAGAGCCAGCTGTGCATACAGCATCGGTGCCATGTGTCCCGGATCAAGGAAAAAGCGGTCGCGCCCTTCCCATTTGGGGTTTTGTGGGTCATATTGCAGATATTCTGAGTAGAGGACATTGATGAAGTCGGCTCCGCCCATTGCGCCGCCCGGGTGTCCGGATTTCGCTTTTTCTACCATTGAAGCAGCCAGAATACGAATGTTGTCGGCCGCATGGTCCATTGTTTGTTTGCTGTTCATGTCGATTAGAATTGATGTTTTGATGGCAAAGTTAACCTTTTATGCGCATATAACCGCATGAGTGGGGCGATTTTCTTGCCATCTTTCTTCATTGTTGTTATATTTTGTGTGTTGTGCGGCTATAATGATGCATGACTGCCCGTCGGCCATATTGTCGTCTGTTCCGGCAATTTTTTGCGGGCGTGCGCTTTTCTGGCAGCTGGGAGTGAAATGCCATTTTGGTTGAAGTTTCCGGGATTCTGCTTTCAGAAAGCATGTATATGACGTTTTCCGCTAACTGCGTTCCTCGCTGTTTTTGGTGGAACAGAAGGAGATTCTTAAAAAAACAATTATCTTACCCCTTCCGGAAGCCTTCTGGAGGGGGTGTTCCGGAAGAGTTTGTCGGTAAAAAAACATGTGTTTTTTCCGGAAAAATGCCGGAAAAGTTCAATGAAAACGTCGGGGCGTTTCAGGAAAAACGTTTCGGGCCTTTCGGGAAAACTCCGGTGCGTTTTCATGGGAGGGGAAATTTTGTCTGGATGGTTTCTGCAAATGGAAATGTCTGGGGTGTGAAAATGGTTTCCTGATGAGGTGGGTAGTGTATGATTGTTTGGCAAATAGCGTTTTTGCTTTCGTATGTCCTGTATTCTGTTTGAAAATATATCTTTCTGACTTTTTGGAAACGGTTCTCCTTTTGATTTTCCAGGCCGGACTTTGCCGGTGAGCGAAACAGACGATTCTCATGGCTTCCGGTTGTCATTTTGTCAAACTGACATTTGTCAGAATGTACGGATGTTTTCTTGCAAGTGCCGAATTATTTGCTTTATTTTGCGTGGAATTAAACAAGAACGGATGGAAGATTTTTGGTCGACAACGGTCCAGGTGGCCGGAGGTAAAGAGAACAGTCTGATTAACAGACGGATGATTTTCCGTATTCTGGGTATCCTGCTTCTGATAGAGGCGATGCTGTTTCTGGTATGCATGGGCGTATCGTTGTTTTACGGAGAGGACGATTACATTTATTTCGTATATACGGCATTGATAAATGCTGGTGTGGGCAGTGTGCTGATTTTTCTGGGGCGTCATGCCAAGAATCTGGTGACACGGAGAGACGGTTACTGCATAGTAGCGTTCACATGGCTGCTTTTTACGGCTTTCGGAATGTTGCCTTTTTATATCAGCGGAAGTATTCCGGGATTGGCCGACGCTTTTTTTGAGACAATGTCGGGGTTCACCACTACAGGTGCCACCGTACTCGACGACATCGAATCGTTGACCCACGGAATGCTGTTCTGGCGGAGCTTTACGCATTGGATCGGAGGTTTGGGAATCATCTTCTTTACAATCGTAGTTTTGCCGATTTTCGGAGTGGGCAATCAGGTTCTGTTCAAGGCGGAGGCTACAGGAGTCACGCATGACAAAATCCATCCGAAAGTAAGCATAATGGCCAAGTGGCTCTGGACGGTATATTCTATTCTGACTCTCGTGGAAACCGTGCTGCTTGTATTCGGAGGGATGGGGTGGTTCGATGCGGTATGCCATGCTTTCGGCACGACTGCCACAGGAGGTTTTTCTACCAAGCAGGCCAGCGTGGCCTATTGGAATTCTCCGTTTATCGAGTACGTGATTGCCATTTTCATGATTCTTTCGGCGATGAATTTTTCCCTTTATTTCATGTGTATGAAAGGACGTTTCGGACAGCTTTTCCGTGATGACGAAACGAAATGGTTCCTGGGGTCTATCCTCGCAGCCACCTTGCTGATTGCCGCTTCACTGGTGGTCCGTAACGGATACGGGATGGAAGAAGCGTTCCGCAAATCACTTTTCCAGGTGGCTACCCTGCACACTTCAAGCGGATTTGCTACTGACGACTATATGAATTGGGCGCCTTTCACGTGGGTAATCTTGATTTATACGATGCTTGCGGGAGGATGTACGGGTTCTACCAGCGGCGGTATCAAGATGATGCGTCTGCTCATTGTGGTCCGGAATGTGAAGAATGAGTTCCGGCGTATGATGCATCCGCGGGCTGTGTTGCCGATAAAGGTGAACCGGATGGCTGTATCCCAGTCTACTGTGTCGGGAGTGAGCACCTTTATCCTGCTTTATTTGGGCTGTATATTCGTGGGCTGGTTGGTTTATATGTTTATGGGATTGGGACTGACTGAAGCGCTGAGTGTCACCGTGTCGAGCGTAGGAAATGCCGGTCTGGCTTTGGGTGCATTCGGACCGGCTTATTCATGGAACGCACTTCCCGAGGCCGGGAAGTGGCTTTCTTCATTCTTGATGCTTTTGGGGCGTCTGGAACTTTTCGGGATTCTTCTGATGTTTTCGCCCAGTTTCTGGAAAAAACGGTGAGAGAAGCTTTTGGCTTTTATATCTCCGGTTTGTTGTCATGTGTGGCTTCATGGAGGATGAAGGTGGTGGCCCCCAGCGTAACTACCGCTCCGTCTTCAAGGCGGATGCGGTCTTTCGGTCCAAGCAGTTCATTCATGTAGAATGTGCCGGTGATGCTGTCGTTGTCGCGGAGAGTGTAGATCATTTTACCCTGCTTGTCACGCTTCACGTGGATATAACAGTGACGGCGGTCCAGACTCGGGTCGTTGCTTTCGATAGGAATGTCGATGTCGTTTCCTTTGTTGCGGCGTCCTATCAGATTGTCGCCTTCATGGAGCGGAAGTACTTGTTTGTAGGCAAATCCGTTTTCGAGGACTATAATATTGCCGAACTCCTGCAAACCGTCGTCCTCGTTCGCACTTTCTTCACGGCGGTTGGCGGCATTCAGTTTCGATTTTCCGATTCGTATGCTGAACTGCTTCTTACAGTTGTCGCAGATGAAAACCAATGACTGTCCGGTTTTATATTTCGTCTCGTCAAATTGAATATAATTGTCACATTTCGGACATCTTACTCTTTTCATAAGTCTAGAATTTTTTTATGCTAGTTGGAGGAAGTGAAAACCCATGCGCTCTTGAAGTCTTCTTTTCCCCGGAGCTCGCGTACCTTTTTATAGGCTTCTGTGGCATTGGCATAGCTATAAAGTGCAATGCGGTAGCGGCCCTCTGATTCTACAATTTCTGCTTCGTCATATCCGTTTTCCCGGTAGGCCTTCAGCGCATCGCGTGCGTCTGCGTCTGTAGTCAGGCTGGCCACTATGATATAAGAGCGGCGTCCGGTGTGGTTGGCTTGTGCATGAGATTTCTTTTTTTCCGTATCTGCTTTCTTTACGGCCTTGGCCGGCTCTTTTGGTGCAGCAGTCTTCGCTTCCACCACTTCGGTCTTTACGGCAACAGGTTTGAGCGTATTGATATTGTTGCGTACTTTCTTTTCCCTGTGGGTGTCTTTCGTTTCTTCCGCCTGTATTTGTAGGGCAGTGGCGGCCGACTTGTCGCGTATGGCGTCAAACATGTCGAACGAACCCAATGAGGCGAAGTTCGCTTCGTCCATATAAGTATTCTCCACCGGTGTGGAAAGGATGAAAAACAACAGTATGGCTGCCGCCACAGCTACGGCATTCCGCAGCCAATGGTAAAGGGGAAGCATGGGCCGTTCTTTTCCTGACGGAACGGTAGCTGGAAGCATGGCCGTATCTTGCGGTTCACGGAGAGGCTTGAGCGAGAATTTGTTCAGGCCGTAGAGGCAAGGAGTGAAAAACGCCCGGTCGGCCGGTTCAAATTCATAAACTCCGCTCATGTTATAATATAAAGTACCTATCCTGCCCAATTCGAACTGACCTTGCTGGTAGAGCTGCTCTTTCAGTGTATGAACGGTTTTTTCTATCTTGCGTGTTGCATCAGGGAAGTCCGTATTGTAAGTCTGCATATAAGACTGTACAAGCAATCCGTCGTTGATGACCAGTCGGGGGTTGAATCCGATTGTACGCATAGGTGGCTCGAATGTATGGTTGGCCGCGTTGTAGGCTGCCGGTTGGTTATGGGCGATGAACCCTCCCAGGCCAGGAACTATCACGCAGTCGTTTTCGAGCAACAATACTTCTATATGTTTGGCTAATTCAATCATATTGCAAAATTAATATTTTTTTCTTTTGGAAAGGACATCTTTCCGGGGGCATTTTTTCCGCAGAAATCTAAAATTGTTATAAATTTGCGGTCAAGTTAAAAAATAGATTCGATAACAATGAATATAGCTATTGTCGGAACAGGATATGTAGGTCTGGTTTCAGGCACATGTTTTGCCGAAACGGGTGCGAATGTGGTTTGTGTGGATACAGACGATCGTAAGATTGACTCTTTGAAGAAAGGGGAGATACCTATTTATGAACCGGGGCTGGAAGAAATGGTGTTGCGCAATGTCAAGGCCGGAAGACTTGGCTTTACCACTTCGCTTGAGAGTTGTCTGAATGATGTGTCGATAGTGTTTACCGCCGTAGGCACTCCTCCAAATGAAGATGGAAGTGCCGATTTGAGATATGTGCTTGACGTAGCGCGCACTATCGGGAAGCATATCAGCCGATATATACTTGTGGTGACCAAAAGCACAGTGCCTGTAGGGACAGCCAAGAAAGTGAAGGCAGTCATAGAGGAAGAGCTTCAAAAACGGGGAGTGGAAATTGAATTTGATGTGGCTTCCAATCCCGAATTCTTGAAGGAGGGCAATGCTATCAAAGATTTCATGACTCCCGACCGTGTTGTGGTAGGCGTAGAGTCGGAACGGGCGAAAGAGCTGATGAGTAAATTGTACCGGCCTTTTCTGCTCAATAATTTCCGGGTAATCTTTATGGATATTCCTTCGGCGGAAATGACGAAATATGCGGCCAATTCGATGCTGGCCACCCGTATCAGTTTCATGAATGATATTGCCAACTTGTGTGAACGGGTGGGTGCTGACGTGAATATGGTGCGCAGTGGTCTGGGTTCTGACACACGTATCGGACGGAAATTCTTGTATCCGGGTTGTGGTTATGGGGGGTCATGCTTCCCGAAAGATGTGAAAGCGCTCATCAAGACGGCTGAAGAGCACGGTTATGAAATGAGAGTGCTGAAAATGGTGGAAGCCGTGAACGAGAGCCAGAAAGATGTTCTTTTCCGTAAGCTTGAAAAATATTACGACGGCAAGCTGGAGGGGAAAACCGTAGCCTTGTGGGGATTGGCTTTCAAACCGGAAACCGATGATATGCGTGAAGCTCCGGCTTTGGTATTGGTCGACAAATTGCAGAAGGCGGGTTGCCGGATTCGCGTCTATGACCCGGCGGCTATGAAGGAGGCTCAACGCCGATTCGGAGATTCTGTATGTTATGCCCGTGACATGTATGATGCTGTGCTGGATGCAGACGCGTTGCTGCTGGTGACTGAATGGAAAGAGTTTCGTCTGCCGGCATGGGGAGTCATCAAAAAAACGATGAACCGGGCTGTGATTTTTGACGGAAGGAATATTTATGACAGTCAGGAACTCGCTGAGTTGGGAATCGGTTATCATTGTATAGGTAAATGACTGTTTTGCTATGGCAAGTGTTATGAGTAAGAAGGGGTTGGCAGTGCTTTGCATATTGATGTGTACGGCTTGTTCTTTGCAGGAGAAGAAAGTTGCTGAGGAGAAAATGGAAGTTGATACGGCCGCAGTCAGGGAATTGCAGGGCTTATGGCTGGATGACAATACAGAATTGCCGCTTTTCAGAATCAAGGGGGACAGTATCTATTATGCCAGTCAGGTGAATGTGCCTATGCCGTTTACGGTGATGAACGACACGTTGATGGTGTTCAGTGTAGACACTCTTCTTTACCCCATAAAGGAAAGGGGGCTGTATTCGTTGGAATACAAATCGTTGACAGGTGATGTGATTGCCGTTCACAAGGCTGAAACGGATACGGTTTCTTTCGGGCTGCCTGTTGTGGAGGAGAAATCGGCCGACGAAGTGATTGAGAAAGATTCCGTCATCATGTATAAGGGAGAACGTTTCAGGGGATATGCCTATATCAATCCCACCAGGAAGAAAGTGATTCGTCTGGGCATGAGCGAAGAAGGACTTCCTATTGAGAATGTATATTATGACAACATCATTCATATTTGCATCTATAAGGGGAGGGAACGGCTTTTTGCACGTGATATCGACAAGGAGATGTTTGCCCAGGTGGTCCCGGTGGATTTCCTGAAACTGTCTATCTTGTCGGATATGGATTTCCTTTCTGTCAACGAAGAAGGATATTGGTATCTGGCTACCATTTGCGAACCTGAAGGTGCTTCATGCTATAATGTAAAGCTGAATGTGACTCGAGAAGGGGAAGTCAGGTATATGGTGCAATAGTTTGATTGGTGTTGTACGGGGGTGCGGATAAATTTCCGGATTTCCCGGCATAATGAGTGGTGAATATAGAAACTGTTTTGATTTTTATTGTCATCCTGTGAACTGAAAAAATCAAAACAGTTTCTTTTTTTATCTTTTAGTCATGCGGCTCTTTCCGGATGAGGCATTGTTTTTCTTCTTCCATCCGTTTCCTTTGTTGCACGAGACCGGTCTCTTCTTGTTGCTGTTCCGTCCTCCGCTTTTGGAGGTACGTGGAGCATAGTCTGGAGTTTCTCCCAGTTCATGAGGTACAGGTATCTTGTAAATGGTTTTTCCCAGGAAATCCTCTATCTGTTTGAAGCGGGTCTGTTCCGTTTCGCTGACAAAAGTGATGGCGCATCCGTCATTGTTGGCACGTGCCGTACGTCCGATGCGGTGTACATAGTCTTCACTGTCATGTGGTACGTCGTAGTTGATGACAAGCCGGATGTCATCAATGTCTATTCCACGTGCTACAATATCTGTAGCTACCAGCAGATTAATCCGTCCGTTGCGGAATTCGTGCATGATTTCTTCCCGTTGGCTTTGTTCAAGATCCGAGTGCATTTCTCCGACATTCAGGTTGAGGCGTTTCAATGCTTTGGCCACTTCCTTTACTTTCAGTTTTGAGGAAGCGAAAACGATGACCCTTTCAGGCTTCTGCTCCTTGAAGAGCGACTGGATTATACCCAGCTTCTGCGCTTCGTAACAAATATATGCAGTCTGGATAATTTTTTCGGCAGGTTTGGATACTGCCAGTTTCACTTCTACCGGATTTTGCAGGATTGTGTTGGCCAGCTGTTGTATTTTTGTCGGCATGGTAGCCGAAAACATGATAGTCTGCCGTTCTTTTGGCAGATATTTTACAATCTGCATGATGTCTTCGTAAAATCCCATGTCGAGCATCCGGTCAGCTTCGTCGAGAACGAAGAATGATACCTTTGACAAGTCTACATACCCTAGGCTGAGATGGCTGATAAGGCGTCCCGGGGTGGCTATCACCACATCTGCCCCCAAAGTGAGTCCTTTTTTCTCTTGCTCGAAGCGGATACCGTCGTTTCCTCCATAGACGGCTACACTTGAAACCGGCATGAAGTAGGAGAATCCTTCCATCTGTTGGTCGATTTGCATGGCCAGTTCACGGGTTGGAGCCATAACGATACAGTTGATGGCATCTTCCGGATAGCCGCCTTTGCTGAGCTGGTTCAATACGGGCAGCAGATAAGCCGCTGTTTTTCCGGTTCCGGTTTGAGCTACTCCAATCAGGTCATGCCCTTCCAGAATGACTGGAATGGTCTGTTCCTGCACCGGAGTGCATTCCCGGAAATTCATTGCGTCGAGTGCATCCAGCACGCTGTCTTCTAAGTATAGGTCTGAAAACTTCATATTGTTTTTTATATTTTGGTCATTACAGTTTTCCCCGTTCTTCAAGGTAAGAGTCTTTGAATCCCAAGAAATAAAGTACTCCGTCCAGTCCGATGGTATTGATGGATTGGCGTGCGTTTTCCACTACCTTGGGCTTTGCGTGGAAAGCGATTCCCAATCCCGCTGCAGACAGCATGGGGAGGTCGTTGGCACCGTCGCCCACCGCGATAGTCTGCGCGATGTCCACTTTCTCCACTTGTGCGATGAGTTGCAGAAGTTCTGCCTTGCGTCTTCCGTCTACGATATCACCTACATATCGCCCTGTCAGTTTTCCGTCTACGATTTCCAGATTGTTGGCATATACATAGTCAATGCCGAACTTTTCTTTCAGATAATTGCCGAAGTAGGTGAATCCTCCCGACAAGATGGCGATTTTATATCCGTAACGTTTCAGCACGTACATCAGGCGTTCTACGCCCTCCGTGATGGGCAGGTGTTCGGCTATGTCTTTCATGACGCTTTCATCGAGTCCTTTCAGCAAAGCGACCCTTTCGGTGAAGCTTTCCTTGAAGTCGATTTCTCCTCTCATGGCCCTTTCGGTGATGGCCTTGACCTGGTCGCCGACACCGGCTCTTATGGCCAGCTCGTCGATGACTTCAGTCTGTATCAGAGTCGAATCCATATCAAAACAGATAAGTCGCCGCATACGGCGGTACATTGTGTCTTGCTGGAAAGAGAAGTCCATGGAAAGTGAAGAGCTGAGTTTCATGAGCTGATGTTGAAGTTCTTCGCGGTCTTTGGGAGTGCCTCTTACCGAGAATTCGATACATGCCCGGACACTGGCCTTCTTTTCGTCCAGAGGGATACGTCCGGTCAGACGCCGGATTCCATCGATGTTGAGCTGCTGTGCCGCCAGAATTTTAGTGGCGCCCGAGATTTGTTCGGCCGTAAGCTTGCGTCCCAGCAGAGTCAGGATATACCGGTTTTTCCCCTGCATGTTTACCCATGATTCATATTCTTCGGGCGAAACCGGGTAAAAGCGGAGGTCGATGCCTAGTTCGGATGCTTTGAAGAGCAGGTCTTTCATCACGTTGCCCGAATCGCTTTCGGAGCATTTGAAAAGGATGCCCAATGAAAGCGTGCTATGGATATCCGCTTGTCCGATATCCATGATGTCCACCTTATACCTTGACAAAATTTCAGTGATTGCCGCTGTCAGTCCGGGGCGGTCTATTCCGTTGATGCGGATTAATATCAATTCTGTTCTGTTTTCCATGGGTCAATTGCGTTATATCGGCAAATTTACGAAATATCTCGGTATTTTTGGATGTATGTCATATAAAAAAGCCGTTCCTTTTCGGTAAGGAGCGGCTTTTTTAAACTTTTTGTCCGTATTAATGAGCACGTACGTGCAGATTACTGTCAGATCATTTCGATGCTGCGTTTTACGAAGTTGGTCAGGGCTTCGCCTTTGAGCATGTTGTTTTGCAGCAAGGCGAGGTCGATGAGCTGGTGCACCACTTTGTTGTCGGCGGCATACTCATTAATCACATTTTCCTTTTCTTTTTTCTGTTCGTCCAGCTTCTTTTCTACGTCGGCCAGCGCGTCTTTTTCTGCGGTCGGGATTTCCTCGTCTTTCTTGCCTTCCTGAGCTTTCTGGAGTTCATTCTGGCGCAGTGTCAGTGCGGCAATCTCAGCTTCTACCGGAACCAGTTTTTCCGCACATGCACTTTCTGCGTCTTCAAGCACCTGTTTCACCAGCTTGTGGTCACTGTTGAGAACCAGGCTGTACATGTCGGGCATTTCACCGTAGAAGTTCATTCCCGGCTGGAAGTTGGCCATGTCTTTCATACGGCGCATATACTCCGACTGGGTGATGACAATCGGTGAAGCGTTCTCGCCCATAGCCTGAGCCTCGATGTGGAACTCCGTTTTGTTGAGTTTCGGCATCTGGCCGCGGAACAGGGTGGAAAGTACATCGCGTTTGTCTTGTGGCAGTTCTTCGCCTTTCTGGTCTTCTTTCACTATCAGTCTGTCGATTACGTCGCTGTCGACACGTGTGAAGCGGCTCTTTTCCAGTTTCTGTTCCAGCATGTTGACCATCGGCACGTCCAGTTGGCCGTCCATAAGCAACACGTTGTAGCCTTTGTTCTTGGCGGCATCGATATAGGTGTATTGTTCGTCCGTATTGTTGGCATACAGATAAATCAGGTTGCCGTCCTTGTCTGTCTGGTTGTCCTTGATTAGCGTACGGTATTCTTCGAACGTATAATATTTCTTTTCAGTATCTTTGAACAACGCGAATTTGTCTGCTTTGGCATAGAAGTCGTCTTGGGTCAGCATGCCGTAGTTGATGAAGATTTTCAGGTCATCCCATTTCTCTTCAAACTCCTTGCGGTCGTTCTTGAAGATAGACTGCAGACGGTCGGCCACTTTCTTCGTGATGTATGTGGAAATCTTCTTCACATTCGAATCGCTCTGGAGGTATGAGCGCGATACGTTCAGCGGAATGTCCGGCGAGTCGATGACACCATGAAGCAGAGTCAGGAAGTCAGGCACGATTCCTTCTACCGAATCAGTGACGAATACCTGGTTGCAATACAGCTGGATTTTGTTGCGCTGCAAGTCGATGTTGTTCTTGATTCTCGGGAAGTAGAGCACACCGGTAAGATTGAACGGATAGTCCACATTCAGATGAATCCAAAACAGCGGCTCGTCGGCCATCGGATAGAGGTCGCGGTAGAATTTCTTGTAGTCTTCGTCTTTCAAGTCGCTTGGCTTCTTTGTCCAGATCGGGCAGGTGTCATTGATTACATTGTCGGTTTCTGTATCCACCTGTTTGCCGTCTTTCCATTCTTTCTTTTTCCCGAAAGCGACGGGTACCGGCAGGAAGCGGCAATATTTTGTCAGCAAGCTTTGTATGCGCGAGTCTTCAAGAAAGTCTTTGCAGTCATCGTCCATATACAGAATCACGTCTGTACCTCTTTCTGCACGTTCGGTTTCTTCCATCGTGAATTCAGGACTGCCGTCGCAGCTCCATTTCATGGCCGGAGCCTCTTCTTTGTAGGAGCGTGTCACGATTTCCACTTTCTTGGCCACCATAAAGGCAGAATAGAAGCCCAGACCGAAATGGCCGATGATGGCGTTGGCATCGTCCTTATATTTTTCAAGGAAGTCGTTTGCGCCGGAAAAAGCTATCTGGTTGATGTATTTTTCTATTTCTTCGGCTGTCAGTCCCAGACCATGGTCGGTAATGGTGATTGTGCCGTTGTCTTTGTCTGCCTTGATGCGGACAGTTAAATCGCCCAGCTCACCCTTGAATTCGCCTGTTGAGGCCAATGTCTTCAGTTTCTGTGTTGCATCGACTGCATTTGATACCAGCTCACGGAGGAATATCTCGTGGTCGCTATACAAAAATTTCTTGATAATGGGGAAGATGTTCTCTGTTGTAACCCCAATGTTACCTTTCTGCATATCTTGTTTATATTTTTAGTGATTATACATGAAAAAAAATCACAGGCATTCACGCAAAAAAAATGCCAGACATATGGATGCCTGACATTTTGTCTGTATGTGGAATGACAGGCGGACAATTAGTCTGTCTGTCCGACTGTCATCTTGAGTCCGTCCCCCTGTTCGTTGACACTTACGTGGATGGTGGTGTCCGTTGCAGGGCTTTCATTGATGAGGAGTTCAGCCAGTCCGTCTTCCAGATAGTTCTGGATAGATCGTTTCAGCGGGCGTGCCCCGAACTGTACGTCATATCCTTTCTCGGCGATGAAACGTTTGGCCGCCTCTTCGATGGTCAGTGAATATCCCAGGTTTTCCATACGTTTGTACAGTCCTTCCAGCTCGATGTCGGTGATGCGCGACAATGCGTTGATGTCCAGCTGGTCGAACGTGATGATTTCATCGATACGGTTGATGAATTCCGGGGCGAACGATTTGTTCAACGCTTTTGTGATGACTCCGCGAGAATATTCCTTGTCGTCCGTGCGGGTCTGTGCCGCAAACCCGATACCTTTCCCGAATTCTTTCAGCTGGCGTGTCCCGATGTTGGAGGTCATGATAATCACCGTATTCTTGAAGTCCACCGTTCGTCCCAGACTGTCGGTCAGGCGTCCTTCGTCCATCACCTGGAGCAGAAGGTTGAACACGTCGGAATGGGCTTTTTCGATTTCGTCGAGCAGTACGATAGAGTAAGGCTTCCGCCGCACTTTTTCGGTGAGCTGGCCGCCTTCTTCGTAACCTACATAGCCCGGAGGTGCCCCTACCAGGCGCGATACGGAGAATTTCTCCATATATTCACTCATGTCAATCCGGACCAGTGCGTCGGCCGTGCCGAACATCTGTTTGGCCAGTTGTTTGGCCAGGTGAGTCTTTCCGACACCCGTAGGTCCGAGGAAAAGGAATGTGCCGATCGGTTTGTTCGGGTCCTTCAGTCCTACACGGTTGCGCTGGATGGCTCTGACCACGGTGTTTACCGCCTTGTCCTGAGCGATTACTTTCGACAGCAGTTCCGCCTTCATGCTTTTCAGCTTGTTCCCTTCCGCCTCTGCCATGCGCTGTACGGGTACGCCCGACATCATGGAGACCACGTCGGCCACTTTCTCTGCGTCGACGGTTTCCCGGTTTTCCTTCAGTTTCTCTTCCCATTCACGCTTCATGGCCTCCAGCCGGTCGATGCCCTGCTTTTCCTGATCGCGGAAGCTGGCGGCCAGTTCGAATTGCTGGTTTTTCACCGCCTCCACCTTGTGCTGGCGGGTCTCGTCAATCCATTTTTCCTGTTCCTCAATTTCTTTCGGTACACTGATGTTGGTGAGATGCACACGCGAACCTGCCTCATCGAGCGCGTCAATCGCCTTGTCAGGAAAATTCCGGTCGGTGATGTAGCGGTCTGTCAATTTGACACACGCTTCCAGAGCTTCGTCCGTATAGTTCACGTTGTGGTGTTCCTCGTATCTGTCTTTGATGTTTCTCAAAATCTGCAAAGTCTCTTCAGGTGTGGTCGGTTCCACGATAACCTTCTGGAAACGGCGTTCGAGTGCCCCGTCCTTTTCGATGTTCTGCCGGTATTCGTCGAGTGTGGTGGCACCGATGCACTGTATTTCTCCGCGTGCCAGTGCCGGCTTGAGCATGTTGGCGGCATCCATCGACCCTGCAGCCGAACCCGCCCCCACGATGTTGTGGATTTCATCGATGAAGAGGATGATGTTCGGATTCTTCTTCAGTTCGTCGAGGATACAGCGGATGCGTTCTTCAAATTGTCCGCGATACTTCGTGCCCGCCACGACCGACATCATGTCGAGTGCGATGACCCGTTTTCCGAACAGGATGCGCGACACCTTTTTCTCTACGATGCGCCGTGCCAGCCCTTCTACGATGGCAGACTTGCCGACTCCGGGCTCTCCGATGAGAATAGGGTTGTTTTTCTTTCTTCTGCTCAGTATTTGCGCGATGCGTTCTATTTCTTTCTCGCGGCCGATTACGGGGTCGAGCTTGTCCTCTTCGGCGGCTTTGGTCATGTCGGTCCCGAATGTGTCAAGTACAGGCGTATCGTTGTTGGGCGTTTTCTGTCTCGTTTGGGTGGCGGCACCGCTGTCTGCCGAAGAGAAAGGCGTGTTGCGGTCATCGCGCCGGCGTATGCCTTCGTCTTCTTCGTCTTCCTCGCCGAAATCAAGTCCTCCTTGCGGTTCAGGCTTGTGCGCCACTTTGTCGATGATTTTCTCGTAAGTCACTTCGTTTTCTTCCAGAATGGAAGATGCTCTGTTCTTTTTGTTTCTCATGATGGCTAGTAGCATGTGTTGCGCGTCGGTTACCGGACTTTTAAGCAGTCTGGCTTCCAACATACTTATTTTCAATATTCTTGAAGCTTCCTCGTTGAAATTGATTTCTTCCGAGTATTTCTCTTTCACCGATTCCTGGCGAAGAATATCCTCCAGTTCCTGCTTGATTCCGTCAAGGTTTACATGCAGGCTTCTCAGAATGTTGACAGCCTCTCCCTTTCCGTCACGGATGATTCCGAGCAGGAGATGCTCAGGTCCGATGTAGCTGTTGCGGAGACGGTTGGCCTCTTCTTTGCTGTAGAGGATGATGTCGGAAACTCTTCGTGTGAATGGATTGTTCATCGATATTTATTACTCCTTTTTATTTATATAATTCCCAATTTTGCAAAAATACATTTTTTTGTCGAATCGTGCATATTTTCTTTTTAATTTATGAGATTCGGTCCCGTTAAAAAACGGGCGGGCCAGGTGGCACTCGGGAAAACGCTTCGGCGTTTTGGATAAAACTCCTAGGCGTTTCGGGTAAAACGCCGAAGCGTTTTTCCGAGAATCCCTTCCGGTTCTCTCCTGCGCGGATGCGACTGCTTGTCTGCACAGGCCGGCCTGAATGCTCCTGCAAAATGTGTGCCATAACAGGAAGCAGTTTTCCTCTGGAGGGTGCTCCGTGCATTTTTTGGCAGAAAAGTTTTTGTATATCGTGTAAAAGTCGTACTTTAGCATGATTTTTCACGAAGCTGAAAGAAAGTATAATTAATTACATTGTTTTAAATGCAAGAACAAGACAGAATTATAAAAATCAACATCGAAGAGGAAATGAAGTCGTCGTACATCGACTACTCAATGTCAGTAATCGTTGCGCGCGCCCTCCCTGATGTGAGAGACGGTTTCAAGCCGGTTCACCGCCGTATCCTGTACGGTATGATGGAACTGGGGAACACGTCGGACAAACCGTATAAGAAATCTGCGAGAATAGTAGGTGAGGTGCTCGGAAAATACCATCCTCACGGTGATTCGTCCGTTTACGGCGCCTTGGTGCGTATGGCTCAGGATTGGGCGATGCGCTATCCGCTGGTGGACGGTCAGGGAAACTTCGGTTCGGTTGACGGCGACAGCCCGGCGGCCATGCGTTATACCGAAGCCCGTCTGAAAAGAATCGGTGAGGAAATGATGCAGGATCTCTATAAGGAAACGGTGGATTTCACCAACAACTTCGATGATACCCTGCAGGAACCTACGGTGATGCCGACACGGATTCCTAATCTGCTGGTCAACGGTGCGTCGGGCATCGCGGTAGGTATGGCCACGAACATGCCCACCCACAATCTGAGTGAGGTGATTGATGCGTGTGTGGCTTATCTGGATGACAGCAGCATCGATACGGACGGTCTGATGAAATACATTAAAGCTCCTGACTTTCCTACCGGCGGGTACATCTACGGTGTCAGCGGCGTGAAAGAAGCGTATGAAACGGGGCGCGGCCGTGTAGTGATGCGTGCCAAGACCGAGATTGAAACACATCCCACTCATGACAAGATTATAGTCAACGAAATACCGTATAATGTCAACAAAAAGGAGCTGATTGAAAGTATCGCGGCTCTGGTCAACGAAAAGAAGATTGACGGCATATCGTATGTCAACGATGAAAGTGACCGCGACGGTATGCGTATTGTCATCGACGTGAAGCGTGATGCCAATGCCAGTGTGGTGCTCAACAAGCTGTTCAAGATGACAGCCCTGCAAAGTTCGTTCAGCGTAAACAACATTGCATTGGTGCACGGACGGCCGAAGCTGTTGAGCCTGAAGGATCTTATCCGGCTGTTCCTGGAACATCGCCATGAGGTGGTGCTCCGCCGTACGCGTTATGATTTGCGCAAGGCGAGAGAACGTGCGCATATCCTGGAAGGCCTGATTGTCGCTTCAGACAATATTGACGAGGTGATCCGTATCATCCGTGCGGCAAAGACTCCGAACGAGGCGGTCACGAATCTGATGGACCGTTTCCAGCTTACGGAAATCCAGGCGCGTGCCATCGTGGAAATGCGTCTGCGCCAGCTTACCGGACTGATGCAGGAGCAGCTTCATGCCGAGTATGACGAACTGATGAAGCAGATAGCTTATTTTGAGGAAATTCTGAGCAACGACGAGCTGTGCCGCAAGGTGGTGAAGGACGAGCTGCTGGAGGTGAAGGCAAAATATGGTGATTCCCGCCGTTCGGAAATCATTTATGCTTCAGAAGAATTCAATCCCGAAGACTTCTATGCTGATGACCAGATGATCATCACCATCTCGCATTTGGGATACATCAAGCGTACGCCGCTCTCCGAGTTCCATGCACAGAATCGGGGTGGGGTAGGCTCGAAAGGGAGCGATACCCGCGACACTGATTTTATCGAACACATCTATCCGGCTACGATGCACAACACATTGCTCTTCTTCACTCAGAAAGGCAAATGTTATTGGCTGAAGGTGTATGAAATACCCGAAGGCAACAAGACATCGAAAGGGCGTGCTATCCAGAATCTGCTCAATATCGATCCGGACGATGCTGTGACGGCTTATTTGCGCGTGAAGAACCTGAACGACACGGCGTTCATCAACAGTCATTACGTGTTGTTCTGTACGAAGAACGGTGTCATCAAGAAGACGGTGCTCGAACAATATTCGCGTCCGCGACAGAACGGGGTGAACGCGATTACCATCCGTGAGGATGACCGTGTGATTGAAGTGCGCATGACAAACGGGAACAATGAAATCATCATCGCTAACCGCAACGGCCGGGCTATCCGTTTCCATGAAAGTGCGGTGCGCGAAATGGGACGTACGGCTACCGGTGTGCGCGGCATTACATTGGATGATGACGGTCAGGATGAGGTAATCGGCATGATTTGTATCAAAGATCCGAAGGTTGAAACTGTGATGGTGGTTTCTGAAAACGGATACGGAAAACGTTCCGATTTGGAAGATTACCGTAAGACCAACCGTGGCGGAAAGGGCGTGAAGACGCTGAGCATTACGGAAAAGACAGGTTGTCTGGTGGCCATCAAGTCTGTAACCGATGAAAACGACCTGATGATTATCAACAAGTCGGGCATCACTATCCGTCTGAAAGTGGCTGATGTGCGCATTATGGGGCGCGCTACCCAGGGTGTCCGTCTGATAGACCTTGAAAAGCGTAATGACCGTATCGGATCGGTATGTAAGGTGACTTCTGAGCCGGAAGAGACAAACGGGGAACAGTTGCCTGAAGGTGAGGAGGCAGTCCTGCCGGATGCGGAAGGCGGAGCGGCTGACATAGCCGGACAGGATGAAACAACTCCACAGGAATAATAAAATGAAAAGAAAGATTATTTACCATTAATATTTTAAAGTTATGAGAAAAGTTTTATTTACCGCAGCAGCACTGATTTTTATGGCATCTGCTGCATCTGCACAGGAAAGTGTAGTGAAGGAAGCGAAAAAAGCCAAGGGTAATCCTGCAGAAGCTGCCAAGATTATCGAACCGGCTTTGACCGACCCGTCTACTGCCAACGATCCAGAAACCTGGAAACTGGCCGGTGACTTCCAGAAGTCAATCTATGATGACGAAAACATGAAATTGTATCTGCCGGGAGAAACTGCTGACACTGCAAAACTTTACAGCAGTCTGGCCAAGATGTTTGAATATTATACGAAGTGTGACGAAGTGGAACAGGCTAAGGTGAAGAGCGGAGAGCTCAAGAAACCGAAACTGAGAAAGAAACTGGCTCAGGAGTTGGCAAAGGTACGTCCGCAGCTTACTAACGCAGGTTCTGATGCCTATAACGTAGGCGACTATGCAGGTGCGCTGAAATATTTCGGACTGTTTGTCGACACTCCGCAGTATCCGATGTTTGCTGATATGGACGCAGTGAAGAATGATACGCTGGTTCCGCTGATTGCGAACTATGCCGCTTTGGCTGCAAACTCTTTGAAAGACAATTCAGCTATCGTAAAATATGCCGCTATCGGAAAGAACCACAAGGAAGAGGGCTACCGTTCGTTGATGTGTCTGGCAGAAGTGTACGGAAAGGGCGAGACTCCCGATTCAACCCAGTGGCTGGCTACAATCAAGGAAGGTGTTGAAAAATTCCCGGGTCAGGAATATTTCGTAGGAAACTTGATGGACTATTATATCGTGAAGGGTAAAGTAGCTGATGCGTTGGCTGAGATCAACCAGATTCTGGCCAATAATCCGACTCCTTACTTCATGTATGTGAAGGGTGTGCTTCAGTATGAAAGCAAGGATTATGACGGTGCTATCGCTACTTTCAATGATGTGATTGCCAAAGGTTCTGATTTCCAGGCTGAATCGTATTCGAAGATTGGCGACTGCTATTTCTTCCCCGCTCAGTCAATCGTAGAAGAGAACTCGAAGATTTCAATGGATGACCCGAAATATGCGGCCAACGAGAAGCAGATTGCCGAAATGTACGAGAAAGCAGCTCCTTTCTATGAAAAGGCAAAGGAATTGGCACCGGACAACCGTCAGTTGTGGGGCCAGTTCTTGCTGAACATTTATTGGAAGCTTGACAAAGAAAAATATAATGCTCTTGAAAAAGAACTCGGATATTGATTTTCCTGGGTGAAAGGAGTAGACAACGAATGCGCCGGGGCACGGAAAATTCTCGTGTCCCGGCGCTGTTGTATATTCCCGGTATTTTCTGGCGGCATTATTGTTTTAAAGCCTCCACCAACCGTTCGGCTGCTTTTGCGGCATTTCCGTTCTCTTCTTCAAGCAAAGTGATGAATTTGCTTCCGATGATACATCCCGAAGCATGTGCGGCTGCAGTTTCAAAAGTCTGTTTGTTGGATATCCCGAATCCTATCATCCGTGGATTTCTGAGTTGCATGCGGTCTATTCTCCGGAAGTAGTCTTGTTTTTGTTCGTTGAAGTCGTTTTGTGCTCCGGTCACGGCCGCCGATGACACCATATAGATGAATCCGTCGGTGTTCGCGTCAATTTGCCGGATTCGTTCCTCGCTGGTTTCAGGGGTGATGAGCATGATGACCTTAAGTCCGAAACGTTCGGCGGTAGCCCGGAACTCCTCTTGGTATTCCTTGAAAGGCAGATCGGGTATAATCATACCGTCGATACCACACTCCTGGCATTTCCTGCAGAAGTTTTCAAATCCGTATTGAAGGATGGGATTGAGATAACCCATCAGAATCAGGGGAATATGTACATCGGTCCGTATGTTTTCCAATAGGGTGAAAAGCTTTCGGAGTGTCATTCCGCCTTTCAATGCGCGTGTGGCGGCATTCTGGATAACCGGTCCGTCGGCCATCGGGTCACTGAACGGGATTCCGATTTCAATCATGTCGATACCTTTCTTTTCGAGTGTCCGGATAATGCCGGGCGTACTTTCCGGAGTGGGGTCTCCGGCACAGAAATATACAGAAAGAATGTGGTTTTTCTTTTCGTTGAATAATTGGTTGATACGGTTCATAGGTCTTGACATTTTAAAGTTCGTGAATTTTGTTGTTGTACCGCTTTTGTACCAGGTGGATGAATTGTGCGAGAGTCTGAGGGTCTTTGATGCCCGGACGCACTTCAAACCCGCTGTTGAGGTCGATTCCCGCCCATAAGGGATGGGTGAACCGGGCTAGCGTTCCGAGGCTTTTCGGGTTCAGTCCTCCGCTCAGCAGAAAGGGGGTATGGCCTTGATAGGCTTTTAGAATGTTCCAGTTGAAAGAGCGTCCGGAACCGCCCCGGCCCGTGCATGGAGTATCGAACAGAAAGTAGTCGCACGTGCCTTCATAGGCGAGCGAGCTTTCCAGCGTCTCGCTGTCTTTTACCGAGAACGCCTTGATGACTTCCACACCGTTCTCACGGAGTGTACGACATTGTGCAGGCTGTTCGTTTCCATGGAGTTGCACCAGATGCAGTCCCCATTGGCCGACAGTTTCCATGATTTTTTCTGTGGAGGCATCTACAAACACGCCTACACGCCGGGCACGTTCTGGAAGATAGTCCGGCACATATCCGGCATATCGTGGGGAGGGAGGATAGAAGATGAATCCCATCCATTCCGCCCCCGTTATTTCCACTTGCCGGATATTCTTGCTTTCGGTCATACCGCATACTTTTATAATCATATCTGTATGTTTTTAGTATGAAAGGAGGTATCGCCTTAATACTTGATGAAACTCGGACAACGCTTTTCCAGGGTCAGAAGTTCTCATGAAAGCTTCTCCCATCAGGAATCCCCGGTAGCCCGCTTTGCGCAGATTGCTTACTGTTTCGGGTGAGGATATTCCGCTTTCTGACACATGCAAGGTATTTCCGGGAAGTATTTCTGCCATCCGGAATGAGTTTTCGATATCCGTGTGAAAGGTTCCCAGATTTCTGTTGTTTATACCTGTGAGGTCAACAAACTCATTGTAGGAATCCAATTCTTTTTCTGTGTGCAGTTCGAGCAGCACCTCCAGTTTGAGCTTATGAGCTTCTTCTGCCAGTTTGCGACATTCGGACGGTGTGAGGGCGGCGGCGATGAGCAGCACCGCGTCGGCTCGGGCCCATTTTGCCTGGAGGAGCTGGTAGCGGCTGATGATGAAGTCCTTCCGGAGGATGGGTAGGTGTACGGCCTTGCGTATTTCGGTCAAGTCTTTCAGTGTCCCTCCGAAAAAGGGCTCATCTGTCAGAACCGACAGGGCAGCGGCCCCGGCATGTTGGTAGCCGGCAGCTACATCTGCCGGTTTCGCTTCCTTGTGAATCCATCCTTTGGAGGGGGAACGTCGTTTGAATTCGGCGATGATGCCTGTGGGCGATGCTGCAAGAGAAGCTTTCATACTGTATCCTTCTGCGAGATTTCCATCGAGCATCTTCTCCAGTTCCGCTTCGGAAACCACTTCTTTCTGCCGGGCGATTTCCGTCCGTTTCTGGGCTATGATTTCATGTAGAATGTCTTTTTCCATTTTTTCAGATTCCGTTTAGTTCAATGAATTTTTTGAAAGTATCGAATGCTCTGCCGCTATCGAGCGATTCGCGGGCGATAGCCACACACTCTTCGATGGATTTTTCCGGTTCCATTACCTGGATGGCAAACGAAGCATTGATGAGTACACAGTCGGTTTGGGCTTTTGTAGCTTCCCGTTGCAGTACGCGGTCGAAAATACGGGCGGCCTCTTGTGGCGTGTTTCCTCCATGCAGCTCTTCCTGGCGTACCCGGGAGAAACCCAGTTCAGAAGGACGATGGATGCTTTCGTAGAGGTTGGTCATGATCTTGAATTCATCGGTAAGCGAGATTTCGTCGTATCCGTCCAGATTGTTCACTACAGCAAACCCGATGCCGAGCTTCTGCAGGGTATTGGTGTAAAGGCGCATCTGGCGCAGGTCGGCCACTCCCAGCAGCTGATAATCGGGCAGACAGGGGTTGACCAGCGGACCGAGCAGGTTGAAGAGGGTACGCACCTGCATCGCTTTCCGGACGGATGCCACGGCTTTCATGCCCGGATTGAAGAGAGGGGCATGCAGGTAAGCCATGCCGCAACCTTCCATCGAGCGTACAAGCAGGTCTTGCCGGTTGGTGAACTTCACTCCGTGAACCTCCATGACGTTGCTGGCCCCACTTACCGAAGTGGCACCGTAGTTGCCGTGTTTGGCCACATGATAGCCTGCTCCCGCCACGATGAAGCAAGCACAGGTAGAGATGTTGAATGTATTTTTTCCGTCGCCTCCTGTTCCTACGATGTCGATGGGGCGGTAAGCACTCAAGTCGACGGGTATCCGGGTAGCGAGAAGTGCCTTGCGGAAACCGATGAGTTCGTCCACTTTTACGCCCCGCATCTGGAATACGGTGAGAAGGGCGGCCGTCTGCGTGTCGTTGTAGATGCCTTCCGTGATGTCTGTCATCAGCCTGCAGGCTTCTTCGCAGGTGAGTTCTTCGTGGTTGAAGAGTCGTTGCAATAGTTGTTTCATAAGTCGGTGTTTGGACAAGTGAATGACAATGGTTTATAAGAGATTGTCTGAGAATAGAAATTGGATTTCTCATTTTGAGGCAATCTCAGCCAGTTCCGGAGCATTTGTTTTCCTTCGGGGGTAAGGATAGATTCAGGGTGGAACTGGATGCCCCTTATGTCGGTCGTTTTGTGGCGCAGGGCCATGATGTGTCCTTCCGGACTTATGGCCGTGACTTCCAGACATTCGGGCAGACTTTCCATATCGACTACCCACGAGTGGTAGCGTCCTACCTCCAGTTCTTTGGAAAGGCCGTGGAAAAGTAAGTCGTCCGCCACCACGGAGATTCGGCTTTGCACACCGTGATACACTTGTGTCAGATTGACCAGTTTGCCTCCGAAGGCTTCGCCGATGGCTTGTTCTCCCAGGCAGACTCCCAGAATGGGCTTTTTCCCGGCATACGTATGGATAACTTCCAGGAGCATTCCTGCCTCTTCGGGTATTCCCGGACCGGGTGAAAGCAGAATCTTATCGTATGCGTCCAGTTCTTCCATCCGGAAGCTGTCGTTTCGCACGACGGTGACTGCAGCTCCCAGTTCTTTTATCAGATGACTCAGGTTATAGGTGAAAGAGTCATAATTGTCTATGATAACGATATTCATGGTGTGGTTCGGTTAAATTTTTTCAGCAAGGAAAATGGCTTTCCTCAATGCTTCCAGTTTGTTGTTGACTTCCTGCAATTCGTTTTCTTCATCGCTTCTGGCTACAATGCCTCCTCCTGCCTGAAACCACAGCTCGTTGTTCCGGCTTACGAAGGTGCGGATGGTGATGGCCTGGTTGAGCGACCCGTTGAATCCGATGAATCCCACGCATCCTCCGTAGGCTCCCCGGTTGTGCGGCTCCATTTCGCTGATAAGCTGCATGGCTTTCACCTTGGGGGCGCCGCTCAACGTACCGGCCGGGAACGTGTCGATGAACGTCTTTATCGGGTCGGCACTTTCTTCGAGTTCTCCGCTTACCCGGCTTACGAGGTGAATTACGTGGCTATAGTATTGCGGCTCTTTGTAGAATTCCAGGTGCACGCGGCGGCAGTTCCGGCTCAGGTCGTTCCGGGCCAGGTCGACCAGCATCACGTGTTCGGCATTTTCTTTCGGGTCGGCCAGCAGTTGGCGGGTCAGTTGTGCATCGATTTCTTTGTTTCCGTTCCGGCCTGTCGTTCCCGCAATCGGGTCGATGGTAGCCTGGCGGTTCTCGATTTTGCAATGCGTTTCGGGTGAGGAGCCGAAGATGCGGAATCCCCCGAAATCGAAATAGAACAGGTAAGGTGAAGGGTTGATGCTTCTCAGTGCCCGGTAAAGCTGGAAATCGTCTCCTTCATACCGCTGGATGAAACGGCGTGAGAGAACAATCTGGAACACGTCTCCCCGGAGACAATGGGCAATGCCCTTGCGGATGTTCGCCTTGTGTTCTTCGTCGGTCAGTGTGCTTGTCACGGGTCCTGTGGCACGGAATCCGTAAGTGGTGTAGTTCCGGTTGGCCACCGCCTTCTCTACTTCACGGATATGGTCCGGCTCGTCAGAACTTTGCATCTCAATCAGCGTCAGTTCGCTGGTGAAATCATTGAACACAAGCAGGTATTTGTAGAGGATGTACAGCATTTCCGGCGCATCGTTTTTCGGGTCTGTGCTGTCTTTCACCGGGATGTGTTCGAAATAGCGCACGGCATTGAATGTCGTGTAGCCGTAGAGTCCGCAGTAATGTGAATATTCGCCTTCCACGTTGAACCGTGACAGGAATTCGCGGACAGCTTTCTCCGGCCGGTACGTTTCGCTGAGCGTATGTTCTTCACGGGAATGGTCGGGAAAAGTCATGACGGCCTTTCCGTGATTGACAGACACACTTGCGATGGGGTTCAGTCCGATGAACGAACGGTTGTTTTCCGTGCCGTGATAGTCGGAGCTTTCCATCAGTACGCTTTGCGGAAACAGGTCGCGCAGTTTCAGATATGTGGTAACCGGTGTATGCAGGTCGCCCGGCAGCAGTTTGTATCGGGTATGATAGTTGTAAGTTTTCATGAGGTGAGTTTTTGTTCATTCAATCAGAATTTCAGATAAGTATCCATGTCCTTGTCGCCCCGTCCCGAGACGGTAAGCACCACCAGGTCATCCCGGCGGAAACGCAGTTTCCCGAGTGCGCCGAGTGCATGGGCTGATTCCAGTGCCGGAATGATTCCTTCCAGGCGGGTCAGCTCGAAGGCCGCACGGACCGCTTCATCGTCATTCACCGCCAGTACGGCGGCACGATGCTGTTTCGCCAGATTCGCGTGCATGGGGCCGACTCCCGGATAGTCCAGACCCGCGGAGATGGAATATGGTTCTTGGATCTGTCCGTCTTCGTCCTGCATCACCAGCGTGCGTGAACCGTGGATGATACCCGGCAGTCCCAGATGGATGGTGGCCGCCGAGAGAGGGGTGTCAATCCCTTTCCCTCCGGCTTCAGCCAGCACGATTTTCACCCGTTCGTCGTCTATATAATGGTAGACGGTTCCGGCCGCGTTGCTTCCGCCGCCGATGCAGGCGATGAGATAGTCGGGATAGTCTCTCCCTTCATGCTCCATGAGTTGTTTCCGTATTTCTTCGCTGATGACAGACTGCAGGCGTGCCACCATGTCGGGATAGGGATGGGGCCCTACAGTGGAGCCGATGATGTAGTACGTGTCCGAAGGGTGGCAGCACCAGTCGCGGATAGCTTCGTTGGTGGCGTCCTTGAGTGTCATGTTGCCCGATGTCACCGGCACCACTTTGGCTCCCAGCATCTTCATCCGCTGTACGTTGGCGTATTGGCGTTCCACGTCGGTCTTTCCCATATACACCACACACTCCATGCCCATCAGGGCGCAGACAGTAGCTGCAGCTACCCCGTGCTGCCCCGCTCCCGTTTCGGCAATGATGCGTTTCTTTCCCATGCGCCGCGCGATGAGTGCCTGTCCGATGGCATTGTTGATTTTGTGCGCGCCCGTATGGTTCAGGTCTTCGCGTTTCAGATAGATGCGGCATCCGTATTTTTCCGACAGCCTTTTGGCCGGATAGAGCGGTGAGGGCCGGCCCACATAGTCGCGGAGCAGATTGTTGAACTCCTGTTTGAAATCATCGCTTTCCATGATGCGCAGATACGCGTTTCTGAGTTCTTCCACACAGCGGTGGAGTATCTCGGGCACAAATGCCCCGCCGAACTCTCCATAATAGCCTTCCTGGTCCACTTGGTAAGTTTTCATAATGTATTTTGTATTTTCAATGAGTGAATATTCATTCGGTTTTGTACACAAACAAAAAGGGCTGCCGTAAAGTACGACAGCCCTTTTGCAATATCAGTTTTTATTTACATGAAAAATATGGTATCTATATTATACACGGCTGGTTTCCTCTACGACTGTTGAAGTTGCAGAAGCGCCACCAGAAGTATGTATTTACCATTGAAAGTGTCATAAAAATGCGATTGTTCGTTTTGTTTTCTTGGCAAATGTAGTGATAAAAATGATAAATCAAAACTTTTTCCGGATTTTTTTTGTCATATATGAGAATTATGGTATTTTTCGCGTACAATTTTTGTCAGACCCTTAAATTTGAATTGTATGAAAACAAATGTATGTACAGTTGTTATGTTTGTCTTGATATTCTTACTGCTTATAGCATTGTTATGTTGTGATAATAATTGGTCAGTAGAGCAATTTAAGAATCATGCTACTGATGTATTTATTATAATAGCATCTATAATAATAGTGCTTTTTGTGGTGTTTCTTGCTTGTTGCCATTGTCAGAATGGGACAATGGAAATGTTTTTCTCAAATCTTAAAAAGAATTCTTCATCTTCAGAAAAAAGGGAAGTCCTTAAAGCATATGTTGAATCTCAGGGCAAGAATGAATTTATAAAGTATGCTATAGAGCATGATAAGCTGGATGACTTTGTGTCTTTGAACAATGTTTCATCGGATGGACAGAGTGAGATGGAAAAGAGAATAAAAAGTCTGGAAGAGAAAATAGAAAGCCTGAATAAGAGAATAACAAGCCTAGAAAAAAATAATGAATACCCACATTTCTTTTAATTATTAGACATATATCGAATAAAGTTTTAGAATGTTGACAGCCAACGTCCCGTTCCTTTAGATTTATAATTAATGAACATTTATGGAAGAGATTATATCAATTGATAAAGCCGATGTTTATAGAATTATGCTATTGGTTTTTGTCATTATAGGTTTTTTCTTTGCTTTCTTTCATGCGGCATCTATAGAAATGAGAAGAGTAAGCAGTCTCAATAAGTTGGAAAAAGATTTGTTTTGGATTATTGCTTTTGCTACTGTGATAGCAGTTGTCTTATTCTTGCTGACTTTCGGATTTGCTGATTTCCATAAAATAAATTTTCCTTTCGGCCGTTTCTCTACAGATATGGGCGATTGGGGTGATTTCGCCACTTGTGTGACGGGAATTTTTACTTTCATTTCCGTTCTCTTGGCATTCAATGCGTTTAAAAGCCAACAGCTTGCCTTAAGAAGAAATTCATTTGATTCTATTTTTGTCCAACTGTTTGCCCATCATATCAAATTGTATGAGAAAATCTCTAAAAAAGATGAGGGCAGAATTTTTTTAGATTACTATACAAAGCTTAAGGAGAGAATTCGTGACGGAAAGATGAATGATGAAAATGACATCCGTGAGGTATGGGGTTGTTTTAAAAATAATAGCGACAAACTTGTTGAATATGAGAATCTGAAGAATTATTTCAAATATATTTATCATGAAGTCAGCATTATCCGCGAAAATGAGGAGTCGGGGCTTCTGACAAGAGAAATTGCGAAGAAATATGTTCTTCTTATTCAGGCTCAAATGAACAATTATGAATTGCTTTGTTATTTGCTTAATCAGTACGAATATTATTATTTCGGGCAAAAGGGATTGGTTAACAAGGAGCGTCAGAAAAATTATTATACATATCTCAGGAAGAATGATTTTTTCAAAGATTTGAATCAAAGTTCGAGTTTTGAGAATGTAGTGCAACAATTGAAGAAGGCTTCTCGTTTGGGAGACAGCGGACCGCTGTAATTTCATCGGAGAAGATTATTTTTGTGTATTTTTATAGTATTCAAATGGAAGAATTCAAGATTGACGGCCTGACCGTACGTGAGCATCTGTTGGAACTGGCCGAACGAGGAAACCGGAAATTCACCGAAAGCCTGCATCCCGGAGTGGAGCATATCCTGGGTATCCGTTTGCCTGACCTGAGGCAATTGGCAAAGCGCATCGCCAAGGGAGACTGGGAGACCTATCTGGAAAATGCTGGCGACGATTATCTGGAAGAGCGGATACTTCAGGGACTGGTGCTGGGCTATATCAAACCCGACGAGGACATAGAAACCTATCTGCACCGTGTCACGAAGTTCGTGTGGATTATCCGGAGCTGGTCGGAATGCGACACGTTCAAGTTTGCCGGGGGGAAGGCGTATTTCCGGAAGCATGAGACGCGTTTCTGGGAATATCTCAAAGAATGGCTGAAGTCATCGGGCGAGTATGAAGTGCGTTTCGGGGTGGTGCGCATGATGGAATGTTTCATTGACGAAGCTCATCTCGGCGAGATGTTCGTCTGCTTCGAGCGGATCCGCCACGAAGGATATTATGTAAAGATGGCGGTGGCTTGGGCACTTTCGGTCTGTTTCGTCAAGTTTCCGGAGCGGACGATGGACTACCTGAACCGTTCGGCACTCGACGATGACACCTATCACAAAACGTTGCGGAAGATACTGGAGTCGTATCGGGTTTCGGCGGAGGACAAAGAACGAATCCGGCGGATGAGGAGGAAATGAAAAACCTCTTCCCGTCCGCATGACGGCAGACACTTTTCAAGAAAACGCTTCGGCGTTTCGGTTAAAACGTCTAGGCGTTTTGATTGAAACGCCGAAGCGTTTTTTGGGAAGATGTCACCTTTCAGAATGTGTGTAATGTAGCTTGCATCAGTATAGGCATTTTGTTTCTTGGTGGCTACTTCCTTTCTTCGTGTTTTTTATTTTTTTTTTAGTACAATCTTGCTTTTTATATACTTTCTACTTACTTTTGTATGAACAAAAATGTTATACTTTAAAATTTTATTTTATGAGAAAAGTTTTATTTTTATCACTGGCATTTCTTGGTGCTTGCACAGAGACTCAGGATATTAGAAAAGATATTTCCGATTCTAAATAAATATATTATGAAAACATTCTTTATTTCCTTGCTCTTATTGAGCTCTTGCCTGTTGGCTTCTGCCCAAACCAAAGAACGTGGATTGTTCATCGAACTGAATGGTGGATATGGGCAAATAGAAAGGTACGACAACACGCATGATGGATATGCTTTCCTGGCGCCCGCTGTCGGCTATCAGTTCAACAGCCGGTGGGCGGCCGGATTAAAGACACGTTTCGAGTTGGCTGCTGACAAGTTCAATACCTTCGGAGTTTACGGACAGTATGCCTTCTGGCAGATGAACAGTATAAAATTATTTGGAGAAGCTGCCGCTACAATATCAGCGTGCAGCGGTATGGACGGAGGAAATGACAATTACAGTGAAGTCGGATTGTCGGTAGGTGCGGCTTATTCACTTGGCAGACACTGCAATATTCTTCTACGTTACCTCCATATAGGCTACAGTGATGCATATCACAGGAATGAAGGTTTCTGCCTTGGAGATGGAAAATTCATTGTAGATGGTAATCTGAAACGTCTGCAAATAGGAGTCCAGTGGATTTTTTAGACCGTTCTGATGGCAGGGATGTTCTGTGAATGTCTCAAAAAACAAGATGGCATATGGAGATGACAGGCCATAATCACTCCATATGCCATCTTTTTGTAATTTTTCAGTGTTTTCTCACATCTTTATTTTTGTGTATCTTTGCAGCGGAAATGTTTTATACGAAATCTTATCAGTTTTATGGACATACAGACTATTCTTTCAAATCTGAAGATTGAGAGCCTGAACGCCATGCAGGAGGCTATGGCGGAGGCGTATGCGAAAAACAACGATGACCTGATTCTTCTTTCGCCTACGGGGACAGGAAAGACACTGGCCTATCTTATTCCATTGGTGTCGGCACTCCGTCCGGATGTCAGGGGTGTGCAGGCTGTGGTGATGGTGCCTTCGCGTGAGCTGGTTCTGCAGATTGAGCAAGTGTTCAAGTCGATGGGTACGGGATTCCGTGTGATGAGTTGTTACGGAGGGCGGCCGGCGATGGACGAACACCGCACGATGCAGAGTCTGGAACCGTCGGTCATCATCGGGACACCCGGACGCATGAACGATCATCTGTCGAAACAGAACTTCGACGCTTCTTCTGTCGGCCTGCTGGTGATTGACGAGTTCGACAAGTGCCTTGAGTTCGGCTTTCAGGAAGAAATGGCTGAGGTAATCGGCAAGCTGCCGGCCTTGCGCCGCAGGGTGCTTCTCTCGGCTACCGATGCTGAAGAGATACCGAGGTTTACGGGCATGCGCCGTACGGTGAAACTGGATTTTCTGGAGGGCGACGGCAATATGGACGGCCGTCTGCATGTGTATAAGGTGATGTCGCCGGAAAAAGACAAGTTGGAGACCCTCTACAACCTGCTCTGCTGTCTGGGACAGGAACCTACGCTGGTGTTCTGCAACTACCGCGAGAGTGTGGAACGGGTAGGGAAGTATCTCCATTCGATGAAAGTGTATTGCGAGACATTCCACGGCGGTATGGAACAGGACGTGCGCGAGCGTGCCCTCTACAAGTTCCGCAACGGGAGCTGCCATATATTCATTTCAACCGATCTGGCCGCGCGCGGACTTGACATCCCCACTATCCGGAACGTGGTGCACTATCATCTGCCCATTGATGAAGACGGCTATGTACATCGGAACGGGCGTACGGCACGGTGGGAGGCCGACGGGAATGCCTACATCATTCTGCATCCTGAAGAGACGCTCCCCAGCTATGTCACTCCGGAACCGGATACGTTTGCGTTTCCCGAAAGGATACCTGCGCCTTCGCTCCCTGAATTTGTGACCCTCTATTTCGGGAAAGGGAAAAAAGACAAAATCAACAAGGTGGATATTGTGGGATTTCTCTCGAAGAAAGGCGGCCTCAAGAAAGACGAAATCGGACAGGTTGACGTGAAAGAGCATTACGCTTTTGCGGCCATTGCGCGGGAAAAGGCAAAACAAACGTTAAAACTCGTACAGAATGAAAAGATTAAGGGGGTGAAAACTTTGATAGAACTGGCAAAATGATAACTTTGTGTCAGAAGTGACGGGCGGAAGAGGAGTCTTCCGCTCATTTTGCCATACATGTTCCGCAAGGCGGAGGGATGGACGGTGGTCCTGTGTGTCAATATGACAGGAAAAATGTACTTCAGTTGGTATTTTGAAAGAGTTTTTTCAATCTCCCTATAAAATTATCATCAAAACTTTTGGTTTTATAAAAATAATCGCTAAATTCGCCGATGTGAATTTGATGAATATAATTGTAGAACCAATAAACAAACTACCAATGAAGAAACACAATTTTAATGCGGGACCCTCTATCTTGCCTCGCGAAGTAATTGAAAAAACAGCTCAAGCCATACTTGATTTCAATGGTTCAGGACTTTCGTTGATGGAAATCAGTCACCGCGCTAAAGACTTCCAGCCGGTGGTAGACGAAGCGGTTGCCTTGTTCAAAGAACTTCTGAATATTCCGGAGGGCTATTCGGTGTTGTTCCTTGGCGGAGGCGCAAGTCTGGAGTTCTGTATGGTTCCGTATAACTTCCTCGAAAAGAAAGCGGCTTATCTGAATACGGGTGCATGGGCGAAAAAGGCGATGAAGGAAGCCAAGGCTTTCGGCGAAACGGTCGAGGTGGCTTCTTCTGAGAAAGATACTTATACATATATTCCGAAAGGTTTTGAAGCCAATGTGCCGGCTGATGCCGACTATTTCCATATCACGACCAACAATACGATTTACGGAACGGAGTTGCATGCGGATCCGGAAGTGTCTGTGCCGATGGTTGCCGACATGTCGTCCGACATTTTCTCCCGTCCGGTGGATGTGTCGAAGTATATCTGTATCTATGGCGGCGCGCAGAAGAATCTGGCCCCCTCGGGCGTGACTTTTGTCATTGTGAGAAACGATGCGTTGGGCAAGGTGTCACGGCATATCCCGACCATGCTGAACTATCAGACACATGTCGACAAAGGTTCCATGTTCAATACGCCTCCGGTGGTGCCCATTTATGCGGCTCTCCAGACTTTGCGCTGGATCAAGGCGCAGGGCGGCGTAGAAGAAATGCAGCGCCGTGCCAAAGTGCGTGCGGACATGCTGTATGCTGAAATCGACCGCAACAAGATGTTCCGCGGTACGGTGACGGCTCCGGAAGACCGTTCGTATATGAATATCTGTTTCGTGATGGCCGACGAGTATAAGGAACTGGAGGCTGACTTCCTGAAGTTCGCAACCGAAAAAGGTATGGTGGGCGTGAAGGGTCACCGTTCGGTGGGCGGTTTCCGTGCTTCCTGCTACAATGCCATGCCGGTTGAAAGTGTGCAGGCTCTGATTGACTGCATGCAGGAATTTGAGAAGATGCATTGATTTTTATAATACTTGCGGAACTTTGCTCCGCTTTTAAAGTCATTTACTTATGAAAATACTGGTTGCAACAGAGAAGCCGTTCGCCAAAGTGGCGGTCGACGGCATCCGTAAAGAAATTGTGGAGGCGGGCTACGAATTGGCTCTGCTTGAAAAATATACAGACAAACAGCAGTTGCTGGAGGCGGTGAAGGATGCCGATGCCGTTATTATCCGCAGCGACGTGATTGACAAGGAAGTGTTCGATGCGGCCAAACAGTTGAAGATTGTGGTACGTGCGGGCGCCGGTTATGATAATGTGGACCTCAACGAGGCTACGGCCCATGGAGTATGCGTGATGAATACACCGGGGCAGAACTCGAATGCGGTGGCCGAGCTGGCCTTCGGCATGATGATTATGGCTGTGCGTAATTTTTATGACGGCAAGTCGGGCACGGAGCTGAAAGGGAAGAAGCTGGGTATTCATGCGTATGGAAACGTAGGACGTAACGTGGCACGTATTGCCAAGGGTGTAGGCATGGACATTTATGCGTACGATGCATATTGCCCGAAAGAAGCGATGGAGGCCGACGGCATCAAGCCGGTTGACAGTGCTGAAGAGCTATATGCCACCTGCAATGTGGTGTCTCTGCATATTCCGTCTACCGCCGAAACCAAAGGGTCTGTCAATTATGATCTGGTGAACCGTATGCCGAAAAACGGACTGCTGGTGAACACGGCGCGTAAGGAGGTTATCAACGAAGCTGATTTGCTCCGTCTGATGGAAGACCGTCCGGACCTGAAATATGTGACAGATATTATGCCGGTGAACCATACCGAGTTTGCATCGCAGTTCCCCGGCCGTTATTTCTCCACTCCGAAAAAGATGGGCGCACAGACCGCAGAGGCGAATATCAATGCCGGCATTGCGGCTGCCAAGCAGATTGTGGGCTTCCTGAAAGACGGATGCGAGAAGTTCCGGGTAAATAAATGAAAGAGTGGCGAAGCTTTGCTTCGCAGGAGTCAGGGAAGTTGTTTTTAAGAAGTTAGAGGAGTTAAGAAGTTGTCAGTCCGCTTCGCTTTGCCAGAAGTTAAAGACGATGCTTCTCAATGACTCCTCTAACTTCTTTAACTCCTTTAATCATTGTATCTATGGTAAAGATAAAACCTTTTAAAGGAATACGCCCTCCCAAGGAACTGGTGGAGGAAGTGGCTTCGCGTCCTTATGACGTGCTCAATTCTGAAGAGGCACGTGCAGAGGCGGAAGGGAACGAGAAATCATTGTATCATATTATCAAGCCGGAGATAGATTTTCCTGCCGGGACCGATGAACATGACCCGAAGGTATATGACAGGGCGGTCGAGAATTTCCGTAAGTTTCAGGCTAACGGATGGCTGGTGCAGGACAAGAAAGAATGTTATTATATCTATGCCCAGACCATGAACGGGAAGACCCAATACGGTCTGGTGGTAGGCGCGTATGTGCCCGACTATATGAACGGTGCCATCAAGAAACACGAGCTGACACGGCGCGATAAGGAAGAAGACCGCATGAAACATGTGCGTGTGAACAATGCGAATATCGAACCCGTATTCTTCGCTTATCCGGGCGACAAGGGGCTGGATGCAATTGTGGCACGGTATGCTGCCCGCACACCGGAGTATGATTTCATTGCGCCAGGAGACGGTTTCGGACATAAGTTCTGGGTGGTGGACTGTGACGAGGACATAAAGGCCATTACGGAAGCTTTTTCAGCGATGCCCGCGCTTTATATTGCCGACGGGCATCACCGCAGTGCGGCGGCGGCTCTGGTAGGTGCAGAAAAGGCAAGGCAGAATCCGGCCCATCGGGGAGATGAGGAATACAACTATTTCATGGCGGTGTGCTTCCCGGCAGAGCAGCTGACCATCATTGATTATAACCGGGTGGTGAAAGACCTTAACGGACTGACTTCCGGAGAGTTTCTGGAAGCGTTGGAAACGCATTTCACCGTCGAGGAAAAAGGTGCCGGAATCTACCGTCCGGCTGCCCTGCATAATTTTTCGCTCTATCTGGAAGGGAAGTGGTATAGTCTGACTGCCAAGCCCGGAACGTATGATGACAATGACCCGATTGGTGTGCTCGACGTCACTATCTCGTCGAATCTGATTCTTGATGAGATTCTGGGCATCAAAGACTTGCGTACGGACAAACGTATTGACTTCGTGGGCGGAATCCGTGGGTTGGAAGAACTGGAACGGCGTGTGGACAGCGGTGAGATGAAGCTGGCACTGGCCCTTTATCCGGTGTCGATGAAGCAGCTCATGGACATTGCGGATTCGGGCAATATCATGCCCCCCAAAACCACGTGGTTCGAACCGAAGCTCCGTTCGGGACTGGTAATCCATAAATTGGAGTGATTGAAAGAGGCTGTTTCAAAATAACGGGCGACTGTCATCCTGAACACGTAAACCTGATGTGCGGAATTGACATTGCTTCTTGACAGCAAAATCTTATTTTGAGGCAGCCTCTGTTCAGATGTTCTCCGGTTTGTCTTGATGCTTTCCCGGTTTTGTGAGGAGGGGAGAGAGTGTCCGGCGGTGTAAAAAAGAAAAGTGTAGCCTGCTATAACATCCAACCGAAATATTCACTACTTTTGCGGCGGATTTTTTAGACCACGCGCAATATGTCAAATACTACGTTCAAAGGATTCACTTATGGGGCGATAGCGGCCGCCAGCTACGGTTTGAACCCCCTGTTTACATTGCCGCTCTACAGTGCAGGCATGACGCCCGATTCGGTGTTGTTCTATCGTTACGGGATAGCTCTGGTGATGCTTTTTCTGCTGATGAGAGTGCAGCATCAGTCGTTTTCCCTGAACAGGTCGGAAATTCTTCCGCTCGTGCTGATGGGTATCATGTTCTCGTTTTCTTCTCTCACCCTGTTCATGAGTTACAATTATATGGATGCAGGCATCGCTTCGACCATTCTGTTTGCCTATCCGTTGCTCGTGGCCATCATCATGGCAGTGTTCTTCAAGGAAAAGGTGTCGTTTGTCACTCTGTTCTCCATCGCTCTGGCCTTTGCGGGAATCATGTTGCTTTATCGGGGGGAAGGCGGGGAGACGCTGAGCCTTCTGGGCGTGTTTCTGGTGTTTTTGTCCTCGCTCACTTATGCCATCTATATTGTAGGTGTGAACCGTTCGTCGCTCCGTGACATGCCTACGGTGAAACTTACATTTTATGCCGTATTGTTCGGCATGAGTGTCTATCTGGTGCGGCTGAAATTCGGTCTTCTGCTCCAGCCGATTCCTGAAGCCGGGCTATGGCTGAATCCGGTCGGCATGGCTCTGTTCCCCACGTTGGTCTCGTTGATATTCATGACCAAATCCATTCATTACATCGGTTCCACTCCGGCTGCCATTTTAGGTGCACTGGAACCGCTTACGGCACTCGTGATCGGTGTGACAGTGTTCGGAGAAGCACTTACTCCGCGTATTGTGTGCGGCATTCTTCTGATTCTGACCGCTGTAATGCTGGTAATTATGGGAAAGCCGCTCGTGAGGACCATCCGTGTGCATCTGCTTCATAAATAGGAACCTATGGAACAGGATGACGTTTACAAGACAATTGTCGGCAAGGCAGAAGCCGTGTTCACCGAGAAAAGAAGCAAGTTCATTGCGGCGGCTATACCGGTGCGTACCGTAGAGGAAGTGAAAACATACCTGGAAGTTTTCCAGAAAGAATACTATGATGCCCGCCATGTCTGCTATGCCTATATGTTGGGGGCCGACCGGAAAGATTTCCGTGCGAACGATAACGGAGAGCCTTCGGGAACGGCGGGAAAACCTATCCTGGGACAGATCAATTCGCGTGGTCTGACTGATGTGCTGGTTGTCGTGGTGCGTTATTTCGGTGGAATCAAGTTGGGCACAAGCGGATTGATTGTAGCTTACCGGACAGCGGCTTCGCTGGCCCTGGATGAAGCGGAGATTGTAGAGAAGACTGTCGACGAGACGGTGACCGTAGCGTTTGAATATCCGTTCATGAACGATGTGATGCGCATTGTCAAGGAGGAATCGCCGGAGATTGTAGAACAGTCGTATGATATGGATTGTGTGATGAAGCTCCGTATACGCCGTTCGATGATGGGGAAGCTGCGCGCCCGCCTGGAAAAAGTGGAGACGGCAAGATTTGTTTGAGCGGAATATGTAATGCCGGAATCCGGTCTTTAGGTATAAAGCGTCCGATGTTTTTGTTTTGAGGTCAGACTTGGTGAAAGTTTGGCGGAAACGTGTGCGGAATGTCTGAAAATATTCCTTTCGCAAAACGTTTGGCGTTTCGGAAAGAAACACTATCTTTGTAAACAGACCTTAAATAACGTGAGTCTTATGAGGCACTTTACGTGGCAGATAGTGGTGGCCTTGGCCCTTGTTCTCACCGCCTGTAATGGTAGGGAGGTGAAAATGGAATCTGCGGAGATTTATGTGCCTGTCCCCCCTGACACGACGGAGGCGGAACTTCCGTTCGAGCCTCGTCCGCTCACAGGCGCGGACATTACGCTTGTCAAAGATTTTCTTTACGATCAATATACACTTGAAGACGTGTATCCGTATCGTGATACGGTGCGTTCTTTCAAGTGGGACATTGTCCGCCAGTGTCTGGCTTTTATCGAGAATATTCAGCGCGACTCCCCTCGTTGGGCCGTTATCCAGAACTATAAGAATGCGAACGGCGAGGCGCCCCTCGTGGCCCGATATGTGCGCAATGAGTTCAACCGTGTGGCCGATACGTTGGGCATTGAGCGATATCAGTCGGTGCCCCTTTATCTTTCTGCCGACACGGTGACTCCTGTGCGTTACGGGCGTGACGGCTCGTTGGCTTTTCTGCTTGACGAGAGAGGCGGCTTTTACCTGCTGCAACCTGTGACCTTGGAAAGCGAGTGGCTGGTTCCACGAAGGTACGTGGAAGAACTTTCCGACACAACCACTTTCTATCATGTGGTATTTGTAGACCGGAGAGACCAGAACATCGCTTCGCTGGAGCGGAAATCGGAAGGAGAGTGGCTTATCCGGAGCATGAATCCGGCCACGACCGGTAAACACAGTCCCCCTTACGGCCACGACACACCGCTGGGCATGTTTGTCATCCAGCAGAAGAAGCCGAAAATGATTTTCTTGAAAGACGGTTCAAAAGCCACGGGAGGCTATGCGCCCTATGCAAGCCGTTTTACGAACGGTGCCTATATCCACGGTGTGCCGGTGAATGTGCCACGCACGGAAATGATAGAATACAGCTGGTCGTTGGGTACGACCCCCCGTTCGCACATGTGTGTGCGGAACGCTACATCGCATGCCAAATTCATCTATGATTGGGCTCCTGTGCTCAATTCGCTGGTGGTGGTGATTGAGTAAGGGTAATTTCAGAAAATTTCTTGAATCTGGATAGTGGCTGAAGTGAGATTTTTTGTATATTTCGATTTTCTGAGTTATGCATATGCTATGCTTTAATTCTTGATTAAAAATCGAAATATTATGAGAATACATTTAAAAACGACTTCTAATGAGTACGTAGTCCCCTTCAATTATCAGCCCAAATTAGTAGGTACTCTTCATAAATGGTTGGGGATAAATAATGAAGATCATGGGAATATCTCGTTATATTCTTTTTCATGGTTGCAGAAAGGAGAAATGGTAAGGACAGGCTTTAATTTTCCTGACGGTGCCTGTTGGTTTATAAGTTTCTATGATGAGGACAAGATGAGGCAGGTAGTGAAACGGATCTTGGAGAATCCGGAAATTTTCTCCGGAATGGTTGTTTCTGATGTAGTTATAGAAGAAACTCCTGATTTGTCGGCCCGGAGACTATTTTATTTGGGGAGTCCGATATTCATCAAGCAATCTGACCCGGATACAGGAGTGCGGCAATACACTTTTGACGATAAAGAGGCGAATGGCCTGATGACCCAGACTTTACGTCATAAGATGAAAATGGCCGGATTGCCTTCTGACGAGACATTGAATGTATCTTTTGATTTGAGTTATACAAAGCGCAGGACCAAGTTTCTGATGTATAGAGGGGTAAGTAACCGGGCGAATATGTGTCCTGTGCTGATTGACGGGAAGCCGGAGACGAAAGCTTTTGCCTGGAATGTGGGCATCGGAAATTCTACAGGTATTGGATTTGGTTCAATTTATTGATGGTTAATATGCTATACGTTGTAAAATATATTGGGAAGTTCGGTTTTATCAAACCATGGACTGCCGTTCGTGACGGGAAAACCTATAGTCAGCAGTTTCTGACTCCTTCTGTGATTGAAGGAATCGAGAAAAAACTCTTTCCAGACATGCTGAAATGTAATGGAGAAATAAAGAGAATAAAAAGATACAAGCTCCGTTATTCGGCTATAGACATGCAGCAGGAACAGATACACCCTCGCGGATGGACCTTCAATTCAAAATCGAAGACAATGTCACGTTTGCGGTCGGTTCTTTTAAGGGGAGTGATGCTGGATCCGGTGCTGTTGCTGGCATTTGACAATTTGTGTGATGCACAGACAGCAATGGCACAGCACATCTGTCTGTGCAGGAATGAGGACGTTTTATTGCCGGAAGAGGATGTGATTGTCATGAATGAACAGGAATTTCAAGAAGAAAAAGGTTTTGAACTTCGGTTTGGAAAGTCGGGAAATTCTTTTTTAGTCGGTTATAACCGTTTTAATGGCCAACCCATGTATGGCTGGTTGGAAATAGACGGCGTTTCAGTCTTATAGTTATGGATGATTATCGGAACATATTGGCCAAGCATGAGGACAGTGGCGGACTGCCATTGGTTACGCATCTGGAAAGTGTGGCGTGTGTTGCCGGACGGATAGCGGCCAAAAACGGAATGGATGTCCGTATTGCCCGCAGAGGGGCTGTCTTGCATGACATAGGCAAAGTGAGTCCTTTGTTCCAACAGACGTTGAAGCATGGATATGTGCGTATGCCTGGATTCATATTCCGTCATGAAATCGCTTCCTTGTTTTTCCTTTCTTTATTGGACGATTTGGAGAAAGATGTGGTTATCGATATGATTGCGGCTCATCATAAATCCATTTACGATGATGTGAGAAGTTTGGGACTGCTGGATTTGGATGGATATGAGGACAGTTTTGGAATCCATTCCGAACGATTTGAAGAATGGAGTCCGGTCGCGTTGGATATATTGGAACATTTTGACTTTCCGGTTCATCCTGTCGGTCTGGAAGAGGCACGGTCGAATTATGAGTATGCGGTTTCGCATTGTGAAGGTCTGAAAGCTGGATATTCTTTATGGAAAGGATTGCTGATGGCTTCCGACCAGATGGCTTCCGCTTTGGAGACAGTTGACGGACAAATGGTGAAGAAGCTTTTTGTCTGTCCGGATTTGTCATTCTATGATCGGGAAAACAATCTTTATCCCTTGTCATTGACAAGTGTTGATGATTCAAGGGGACATACACTGGTGACAGCTCCTACAGGTGCCGGTAAAACAGATTTCCTGATGCGCCGTTGCAAGGGACGTGTATTTTATACATTACCTTTTCAGGCCTCGATTAATGCGATGTATGATCGGTTTAAAGAAGATCTGAAAGACACGGATGCGCAAATTCATTTGTTGCATGCGGCTTCCAATCTTAAAGTTCAGGACGGAAAAGTTGAAGAACGAATCATGCAGCGTCATGTGGGAGCTTCTATCAAGGTTCTTACACCGCATCAGATGGCTTCTATTGTTTTCGGAGTGAAGGGTTATGAAGCGATGATGCTTGATTTGAAAGGATGTGACGTGATTCTGGATGAGATACATACCTATTCCAGTACAATCCAGGCCATAGTACTTCGCATTATAGAGATCCTGAGAGTTATCGGATGCAGAATCCATGTCGGTACGGCAACCATGCCTCAGGTGCTTTATGACAAGATTTTGTCTTTGTTGGGAGGAGCCGAGAAAGTGTATGAGGTAAAACTGACTGATGATGTATTGCGTTCATTCAACCGCCATATTGTACATAAGTTGTCAAGTATGGATGATTCGTATCAGATACTTGGTTCGGATATAAATGACCGGAAGAAGATTTTAATTGTGTGCAATCAGGTCAGACGTGCGCAATCGGTTTATTTGTCTTTAAAAGAACAATACCCGGATGTCCCGATGATGTTGATTCATAGTCATTACAGACGGATTGACAGACAAGGTTTGGAGGTAGACTTGAAAGAGGTTTACAATCAGCTTCAGGAAGCATGTATTGTGGTGTCTACGCAAGTGGTGGAAGTGAGTCTGGACATTAGCTTTGATGTGATGATTACCGAATGTGCTCCTATTGATGCTTTGATCCAGCGTTTCGGACGTATCAACAGAAAAAGGACTCTGGAAACGATAGGTAAAATGAAACCGGTATATGTCATTGCGCCTTATGCAGGAAAAGATGCTTTGCCTTACGATCCGGAAGTGCTTCAGAGAAGTTTTGACGTATTGCCGGATAATGGGATTATGGAAGAAACGGAAGTACAGTCGATGCTGAATAAAGTTTATCCGGATGAGAATTTTATGAATATCGACTATTCGGGGGCAATATTTGTGAACGGGAAGTGGATGATGAAAGAATTGAGACATAATTCAAAATCAGCTTTGTTGGAAACTCTTGACATCAATTCTGCCACATGTATCGTCCAGTCAGATGAGGAGCGGTATGTCAGGAATGAATCCGGAACACGGAGTGAACTGGAGATACCGGTAAGTTATCGTTCTGTCGCTTATTTGGGCTTGAGAATGAACAAACACGGGACTTGCCCTTATGTGATTCCTGATGAGGCTTACGATAGTGAGCTAGGGCTGTTGCCTGATAAATTGAGAGACGAATCAAATAAAACTTATGACTTCTTATAATTATGATAACATCAGTAATAGGTCGGATTTTCTTGGATGCGTACAATGAAAGGGAGCATACAGGTTATGATGCGAAAACCTTTTTCATTGAGAAATACTATCCGTTGTTTTTTGATGGTAATAAATATATGCAGTGGGTACAAAACTCCCCTTTTGTACAAATGAAAAGTGGACAAAAGGTTGAGACATTGTCATCGGATGAAAGACGCGAAAAACTGGAAGAACTGATTTGCAAGATTCAAAACGGTACGAAAGATGCCAGTGTGGCTATCGGATATTCTGCCTCCGACGAAAAGGGATATGCTACAACATCGGGGCAGGTAACCAGTTTAGAAATCAAGGTGACCCATGATGAAGTTTATCTGTCATGGATTGGAGCTTCTCTAGGTGTCGGCGTTAAAGGAGGACTCAGTATTTTGTTCAGTAATCCTTTGTTATTGCTGAGTATATATGATGGGTGGGCTTTCTATCGTGCTGCCTTAGATAACAATCAGAAACTGAAGGGGAATCAGATAGCATCATGGAATGGTCAATGGCTTGCGCACCGATACGACAAGCGTGCGTTTGATGCGGAAAATCCGATGGCAGACTTCAACCCGTATGTCTCAGACAAGGATGCCTCAATGAGTGTGGCTGTGCAGTCGTGGACAAAAATTCTGATTAATCTTTCACAGAACTTTTCAGGGCAGAACCTGTTGGGCTATGTTTATAGTCTGGGACAAACTAATATCACGGTTGGTTTTATCCCTTTTATACTTTTGCAGATAAGGCGTCCGATAGATTTGTATATACGTTTTTTCGGAATGAAAAATTGGAGACAGGCTGAAGAACTTTATGGTACAGCTTTCGGATTTGACAGGGCATGTCAAGCTGGGGCGATAGGCTTGAAGGCACTTGAACCAAAAGGACTGAAAGATTATATGGAAAAAGGGAAGTTACCTAAATATACAGACAATGAAGAACAGACAATAAAATTTCATACTTATCAAACTTGGATTATGGCTATGTTGAACAACGAAGACTTATGGGTGCAATCGGAAAGTTTTGCACATGTATTGAAAGAATATTCTGCCGGCAGCAAAAATGCCAAGACGGATAGAACCAATAAGGTGAAGGCTTTATTGGGAGCGCTGAATAAGAAAGAATTTATCAGAAATTTAACTGAAATTATCTCAGAGGCTGGCGATGTCAGCAAACTTATGGAAACGGCAAAGCTAGTCAATGATATGCCAGCCGATAATGTTCCGTATTTCCTGACATTGATCAGATTCCATTATGCCGCAATTATTAATCTTAACAAATAAATTCTATGAATCCATTTATCTATTTGCGTGCGTTGAAACACGCTGAACATACTGTTTTCTGTGTAGAAGATGGTCAGAAAACTTATTATGATCCACAATTCAACAGGTACTCACCTTATTCCAGCGGGCAGCAGGTGAAACGTTCCATCTTACAGTCTGTAACTGACATCTTGAATGCTCCGATGGCACCAATTACATTTAATTATAGCATTACGAAAAACAACGAGTTGGAAAATAAAGAACCATGGTCTCCTTGTGATCCGGCTTATGTGGATCAGTTGTTGGGCGGTTGGATGAGAGCAAAGACGGCTGCAGGTAAAACAAAAAATGATGGCGACAAGGATAATTCTAAAGAAAATAATGTGATTAAACGCAGAAGCCCTCTGTCGATATCCGCAATGCGCCCAATTCATCCGTTGTTGGCTGGTGTGGACAGTGAGAATCTTACTTTTGACCGTAGTGACCGTCCGGACTATCATCCTGTAAATGTCAGGAGAGCCGGTAGCGATAAACTTTTGACGGAAGATGAGATAGAAGCTTTCTTGTCGGACAATGGGCGTACTCTTTCACGAAGGGTTTGGATTCCTGACAATAAAAGAGCTACGGGGCTTTTTGTTTATGACGTGGCCATTGATTTGCGTACGCTCTTCTGTGTCTCGACAAACCAGCATGAACCGGAAATCTCTAGAGATATGATTGATGAACTTAAATCCAAAGGATGGGTTGAAAGCGAGAATGTGTTTGGAAAATGCCTTGTATTGCCTGAGGCAGAGCGTAAGAAAGTAATCCCTGCATTGGCGGATGCGCTGATTGATTGGAGAATTACATCGAACCAGGCCCGTACATTTAGTTTGATGGAAACGTTGGCTATTGCAGTGAGTGACAATGCAAATGCTATAGCAGCAGCCATACGTGCGAAATTGATTGATGATAGCGAGAAGCCCAAGGCGAAACCTATTGTGGATGCAAATGCCGGAGCTGATTTGTTTGTGACTTTGCCATGTGCAAGTTATATTGTGACAGAATGTGAATCTCCGGATGCTATTGAAAACGCGAAGCAGAATCTGATCAAGCGAATGTCGGATTTTGATTATGAGAATCAGAATTGTTGATTGTTGGATTTAAATAAGTCCTTCTGACCTTCTCTCTATGGAAAGAAGGACTTGTCTTTCTAGTTTTATATGCTTACAGGAACTCATTTCAATTATTACCAAGTATGTAAACGTAAGCTTTGGTTGTTTGCCAATGGCATAAACATGGAGCACACTTCAGACTTGGTGCTTGAAGGCAGGCTTATTCATGAAGATTCCTATCCTCAACGCTCGGACAAATATGAGGAAATAGAACTGGACGGGATAAAGGTTGACTTTTATGATCCGAAGCGGAAGGTGATTCATGAAATCAAGAAATCGAACAAGGTGGAGGCGGCTCATGAATGGCAGCTGAAATATTACATCTATGTGTTTGAACGGAATGGGATAGAAGGTGTGACTGGGGTGCTGGAATACCCCACACTGCGGAAAACGCAAGAAGTGTTGTTGAGTGACGTGGATAGGGAGCGTATAAAGGAGATGGAGGCAGACATACAGCGGATTATTTCCGGTGACGATTGTCCGTCTTTACAGAAGAGAGGCATTTGCCGGAATTGCAGTTATTTTGATTTTTGTTATAGCGGAGAGGAGGAGTAATGAAAAAGACATTTTATTTGTTCAATCCCGGGATGCTGGAACGGAAGGATAATACCTTGAAGTTCACTCCGTGTGCAGATGACGGTGAACGGCCTGACGCGAATGCACAGTCGCGTTATTTGCCGGTAGAAGATATCAGCGAATTTTATGTGTTCGGTTCGTTGCGGGCAAACAGTGCCTTGTTCAACTTTCTGGGGCAGAAGGACATTGCCGTGCATTTCTTTGACTATTACGAAAACTATACAGGTTCGTTCATGCCTCGCGACAGTCTGCTTTCTGGCAAGATGTTGCTGGCGCAGACTTCTCATTATCAGAATCAGAAAAAGCGTATGGCAATCGCCCGGAAGTTTATAGAAGGAGCCGCATACAATATGGTGAAGAATCTGCAGTATTACAACCGCCGGGGAAAAGACATGGAGGACATCATGGAACTGATGAACAAGCTGTCTGCCCAAATACCTGATATGCAGACAACGGAAGAGCTTATGGGGATAGAAGGTCAGATCAGGCAGTATTATTATGAGGCGTTTGACTTGATAATCAATGATTTTGAGATGGGCAACCGTACAAAACGGCCGCCTCAGAATGAGGTTAACGCCCTGATTTCGTTCGGCAATATGGTTTGCTATACGATTTGTCTGCGTGCCATTCATCAGACTCAGTTGAATCCGACCATCAGCTATCTGCACAAACCGGGAGAACGCCGTTATTCGCTGGCGCTGGATATAGCGGAAATATTCAAGCCTATAATAGTGGATAGGGTAATATTCAAAGTATTGAACAGGAAAGAGATTCAGGAAAAACATTTTGACAGAAAACTGAACAAATGTTTGCTGAATACAGCAGGAAAGAAGATATTTGTGAAAGCTATAGAGGACAGGCTGGGAGAGACCATCAAGCACCGCTCATTGCACCGTTCGGTGAGCTACCGCCATCTTGTAAAACTGGAGTGCTATAAGCTGGCCAAGCATCTGCTGTCGATGGAAGAATATAAACCTTTTAAGATGTATTGGTGATGTACGTGATTTTGGTTTATGATTTCGGTGAGAAGCGTGTCGGCAAGATGCTCAAGCTCTGCCGTAAGTATTTGAACTGGATACAGAATTCTGTCTTTGAGGGTGAGATTTCGGAAGCCCGTCTGAAAGAACTGTTGATGCAGAGTGACAAGTTTATGAACAAGAACGAGGACAGTATAATCATTTTCAGCGGTCCTTCCCAGTCGTCAATGGAGAAAAGGATTGTGGGTAAGGAACGTTCAACATTAGATATCTTTTTGTGAATGCAAACAGGTTGTCGGCCATACTATAGTTTCCCGTTTTACTAGGGGTTATTGTGGTTAGAGTTCTATGACTCGTTGTAACACAAATAGTTGGAGATATGTCGACTCTCAATATATTTTTTATCATTGAGGGTCGACATATTTCTCATTATTTTTTCGTACATTTGCATTCGCCAAACCATTTAAAATCAGTGGAGATACTTTTTTAGAGTGGAGGCTTTTAATCGTACCATTTGGAATTGAAACTTTGGTTTCGTTTTGGTTTCCGTTTGGTTTCCGTTTCTTTTAATCGTACCATTTGGAATTGAAACACACTTCTCTTATGCGGTCGTCCGCCAGCTTGTGCAGCTTTTAATCGTACCATTTGGAATTGAAACGTACTCATCCTTTGTTACGCCCGCAACCTCTTCGGGCTTTTAATCGTACCATTTGGAATTGAAACTTGCTATATCTGCAAGGGAGCGAATGCCAGCGCAACTTTTAATCGTACCATTTGGAATTGAAACCGCATTTCGTTTGATTCGCTCAAAGGAACAGGTAACTTTTAATCGTACCATTTGGAATTGAAACGTCTGTAAAATAGAACTACTGACACTTTGATACACTTTTAATCGTACCATTTGGAATTGAAACCAATGATTAACAAGGGGACGGAAGAGATTAACAAACTTTTAATCGTACCATTTGGAATTGAAACGTCGTACGCACTTGATTGTTGTTATCTGGATGTCCTTCTTTTAATCGTACCATTTGGAATTGAAACATACTCTTTCTCGTTGGTTACTCTGTCGGCTGCGGCCTTTTAATCGTACCATTTGGAATTGAAACAAGCACCTGGCGGAACGCGGCCTCCATATTGGACGGACTTTTAATCGTACCATTTGGAATTGAAACATGTATTCTCGGCGCTCAGGACGCTAAAGGAAGCCCCTTTTAATCGTACCATTTGGAATTGAAACGTTTGAGCTGGAACGATTTCCATTATTACAGCCACTTTTAATCGTACCATTTGGAATTGAAACACAGTTATTTCAAGATACTTGCGGACGGTTCCTTCGCTTTTAATCGTACCATTTGGAATTGAAACGCATTAAAATCATTTTTTTCATAATCTATTGTTTCTTTTAATCGTACCATTTGGAATTGAAACTTCTTCTGGAGCAAGGGAGTCAACGACTACCTGAACCTTTTAATCGTACCATTTGGAATTGAAACAGGATAGGCAGCCAAGGGTGGACGTGCTGGACGGCTTTTAATCGTACCATTTGGAATTGAAACGATTGCAAGTTCACTTAACTGCAATGCTCAGCAGGCTTTTAATCGTACCATTTGGAATTGAAACAATACTTCATTACTCATCTTTTCTATTCGAGAAAAAGACTTTTAATCGTACCATTTGGAATTGAAACAGATAACTTTGAATTTTTTAGGAGGCGGGCAAAGACTTTTAATCGTACCATTTGGAATTGAAACTGATTTTCTTCATTTCTTCCTGCGGCGCATCCGTCTTTTAATCGTACCATTTGGAATTGAAACCGTCAAGCTTCTGATATACCGGGGTCACTGCCACTTTCTTTTAATCGTACCATTTGGAATTGAAACTAAGGTATACGTGGACGGATACGGATGGAAAGAACTTTTAATCGTACCATTTGGAATTGAAACTATTGTCTTTCCCCTTGTCGGGTGTCCGAACAGACTTTTAATCGTACCATTTGGAATTGAAACTACGCTTCAAGGTATTCCCTCATGCCCGATGGCAACCTTTTAATCGTACCATTTGGAATTGAAACTTGTAACGGAACCATCGGCGTTAATAGTAATCAAATCACTTTTAATCGTACCATTTGGAATTGAAACATATATAAAGGACCTGCTGAACAAACGAAACGACACTTTTAATCGTACCATTTGGAATTGAAACTGGATACGCCTTGTGCTTGGGCGCTGCCGGTGCTCTTTTAATCGTACCATTTGGAATTGAAACTGGATACGCCTTGTGCTTGGGCGCTGCCGGTGCTGCATTTTAATCTTACAAAATGGAATTGAAACAACGAGGAAGGTGTAATTCCGGAGTACGACATTCCTTTTAATCGTACCATTTGGAATTGAAACTGGATACGCCTTGTGCTTGGGCGCTGCCGGTGCTGCTTTTAATCGTACCATTTGGAATTGAAACAGCAAGGCAGCAAGTTAACAGTAAGTACAAACAGCTTTTAATCGTACCATTTGGAATTGAAACTGCAGAAACGCCAATTTATGAAGGAGGGATGTCATCTTTTAATCGTACCATTTGGAATTGAAACTGGAATGCGGCTTCAAAGTATCCGGTTACCACTTCTTCTTTTAATCGTACCATTTGGAATTGAAACAAGGGAAATGGCAAGGACACAAAACAACTACGAGCTTTTAATCGTACCATTTGGAATTGAAACGCCTTTCGACATTGTCCCGTGAAACCGGAACGGCTCTTTTAATCGTACCATTTGGAATTGAAACACCGTCCGGGGCGAACTCTTTTTCCGCCTCCTCGCACTTTTAATCGTACCATTTGGAATTGAAACCAAGTTCCATTCTGTCACCGGCTTTGCGTGAGCGTGCTTTTAATCGTACCATTTGGAATTGAAACGATAGTGAGGAAGACAAGGGTAATGACCTACCTGCTTTTAATCGTACCATTTGGAATTGAAACCAGTTAGCCCGTTATTGGGGTATCTAACCCCGACCTTTTAATCGTACCATTTGGAATTGAAACCGGCTATTGCGGCAATCGTAATGTACTTGTTCATCTTTTAATCGTACCATTTGGAATTGAAACTAATTTCCTGATTGCCATTTGTCTTGATGACGTCCCTTTTAATCGTACCATTTGGAATTGAAACGAACAACCGTGAACATTTCCGAATACCACGCCTCCCTTTTAATCGTACCATTTGGAATTGAAACTGCGTAAGGCCCAGGTACAAGGCCAGGCAATCCGGCTTTTAATCGTACCATTTGGAATTGAAACAACTGAAGAAAGAGGGGAATCAGGCTGCACACGGGCTTTTAATCGTACCATTTGGAATTGAAACCTCTTCCCCTGAGGACGTTGTATCAGCTTTCGTACCCTTTTAATCGTACCATTTGGAATTGAAACGTTCTTGAACTCTTGTTTTTTTAAGATTAATTCTCTTTTAATCGTACCATTTGGAATTGAAACGCGTATGAGTGATTACTATAAGAAGAAGTATGACCTTTTAATCGTACCATTTGGAATTGAAACTTACTCAGAAGAAACACCTGAGGCAGCAGGTGCAGGACTTTTAATCGTACCATTTGGAATTGAAACGCCTATAAAACGACTCGACATTACTGCGATCGCGAACTTTTAATCGTATCATTTGGAATTGAAACGGACATAGACCTGGATAAGCGGCCTTTTCCTTATCTTTTAATCGTACCATTTGGAATTGAAACGGGCTAGCTCTATCAGATTGTATTCTTTCTCCAACTTTTAATCGTACCATTTGGAATTGAAACAATCAACGCCGTTGCGGATACCATATTTCCGATTTCTTTTAATCGTACCATTTGGAATTGAAACTTTCTCCGTATTCGTCACTGATTATACAGGTGACGGTCTTTTAATCGTACCATTTGGAATTGAAACTTGCTTCCGGAGAGTTCTCCTCCCCTTCCGTATCCTCTTTTAATCGTACCATTTGGAATTGAAACTCAGACTCATGCGGAGTATTACCTCGACATCCCAGCTTTTAATCGTACCATTTGGAATTGAAACACTTTAAATATTTCTATCGTTTTAATCCCTACCAATCTTTTAATCGTACCATTTGGAATTGAAACATTGTATTGCCTCGGCTTTGATGCTTTTCAGAGCCTTTTAATCGTACCATTTGGAATTGAAACCAGGACATAAGATGGGAGCCCGGCGTTGACATTGCTTTTAATCGTACCATTTGGAATTGAAACGGCGATAAACGCCACGGTTACGGCGTTGGAACAGCACTTTTAATCGTACCATTTGGAATTGAAACGTCAATACAACGCCTACATTATCATCCTGCCCGGACCTTTTAATCGTACCATTTGGAATTGAAACCAATTAAATTATGGAATAAACGTTAATTATCAAAACTTTTAATCGTACCATTTGGAATTGAAACGATGGAGACGATAGCGGAATTGCAGGGGACTGTAACTTTTAATCGTACCATTTGGAATTGAAACACAGTTCCCCGTATAAGAACGAGATGTTCAGGGATCTTTTAATCGTACCATTTGGAATTGAAACTAGCCTCCTTGATCGCGTTGTCATTGCACTGCGGACTTTTAATCGTACCATTTGGAATTGAAACCACGTCACGGTAATAGATCCCCGTCTTTTCCGGCCTTTTAATCGTACCATTTGGAATTGAAACGAATGTGCTTCATCGCCTTCACGTAGAAGTCCTGCTTTTAATCGTACCATTTGGAATTGAAACATATTCTTTCTCCCCTCTGTACTGGAATTGATGTACACTTTTAATCGTACCATTTGGAATTGAAACTCGGAAAGGAACGCACGCGGGCGCACGCATACGCGCCTTTTAATCGTACCATTTGGAATTGAAACTTACCTGCTCAGACCAGATCGGAACAGGCTGGAAGCTTTTAATCGTACCATTTGGAATTGAAACGCAGGATAATTAGAAATGACTCTAAGGCTGTCATCTTTTAATCGTACCATTTGGAATTGAAACTGGCCAGAGCCGTCCTTCAGAAATTTCTCTATCGTTTCTTTTAATCGTACCATTTGGAATTGAAACCCAGCAGCTCGTTCTGCTTGCGTACGTCGGCAATCTTTTAATCGTACCATTTGGAATTGAAACTCGGAAACAGACGGGTTACAGAATACGAGTTCGTGACTTTTAATCGTACCATTTGGAATTGAGGCAAAGAATTTCACGATATTTTCCGTAAATCTTTTGATTGAAGTCAGACCTTTTATTGCTCATTGCGACACTTTTAGTCATGCCGGATGGTATCGGAACAATGGCTGGTAAGGCGGAGTGTTTTTATTTGTTCGCTGGAAATAAGTTGCCCGTCCATCCGCCTGCCAATGCCGCTGCTACGCCTAAAATAATGCTCGCACTGATATATGCCAGAAATGTCCCGTAGTATCCTTGCCGGAGCATGGAGATTCCTTCGTGACTGAATGTAGAGAAAGTGGTAAATCCTCCGCAGAGTCCAGTGGTCAAGAAAAGTCTTGTTTCGTCGGAAAGGTTAAAGCGTGAAGATAGGGCATAAAACAAGCCGATAAGGAAGCTGCCTGCTATGTTTACGCTGAGTGTGGCCCAGGGGAAGACAAAAGGGGAGATGCGGCCATGCATGAATACTTGTACGCTGTAGCGCAACAAGCTGCCTAGGCCGCCTCCCAGAAAGACTGTGATTAATATTTTGGTCATTCGGGTCTGATGATTAAAAAAAGCGTTGCAAATTTACGGAAAAATTGGATAAACGGCAATGTGCCATCAGCCGAATCCGTGCCGTCGGGGAAAAACACTTCGGTGTTTTGACCGGAACGCTTCGACGTTTCAGCCAAAACGCCGAAGCGTTTTCATGAAAACGGCCTCTGGCGGAAAATGTTCAGTCCGTGTAGCAGAATGGAGGGGCCGTCGAGTGCGTTTTCAGGAAAATGTGGGCGGATAAAAAAGTATTTCGGCAAAACAGAGCTGTAAAAATGTGCGTTTTTGTTGTTTTTTCTTTATTTTTGCGAACAAAATAATAAAAACCATTTTTAATCATCAATATGGCAAATATCATTAAATTGCGTAAAGGTCTTGACATTAACCTGAAAGGCAAGGCCGCCCCTACGATGATGGATGTGAAAGAGCCGGGATTCTATGCGTTGTGTCCCGACGATTTTACCGGTGTCACTCCGAAGGTGGTGGTGAAGGAACAGGAGTATGTGCTGGCCGGAGGACCCTTGTTTGTAGACAAGAACCATCCTGAAGTGAAATTTGTGTCGCCCGTCAGCGGTGTGGTGACCAGCGTGGAACGCGGTGCCCGCCGTAAAGTGATGAGCATTACCGTGCAGGCTGCTTCCGAACAGGACTTGGAGGCGTTCGGACGGAAATCTGTCGCATCCATGGACGGACAGGCGGTGAAGGAACATCTGATGAAGGCGGGGCTGTTCGCGTTCATCCGCCAACGTCCGTATGACGTGGTGGCTGACCCGACTGTGAATCCGAGAGCCATTTTCGTCTCGGCGTTCGACAGCAGTCCGCTGGCTCCTGACTTTGAGTATGTGCTGAAAGGGCAGGAATCTGATTTCCAGACCGGATTGAGCGCGTTGGCCAAGATGGCGGAAACCTATCTGAGCATCAGCGCAAACCAGAGGATGCCCGAACTCACACAGGCTAAAGATGTGACGGTAACCGTATTCGACGGTCCGCATCCTGCCGGCAATGTGGGCGTGCAGATCAATCACATTGCTCCCGTAAACAAGGGTGAGACAGTGTGGACAGTTGATCCGCAGACTGTGATTGCTATCGGACGGCTGATGAACACGGGATATGTGGATTTGACCCGGGTGGTAGCTCTAACCGGCTCGGAAGTTCTGAAGCCGGCCTATTGCAAACTGAAGGTGGGAGCGATGCTGACCGGCGTGTTTGCAGGAAACGTTTCAAAGGGTAAGGAACTCCGTTACATCAGCGGCAACGTGCTGACGGGCAAGAAGATTCCGGCCAACGGCTTCTTGGGCGCTTTCCACAGCCAGCTGACTGTGATTCCGGAAGGGAATGACGTACACGAAATGCTGGGATGGATTATGCCGCGTACCAATGACTTCAGCGTGAGCCATTCTTATTTCAGCTGGCTGACGGGAAAGAAGGAGTATGTGCTCGACGCACGTGTGAAGGGCGGCGAACGGCACATGATTATGTCGGAAGAATACGACCGCGTGTTCCCGATGGATATTTTGCCTGAATACCTTATCAAAGCAATCATCGCGGGCGACATCGACCGTATGGAAGCGTTGGGCATCTACGAGGTGGCACCGGAAGATTTCGCCTTGTGCGAGTTCGTCTGCTCGTCGAAGATGGAGCTGCAGCGCATTGTCCGTGAAGGACTCGACATGCTCCGTAAGGAAATGTGCTAATGTAAAATTAAAATTGATTATAGAATGAATGCATTAAGAAATTATCTTGACAAGATAAAGCCGAACTTCGAGGAGGGAGGCAAATATCATGCTTTCCGTTCCGTATTCGACGGATTTGAGACGTTTCTGTTCGTGCCGAATACGACTTCGAAAACGGGTACGCATATCCACGATGCGATTGACAGCAAGCGTATCATGTCGTTCGTGGTGATTGCGCTTATGCCGGCCCTGCTGTTCGGTATGTATAATGTAGGCTATCAGCATTTCCATGCTACAGGCACTGAAGGCGGATTCTGGGAAATGTTTTTCTACGGTTTCCTGGCCGTATTGCCCAAAATCATCGTTTCGTATGTGGTGGGTCTGGGCATCGAGTTCATTGTAGCCCAGTGGAAGAAAGAAGAAATCCAGGAAGGTTTCTTGGTTTCCGGTATGCTGATTCCGATGATTGTGCCGGTTGACTGTCCGTTGTGGATGCTGGCCATTGCGGTGGCTTTTTCCGTGGTGTTCGCGAAGGAAGTGTTCGGCGGAACGGGTATGAACATTTTTAACCCGGCACTGGTGACCCGTGCTTTCCTGTTCTTCGCCTATCCGGCCAGCATGTCGGGCGACCGGGTATGGGTGTCGGGCGACAGCATTTTCGGATTGGGTACGTCGGTCGACGGACTGACTGCTGCCACTCCGCTGGGTATCGCCAAGACCGTTGAATGTCCGCCGTTCTCATGGGATATGGTGACCGGACTTATTCCGGGTTCTATCGGCGAGACCAGTGTGATTGCCATCGCCATCGGTGCGGTGATTCTGCTTTGGAGCGGTGTGGCAAGCTGGAAGACCATGCTGTCGGTGTTCGTCGGCGGCGCGCTGATGGGAATGATTTTCAATGCGTGGGGACCGGATACGGGCATTGCCCGAATGCCTTGGTATGAACATCTGTGTCTGGGCGGATTCTGCTTCGGCGCCGTGTTTATGGCCACTGACCCTGTCACTTCCTCACGTACGGAGAACGGCAAGTTTGTCTACGGCTTCCTTATCGGTGCCATGGCAATCATCATCCGTGTGCTCAACCCGGGTTATCCTGAAGGCATGATGATGGCTATCCTGCTGATGAACATTTTCGCTCCGCTCATCGACTATGTGATTGTGGAACGCAATATCTCCCGTCGTGCCAAACGTGCTATGTCTAACAACTAAAACCGAAATACGATGAATACAAACAGTAATTCTTATACCATCATTTATGCTTCGGTACTGGTGGTTATCGTAGCATTCCTGCTGGCTTTCGTCAACTCTTCGCTGCGCGATCTGCAGGGCAAGAATGTGGAGCTTGACACCAAGAACCAGATTCTTTCGGCACTGAATATCCGCACTGCGACCGATGTGGAGGCGGAATTTGCCAAAGTGGTGAAGGAAGACCGGATTGTAGCCGAAGACGGCACGCTGACTCCCTATGAGGGGAAATTCGTGACCGGCTATGAAAAGGAGTTCAAGGAAAACGGCCGCGCCCACGTGTTCGTATGTGAGGTGGACGGTCAGACCAAATATGTGATTCCGGTGTACGGAGCCGGTCTGTGGGGAGCCATCTGGGGATATGTCGCTCTCAATGAGGACAAAAACACCGTGTATGGCACTTATTTCTCCCACGCTTCGGAAACTCCGGGTCTGGGTGCGGAAATCGCGGGCGAACACTTCCAGAACGAATTCAAAGACAAACACGTGATGGACGGTGAAAACGTGGGCCTGAGCGTGGTAAAATTCGGGAAAGTGGAGAATCCTGATTGTCAGGTGGACGGAATTTCCGGTGGTACTATCACATCCAACGGTGTGGATGCCATGCTGAAGAGCTGCCTGGTGCATTACACAAAATTTCTAACTTCAAAAAACTAAGAGGAGGAGACGACAATGGGAAATTTATTTTCAGCTAAGAACAAAGAAGTGTTTTCTGCTCCGATCAGCATGAACAATCCGGTGACGGTGCAGGTGCTGGGTATCTGTTCGGCACTGGCAGTAACGTCCAAACTGGAGCCGGCCATCGTGATGGGACTGTCGGTGACCATCATTACGGCGTTTTCGAACGTGGTGATTTCGCTGATCCGCAAAACCATTCCGAACCGTATCCGTATCATCGTGCAGCTGGTGGTGGTGGCCGCTCTGGTGACCATTGTGAGCGAGCTGCTGAAAGCGTTCGCCTACGATGTGAGCGTGCAGCTTTCGGTGTACGTGGGTCTGATTATCACCAACTGTATCCTGATGGGGCGTCTTGAGGCGTTTGCGATGAGCAACGGACCGTGGGAATCTTGTCTGGACGGTATCGGAAACGGACTGGGTTATGCCAAGATTCTGGTGATAGTGGCATTCATCCGCGAGTTGTTGGGCTCCGGTACTCTGTTGGGCTTCAATATATTGAATTATGATGCAGTGAAGGAAGCGGGCTATGTGAACAACGGCCTGATGCTGATGCCTCCGATGGCCTTGATTATCGTGGCATGTCTGATCTGGTATCAGCGTGCAAAGCACAAAGAACTGCAGGAAAATGATTAACATTTAATCAAGAAGGAATTATGGAACATTTTTTTAGCTTATTGGTCCGTTCTATATTTGTGGACAACATGATCTTCGCTTTCTTCCTGGGTATGTGTTCGTATCTGGCCGTTTCGAAGAACGTGAAGACTGCCGTCGGTCTGGGTATCGCCGTCACTTTCGTGCTGGTGGTGACACTGCCGGTGAACTATCTGCTGCAGACGAAAGTATTGTCTGCCGACGGTATTCTGGGCATTGACCTCAGCTTTCTGAGCTTCATTCTCTTTATTGCCGTTATCGCGGCCATCACCCAGCTGGTGGAAATGGTGGTGGAACGCTTCAGCCCGTCGCTCTATGCGTCGCTGGGTATCTTCCTGCCGCTGATTGCCGTGAACTGTGCCATCATGGGTGCCTCGCTGTTCATGCAGCAGCGGATCAACCTGACCCCCTCAGACCCGAAATTCATCGGTGATGTGTGGGATTCCATTTCTTATGCGCTGGGTTCCGGTCTGGGCTGGATGCTTTCTATCGTGGGTCTGGCTGCCGTGCGTGAGAAGATGGCCTATTCCAACGTGCCCGCGCCGCTGAAAGGTCTGGGCATCACATTCATTACGGTAGGTCTGATGGCGATGGCTTTCATGTGTTTCTCAGGTTTGGACATTTAACGGGAAAGGAGCAAGACTATGGATATTAATTTTATATTGGCAAGCATCGGGGTGTTTCTGGTGACCATTCTGGTGCTGGTAGTGATTTTGTTGGTGGCCAAGAACTTTCTGGTGGCTTCCGGAAAGGTGAAACTGACCCTCAACGGTGACAAGGTGATGGAAGTGGAGTCGGGCTCCACGCTGCTCAACACACTGGCGGTGAACAACGTGTTCTTGTCGTCAGCCTGCGGCGGAAAGGGCTCCTGCGGGCAGTGCAAGTGTCAGGTGCTCGAAGGGGGAGGTGAGATTCTTCCTTCCGAGGTAGGACACTTCAGCCGCAAGCAGCAGAAAGACCACTGGCGTCTGGGCTGCCAGGTGAAGGTGAAGGGCGACATGTCCATCAAGGTGGCAGAATCAGTGTTGGGTGTGAAGGAGTACGAATGTACTGTAATCTCCAACAAGAATGTGGCTACATTCATCAAGGAATTCAAGGTGCAGCTCCCGGCCGGTGCCCACATGGACTTCATTCCGGGTTCGTATGCACAGATTAAGATTCCGACATTCACGATGGATTACGACAAGGATATCGACAAGTCTCTTATCGGTGACGAATATCTGCCGGCTTGGAAGAAGTTCAACATGTTCTCGTTGAAGTGCGTGAATCCGGAACCGACCATCCGTGCCTATTCTATGGCCAACTATCCGGCCGAAGGCGACGTGTTCATGCTGACCGTGCGTATCGCCACTCCGCCGTTCAAGCCCGACCGCAGCGGATTCATGGATGTCAATCCGGGTATCGCTTCTTCCTATATCTTTACCCTGAAACCGGGCGACAAGGTGCTGATGAGCGGTCCTTACGGCGACTTCCATCCGATATTCGACTCGAAGAAAGAGATGATTTGGGTAGGTGGCGGTGCCGGTATGGCTCCGTTGCGCGCGCAGATTATGCACATGACCCGTACGCTGAACACGCATGACCGTGAGATGCATTATTTCTACGGCGCGCGTGCACTGAATGAGGTGTTCTATCTGCAGGATTTCCTGCAGCTGGAAAAGGATTTCTCGAATTTCCATTTCCATCTGGCTCTTGACCGTCCGGATCCTGCGGCCGATGCGGCAGGCGTGAAATATACGCCGGGATTCGTGCATCAGGTAATGTACGAGACTTACCTGAAGAATCATGAAGCTCCGGAGGACATTGAATATTATATGTGCGGACCGGGCCCGATGTCGAACGCCGTAGTCAAGATGCTCGACAGTCTGGGTGTGGAGAGCGAATCAATCATGTATGATAACTTCGGGGGATAAACCTGTCAGGAACTGACAATTGTTTTTTTGGAAAGGCGAGGTTGTGTCTGAATCGGATCGGCTTATCATTTCTTTTTGGTAGTTGGTTTTCATTTCGGCGCAGCCTCGTCTTGTGTTTGTTCCTTTCCCTTCTCTATGCGGCTGATTTTTCTTTTTGTTTATAATTTTTTTGCAGGGAAATCCTGTCTGTTTTCATGAAATACCTTTAATTTCGCATGGTTTACTAACTAACTTTTGTGGATATGTTACTGAAAAAACTCAGGCAAATATTGGCCGCCGTCTGTTTCGTTTCTGTCACGCTCTTGTTTCTGGACTTTACAGGTACGATTCATCACTGGCTGGGCTGGTTGGCCAAAACCCAGTTCTTGCCGGCTTTGCTGGCCTTGAATGCCGGAATCATTGTTTTTCTTGTGTTGCTCACACTGGTGTCCGGGCGTCTCTATTGTTCGGTCATCTGTCCGTTGGGCGTATTCCAGGACGTGGCGGCACGTTTCGGACGGCGCAAGAAGAAACTTCCCTATACACCTTCGAAACCGATGGACTGGCTTCGCTACGGCGTGCTGGCAGTGTTTGTGGTGCTTGCGCTTTTCTTTCATGCGGCGGCCTGGCTTGATCCGTATGCAATATACGGGCGTGCGGCTCACGGTCTGCTTCAGCCTGTATGGATGTGGGGAAACAATGTGCTTGCTTATTTTTCGGAGAGAATGGACAGCTATGCATTCTATTCCGTGGATGTATGGATGAAGAGTGCGGCGGTGTTCGGCGTGTCGTTTGTCATGATTGCCGTAGTGGCTGTGCTGGCATGGCGTAACGGGCGCACATACTGTAATACGGTTTGTCCTGTAGGGACTGTGCTGGGATTCCTTTCCCGGTTCTCCTTGTTCCGCATCACGATTGATACCTCCAAATGCAACGGGTGTACGCTTTGCGCACGCAACTGCAAGGCTTCGTGTATCGATCCGAAAGCCCATCTTGTAGACGGGAGCCGTTGCGTGATGTGTTTTGATTGTCTGGACAAATGTACGCGCGGTGCTATCGGCTATCGTTTTGCATACGGAAAAAAAGAGCAGGAGAATGAAAGGGCTGAATCGGGCCGCAAACAGGCTTTGGCTGGCGGAAACCGGCGTGCATTTCTTGCCGGTTCCGCGGTAATGCTTGCATCGGCCGTCAGCGCACAAGTGGCGAAAAAGGTGGAACCTGTCAAGATGGACGGCGGTTTGGCTGACATTGTCGACAAGAAAGAGCCGGTGCGGTCTACACCGGTTATGCCTCCCGGTTCTCGGGGTGCGCGTAACATGCAGTCGCACTGTACGGCCTGCCAGCTTTGCGTGTCTGTCTGTCCGAATGAGGTGTTGCGTCCGTCGCATAAACTGGAGACGTTCATGCAACCTTATATGTCGTATGAGCGCGGATATTGCCGTCCGGAGTGTACGGAATGCGCTGATGTCTGTCCTGCCGGTGCTATCCTGAAAATCAGCAAGGCTGAAAAGTCTGCGATTCAGATCGGGCATGCGGTGTGGGTGAAAGACCGTTGTATCCCGCTCACCGACGGACAGGAGTGCGGCAACTGTGCCCGTCACTGCCCCACGGATGCCATTGCTATGATACCGTCCGTTCCGGGCGACCCCGGATCGCTGAAGATTCCGGCTGTGGATACGGAGCGGTGCATCGGATGCGGTGCGTGTGAGAATCTTTGCCCGGCACGTCCTTTGAGCGCGATTTATGTGGAAGGCCACGAAGTGCACAGGATTATTTAATCCCTTTAAATTCTCTAATTTTATGGATCAGAACAATAGATATACAGACAAGATGAGCCGCCGCGATTTCTTGAAAATCGTGGGGATTAGCACTGCAACGGCTGCGGCAGGCCTTTATGGATGCACACCCGGAAAAAATTCGGATGCTGCGGGCGGAAGTGCCGCGGAAGTGCCCAAGGGTAAAATGACCTGCCGCAATTTCCCTCCTTCGCCCGATAAGGTTTCGATATTGGGATACGGATGTATGCGGTGGCCTACACTTCCTTCTCCGGCAGGAGACGGGAATGTGATTGACCAGGAAGAGGTGAACCGCCTTGTGGATTATGCCATCGAGCATGGAGTGAATTATTTTGATACTGCTCCCGTGTATGTGCAGGGATGGTCGGAAACCTCCACCGGAATCGCCTTGAAGCGTCATCCGCGCGAAAAATATTTCGTCGCTACCAAGATGTCGAACTTCTCGAATGCCGATTTCGATGCGAGCGTGAAGATGTATCATGACTCGATGAAGCATCTTCAGGTGGACTATATCGACTATTATCTGCTCCACTCGCTGGGTTCCCAGGGGGCGAGGAGCTTCCGGACCCGTTTTCTCGACAATGGTCTGCTGGATTATCTGGTCAAGGAGCGCGAGGCCGGCCGTATCCGTCATCTGGGGTGGTCGTTCCACGGCACACGGGATGAGTTTGACTATATTCTGTCGTTCCATGAAAAGGTGCATTGGGACTTTATACAGATTCAGTTGAATTATTCCGACTGGAAATATGCTACCGGCAACAATGTGAATGCGGATTATCTTTATGCGGAAATAGCCAGACGCAATATACCGATGGTCATCATGGAGCCTTTGCTGGGAGGCCGTCTGTCGAAGTTGCCCGAGCATATCTTTTCACGTCTGAAGGAAAGGAATCCTGAAGGAAGCGTGGCTTCGTGGGCCTTCCGTTTCGCGGGCACTCCGCCCATGGTGCTGACCGTGTTGAGCGGGATGACGTATATGGAACATCTTCAGGACAATATCCGCACCTATTCGCCGCTGGTGCCGCTTACCGATGACGAGAACAAGTTCCTGCTCGATACAGCCGCACTGATGCGGGAATATCCGACCGTGCCTTGCAATGACTGCAAATATTGTATGCCTTGTCCGTATGGTATTGATATACCGGGAGTGTTGTTGCACTACAACAAATGTGTGAACGAGGGGAACATCCCTCAGAGCCGTCTTGACCCGGATTATGCCAAGGCACGCCGTGCCTTTCTGGTTGGTTATGACCGGAGTGTGCCGAAGCTCCGGCAGGCCAGTCATTGCGTGGGGTGTGCCCAGTGCAATCCGCATTGTCCGCAGTCTATCGACATACCGAAAGAGCTTCACCGCATCGATGAATATGTGGAAAAACTGAAACAGGAGACGTTATGACCGAGGACTTGATAAAGCTTCTGCACGAGGGGAACTACTCGTGTGTGGTGAGGAAGGACGGTGAAATTCGTATCTATTCCCGTCGTGGAGTGGTTGACTTGTTTGAACTTTATGAGTCGGACCCTGCCTTTCTGGAAGGGGCGGAAGTGGCCGATAAGGTGATAGGAAAAGGGGCCGCAGCCGTACTGGTGCTGGGGGGAGCGGCCGATGTCTGGGCCGATGTGCTGAGTGAGTCGGCATATGAGCTCTTTCATGAGGCAGGTATCACAGTGAACTGGGATGACAAGGTGCTCTTTATCATCAACCGTATGCATACGGGGCGTTGCCCGTTGGAGACAGCCTGTGATGTGTCGGATAATCCGGAGAAGCTTTATCCGGTTATCCGTGATTTTGTGGAGAATATGAAAAAATGATGAAGTGTGTCCCCATCCCGAATGGCATCGCACACTACAGTGGAAACAATAAAAAATCAGAGCTTATGTTTGGATTAGGAATGCAGGAAGTTTTAGTCATTGCATTGATTATATTGCTCCTTTTCGGAGGGCGGAAGATACCTGAACTGATGAAAGGGCTGGGTAAGGGAATACGCAGCTTCAAGGAAGGTATGAACGAAGTGGAAAAGAATGTCACTGCGGACGGGGCACCCCGTTCCGGAGAAAAGGACAAGGACGGGAAGGGTGCGTCATGATTCGGATAACCGGACACACCCCTGTAGTCATTCCTTGATTTGTCCGTTTGTCTGCGCCGTTGCGGGGAGTGGAAATTTCACTCCCTCAAGTTGGCGTTTTTCAGTAGCGTGAACACAAATTCCAGTCCTCCTCCCGGCATATTCTTGGCGAAGATGGTTCCTCCATGGAACATTACCGCATTCTTGACGATAGCCAGTCCCAGCCCTGTTCCGCCGAGTTTGCGTGAGCGTCCTTTGTCTACACGATAGAAACGCTCGAAAAGCCGGTTCAGATGTTCTTCCGGTACGCCGACCCCGGTATCCGAGAAGCTGAAGTAGTAGTACCGTTCGTCTTCGCGGAAACAGCTGATTTTAAGCGTGATGTCAGTCCCTGCGTACGCGATGGAATTGTCGGTCAGGTTTCGGAAGATGGAATATAGCAGCGAGCTGTTGCCGGTGACTGTCAGTTCGGACGGTACCTTGTTGACAACGGAAATGTGCTTCTCTTCCAGTCCCAAGGCCACTTCATTCAGTATATTCTCTATAATCCTGGCGAGATTCACCGGCTCTTTTTCCACCATTTCCGGCGCTTCGTCCATGCGTGTCAGCACTGAAATGTCACGGAGCAGGCAAGTCAGCCGGTTGCTTTGTGCATAGCTCCTTTCCAGGAATGTCCGCATGTTTTCCTTCGGGAGGTTCGGGTTGTTGATGATGGTTTCCAGGTATCCTTGGATGCTGCTGACCGGTGTCTTCAGTTCATGCGCGATGTTTTGCGTGAGCTGACGTTTCAGACGGGCCTGCTCTTCTTCCTGAGTAATGTCGTTGATGGAAATCTCGAACGACATGTCCTGAAAGATAATACATTCGACGGTAAACGAACGGGCGTTCTTGTAGATGTGCATCGAGAAGTGTTTTTCTTCCTTGATGAAGTTTTCCTCCTTGATGTTTTGCGAGAGAAACTCCGTAATAGGCTGCAGTTCAGGAACGGAAAATATTTTTTCTGACGAGCGGAGATGCCGGTCGGAAATGTTGTTGATATACTGGGTGAAGAGATTGTTTACCAGAATCTCTTTCCGCTCTTTAGTGAACACGCCCAATCCTTCGTGTGAGGTCTGCAGGTGCAGAATCAGCTTCTCTCGCTCGATGTAGAGCGCGCTTTTCGTACGGTGCAGGCGTTTGTAGATTTTGATGATGTGCTGCGAGATTTCTCCCAGTTCATTTTTCGGAAAAGTCTGGAGAATGTCGATGTCAATCGGTTCATTACGGTCGGCTTTCATGGCAAACTGCTGGAGCTTGGTGACCGACATGCCCAGCTTGCGTGTGTAGCGGTAGAAGATGACCAGCAGCAGAAAGCAGATTACGAAAGCAAACCACAGATAACCCGAATCAGCCTTGAGATGTTCCGCCAGACTCACATTGTAGGGCAGGGCGGAGCGGATGATGATGCGGTAGAGCGGATAATAGCGGGCGGAATAGAAATATTCTTCCCCTTCATTTGATTCCGAGCGGCGGCCGATGGAATATCCGCTTCCGTACATCAGGGCTTCCTGCACTTCCTCGCGTGCGGAATGGCTGCCGAATGACTCCCATCTGGCATTGGTGTTGTCGTAAACCACTTTACCCGATGGCTCGATGATGGTGACTCTCAGGTTCGGTATCATGTGGGTCGAGACATATTGCTGCATGTCTTCGGAGGTGAATCCTTTTTTGTCGGTAATGAAGTCGTACACTTGGTTGTTGTAGTTTTGAAGCTGCATGTCGAGCAGTTCCGATTTGAACGACTTTTCACGCTGGTACTGGAACAGAATGAAGCAGACAGCGTAGCTCAGAAAAAGGAATACGACAGAGAGGAACAGCCTTTGGCTGAACGGCAGAAATCGGAATGAAAATTTGGTCATGGCAGTTTATTAAGTCGCAGTCTTATCTTATTCACATTCAAAACAATATCCGTATCCCAGACGTGTTACGATGCGTTGGCCGTATTCTCCTATCTTTTTGCGCAGGCGGGTGATGTTTACGTCGATGGTGCGGTCGAGCACGTACACTTCATCGTGCCACACCTTGGCCAGAATGTCTTCGCGCGAGAATACGCGGCCCTGGTTCTGCAGGAGCAGCAGCAGGATTTCAAACTCTTTTTTGGTGAGCGGCGTTTCTTCTCCCCCGATGGTGACTTTCTTCTGCGGGATGTTGATGACAAGCCCTTTGTATGACACTTCCTCTGGTGTCTGGACCTGTATGTCTGCGGTGCGCCGCAACACAGCCTTCACGCGCATGATGACTTCACGCAGCGAGAAAGGTTTGGAGATGTAGTCGTCGGCTCCGAGATTGAACCCGGTCAGCGTGTCGTTTTCCGTATCTTTCGCCGTGATGAAGATGATGGGGATATTCTGCGTGTCCTTGTTTTTCTTCAACATGCTGGCCATCTTGAATCCGGAAATTTCGCCCATCATCACATCGAGCAGAAGAAGGTTATATTTTGCCAGGTCCAGCTTGAGGGCCTCTTCTGCCGAGTTGGCAGTGTCAACTATATATCCTTCCATCTCGAGGTTGAACTTCAGGATTTCGCACAAATCTTCTTCGTCGTCTATGACCAATATTCGGTATTCGTTCATAACTGTAATCTTTTAGGTGTTAAGTCTGCTCAAATAGCTGTAGCAAAGATGACCGAATTTTGTTTCTCCTTTGTGAAATATCTGTTACAATTATATTACAGCTTGGGGCGTGTGAATTCTCCGGCTATCGGACGCTTCATTTCGTTGCGTATTTCGCGTGGGGTGAGGTTGTGTCCCAGCAGGAACATCAGTTTGGTGAGCACACACTCCACGGTGGAGTCATAGCCGCTTATCACACCTGCATCAATCAGCTGCAGACCGGTTTCGTAACGTGCCATTTCCACCATGCCTGTCTGGCATTGGGAGATGTTCACTATCACGATGCCTCTTTCCGTGGCTTCGGAAAGCTGGCGGATGAACCATTCCTTCTGAGGGGCATTTCCCGACCCGTAGGTCTTGAGCACTACAGCTTTCAGTCCCGGCGTGTGGAGGACAGCACTTACAATGCTTTCCTGTATGCCGGGGAAAAGGGTCAGAATCACCACGTTTGTGTCGAATGCATAATGTGCGTGCATCGGTATTTTCGGGTCTGCCTTCCGGATTCTGTCATATTCATATTTGATATGGATACCCACTGTGGCCAGTGCCGGGTAATTGTAGGAGCGGAAGGCATTGAAGTTTTCCGCGTTGATTTTGGTGGTCCGGTTTCCCCGGAGCAGATGGTTCTCGAAGAAGATGCAGACTTCGGGCACGATGGCAGTTCCGTCGGCATGTTTCGCTGCGGCTATTTCGATGGAAGTAATCAGATTTTCCTTTCCGTCGGTGCGCAGTATGCCGATGGGGAGCTGGCTTCCTGTCAGGATAACGGGCTTGCTCAGGTTTTCGAGCATGAAGCTCAGGGCAGAGGCGGTATATGCCATCGTGTCGGTACCGTGGAGTATCACGAACCCGTCGAAGTTGTCGTAGTTGTATTCGATGATTTTTACGAGTTTGGCCCATAGGGAGGGTTCCATGTCGGACGAGTCGATGGGCGGGTTGAACTGATAGGATGAGATGCGGTAGTTGAACCGTTTCAGTTCGGGCACATTCTCCTGAAGCTGGTCGAAATTGAACGCTTCGAGCGCTCCTGTTTCCGGATTTTCTATCATGCCGATTGTGCCTCCTGTGTAGATGAGCAATACGGAAGGATAGTTTGGTCTTATCATATTGTCTTTTTTCTTTGCTTGTTCTGGCACAAAGATAGTGATTTTTATGCTTTCATAGGGTAGATGCGGACAAAAAAATAGCAAAATGTTTTTTGAGGTCGTAAAAAAAGCTCCGGAATCATTTCGGAGCTTTTCGGTATAGATAGATGGCGATAAACAGATACAGGATATTGGGAATCCACACGGCAATCTGTGGGGGGGTGTTCCCGTTGATGGCGAATGTGGATGAGATGGTCTGGAAAAGGATGTACGAGAAACTCAGTCCTATGCCTATACCCAGATGGAGTCCCATGCCTCCTTTCCGCTTTTGTGAGGAGAGCGACAGGCCGATGACCGTCAGGATGAAGGCCGCGAACGAGGTGGCGATACGCCGGTAGTACTCCACCTCAAACACCTTGATGTTGGCGAACCCGCGCTGCTTCTGTTTGTCGATGTACTCGCGGAGCTGGGGACTGGTCATGGTTTCCTGCTGTCCTCGTGTGATGAGAAAATCCTGCGGCTCCATGTTGATGATGGAGTCCATGTGTTGTCCCCGTGTGATGGTCTCGCGCATTCCTTTCATCTCGCGGATCATGTAGTCCTTGATGATCCATCGGTGGGTGGTTGTGGTGTCGTAGGTAATCCGCCGTGCGGTAAGGTGCGATACCAGCTTATGGTCCTCGAACTTGTCGAGCGAGAAGCGGTAGCCTGTCTTGTTGTAGTTCTCATACCGTTCCATGTAGGCGATGACGCCTGTATCGACTTCCAGCTGGATGTTGCGGGCATAGTCCACCTGTTTCTTGTTTTTGTACATCTGCTCGAACTTCAGTCGTGTCACGCTTCCTGTGGGAATCACTTCCGTGCTCAGTACGTAGGTGACCGCGGCGATGATGGCGGCCGAAATCATATAAGGCACCATCAGCCGCTTGAAGCTCATTCCTGTGGAGAACATGGCGATGATTTCCGAGTTCTCCGCCAGTTTGGACGTGAAGAAAATCACGGCGATGAACACGAACAGCGGGCTGAACAGGTTGGTGTAATAGGGAATGAAGTTCAGGTAGTAGTCGAACATGATGGCCTTCAGCGGTGCCTTGTTGTTGATGAAGTCGTCGATGTTCTCGTTGATGTCGAACACCACGGCAATCGAGATAATCAGGGCGATAGCGAAGAAATAGGTTCCCAGAAACTTCACGATGATGTATCTGTCAAGCCTTTTCAGCCATTTTTTCCTGAAGGGATTTCCTTTCAGCATTCCGTCCGCCTTCTGCAGGAGTGTACGGACCGTTGTCTTTATTTTCTGCATGATGTTCATCAGTCAGCGGGGTTATAGTCTCGTGGATACTCGTCTCACCATTTCCGGCTTCCAGGTCGAGAAGTCGCCGGCGATGATGTGCTTGCGGGCTTCTCCCGCCAGCCAGAGATAGAACGCCAGGTTGTGTATCGATGCAATTTGCAGGGCCAGAAGCTCCTGTGCGTGGAACAGGTGGCGCAGGTAGGCTTTGCTGTACATCGTGTCCACGTACGATGCGCCGTCGGCCTCGATGGGCGAATAGTCGTTCTCCCATTTCTTGTTGCGCATGTTCATGATGCCGTCTTTCGTGAAGAGCATTCCGTTGCGCCCGTTCCTTGTGGGCATCACGCAGTCGAACATGTCGACCCCTCGTTCGATCCCCTCCAGAATGTTGACCGGCGTGCCTACGCCCATCAGGTAGCGCGGACGGTCGGTGGGGAGAATCTCATTGACCACCTCGATCATCTCATACATCTTCTCGGTCGGTTCGCCCACGGCCAGACCTCCGATGGCGTTTCCGTCGGCGTTCTTCGAGGCGATGTATTCGGCCGAGCGTTTGCGCAGGTCGGGATAGACACATCCCTGTACGATAGGGAAGAGTGACTGGCTGTAGCCGTATTTCGGTTCCGTCTCGTTGAAACGCGTGATGCAGCGGTCGAGCCAGCGGTGTGTCAGCTCCATGGATTTCCGGGCATATTCATAGTCTGACGTGCCCGGTGCGCATTCGTCGAAAGCCATCATGATGTCGGCCCCGATAGTACGTTCGATGTCCATCACCCGTTCAGGGGTGAAAAGATGTTTCGAACCGTCGATATGCGAGCGGAACTCCACGCCTTCTTCCCTCATTTTGCGGATTCCTGCCAGCGAGAACACCTGGAATCCGCCGCTGTCCGTAAGTATCGGGCGGTCGAAGCCGTTGAACTTGTGCAGTCCTCCGGCACCTTCGATGATGTCCAGCCCCGGACGGAGGTACAGGTGGTAGGTGTTTCCCAGGATTATCTGGGCCTTGATGTCGTTCTTCAGCTCATGCAGATGCACGCCTTTCACTGTCCCTGCCGTCCCGACCGGCATGAATATGGGGGTTTCGATCTGTCCGTGGTCAGTTGTAATCAGTCCGGCACGCGCGTTCGATTTCGGGTCCGTATATTGCAGTTCAAATTTCATCCTTTTCTGTTTGCTTGTTCCTGTTCTTGCTTTTTGTCTTCCTTGAGGGTGAAGTCGATGGCATCGGCCACTTTCTCGTCGGTCAGAGCCAGCTTCAGCACCTCCTTGATGTCTTTCACATAATGGAAAGTCACCCCTTCCAGATACATCGGCTGTATTTCTCCGATGTCCTTCCGGTTGTCCTCGCAGAGGATGATATCCTTGATGCCGGCTCTTTTTGCCGCCAGAATCTTCTCCTTGATGCCGCCTACCGGGAGCACCTTGCCGCGCAAGGTGATTTCGCCGGTCATGGCCAGATTGGGCTTTACCTTGCGTTGCGTGAAGGCGGAAGCCAGTGACGTGACCATGGTGATGCCCGCCGAAGGTCCGTCTTTCGGAATGGCCCCTTCGGGCACATGGATGTGCACGTTCCAGTTCTCGAAGATATCTTCCGGAAGATTGAGGCGGCTGCTGTGTGCCTTGAGGTATTCAAGTGCCAGCATGGCCGATTCCTTCATCACCTCTCCCAGGTTGCCGGTAAGCGTGAGTTGTCCCTTACCCCGGCTCAGGCTGGTCTCCACGAAGAGAATCTCTCCGCCTACGGCAGTCCATGCCAGACCGGTCACCACTCCGGCATATTCGTTGCCCTGATACTTGTCGCGCGAGTATTCGGCGGCTCCAAGATAGTGCGGGATGTCTTTCGCCTTCAGCTCGTGCTGTTCCGTAAATTCGTTGCTGGCTATCTCAAGGGCGATTTTCCGCATCACCTTGCTGATTTTCTTTTCCAGTTCGCGTACGCCGCTTTCGCGTGTATAGTTTTCGATGATATACTCGATGGCTCCTTTCGAGAATTTCACGTGCTCTTTCTTGAGTCCGTTCGCTTCCATTTCTTTCGGAATCAGATGGCGGCGTGCAATCTCGATTTTTTCTTCCGTGATGTATCCGCTCACTTCAATCAGCTCCATGCGGTCGAGCAGTGGGGTTGGTATCGTGGCCAGGTTGTTGGCCGTGGCGATGAACATCACTTTCGACAGGTCGTAGTCGATGTCGATGTAGTTGTCGTGGAAAGTGTTGTTCTGCTCGGGGTCGAGCACCTCAAGCATGGCCGATGACGGGTCGCCGTGGCTGTCACTGCTCAGCTTGTCGATTTCGTCGAGTATGATGACCGGATTCGATGTCTCCGCCTTGATAAGGCTCTTGATGATACGTCCCGGCATGGCGCCGATGTAAGTCTTGCGGTGTCCGCGGATTTCGGCCTCGTCGTGCACGCCTCCCAGTGACATGCGCACATATTTTCTTTTCAGTGAAGCCGCGATGGAACGTCCCAAGGAGGTCTTTCCCACACCCGGAGGGCCGTAGAGGCAGATGATGGGCGACTTCAGGTCGCCTTTCAGCTTCAGCACTGCCAGGTGTTCCAGAATGCGCTCCTTCACCTTTTCCAGTCCGTAGTGGTCTTTGTTGAGCACTTTCTTGGCATTGGGGATGTCTATATAGTCGGTGGAATATACGTCCCATGGCAGCGAGAGCAAGGTCTGCAGATAAGTGAACTGTACGTTGTAGTCCGGCGACTGGGGGTTGACGCGCTCCAGTTTCGACACTTCACGCTCAAAGATGTCCGCCACTTCCTTTTTCCATTTCTTTGCGGCCCCCTTGTCGCGCAGTTCATCAATCTCGTCATCCTGCCCGTTCCCCAGTTCATCCTGGATGTTTTTGATCTGCTGCTGAAGGAAGTATTCGCGCTGCTGGCGGTCAATCTCCTCCCGCGTGCGCATCTGGATGTTCTGCTTGAGAGTGGCCAGCTGCACTTCCTTGTTGAGGATCTGTATCAGGCGGTACAGGCGGTCTTTCAGTGTGTTGAACTGCAGCAGTTCAAACTTGTCGTCCATGGAGAACGGGAAATTGGAGCTGATGAAATTAATCAGCATTTCGCTGTTGTCCAAGTTGTTGATGGCGAACGACGAGTCGGACGCGATGTTGCTGGACAGCTCGATGTATTTGTTGCTCAAGTCCTTGCATGTGTCAATCAGCACCTTGAACTCGTCGGATTTTTCTTCCGTCATGTCTTCTTCGATGGGAGTGACCTTCCCCTTCATGAACGGACGCATGGAAGTGACTTCATCGATATGCACTTTAGGTCCTATAGCCTGTATGACCACTGTCGTGTTGCCCGAAGGCATGTCGAAAACGCGCAGCACTTTTCCGATTACACCTGTAGGGTACAGGTCGCCGAGTTCAGGCTTGTCCACTTCGCTCTGTTTCTGTGTGGCTATCGCGATTGGCACACTGTTCTTCTGCGCAAAGTCGACAAGCTTCAGCGTGGCACGCCGGCCGATAGTGACAGGCATGACTACTGACGGGAAAATGAACATATTCCTCAGCGTCATGATGGGGAGTGATTTCGTCAGGTCGTCCGTACTTTTATCTAGGGAAAATGTCTCTATTTCAGCCATCAACGGCATCTCTTCATTTTCTTTTTCTGTCAAATAATCATCGTTTTCTGTTCTTCTTACCATAACTTTGTTTCTATATGCTTAAATGAGAAGCTGGTTCGTGTTCAAAAACGGCACAAAGTTAATCATTCCACTTTGAATACGGAAAAAACTATCTGCCAAATACATATTAATAAAAATAAATAAAGGGGAGAATTGTGGAGAAGTGCCGCGGTTTTTCTCTAATTTTGCCGGAAAAAACAGCATTATGCCCAATCCTTATTTCAAATTCAAACAATTTACCGTGTATCATGACAAGTGTGCTATGAAAGTGGGGACCGACGGTGCGCTGCTCGGGGCATGGGCCGACGTGGCCCGTTCGGAACGGATTCTCGATATCGGGACGGGAAGCGGCCTGGTGGCGTTGATGGTGGCTCAGCGTTGCGGTGCGGAAATCGTGGCTGTCGACGTGGATGCCGGTGCGGTGGAGCAGGCACGGGAAAATGTGGAGCGGTCGCCGTGGAAGGGGCGTATCCGTGTGGAGCAGGCTGATGCCCGGCACTTGCCCGATGCCTGGACCGGGCGTTTTGATACGGTCGTGTCGAATCCGCCTTATTTTGTGGAAGACGTGAAGTCGCCTTTCAGCGGGCGGAATCAGGCCCGTCATGCGGACGCGCTGGATGCGGTGTCTTTGCTGGAAAGTGTGTGCAGGGTGCTTTCGGCCGGCGGCACGTTTTCGGTTGTCCTGCCGGCAGAGTCGGCGTCCGGATTCGTCGCGTCGGCCATGAGGCGGCAGCTGAGCCTGAAGCGTCAGGTATGGGTGCATACCAAATCGGGGCTTCCTCCGAAGAGGGTGCTCATGGAGTTTTCCTCCGCTCCGGTCCGGCAGACGGCGGTCGGCCGTCTGGTCATTGAGGAAAGGCCGCGTGAGTACAGTCCGGAGTTTGCCGAACTTCTCCGGCCCTACTATCTTGCGCTGTAGCCTGTCATTTCTTTGCCAACCGCCTCAATATCTGCTGGTTGAGCGTGAGCAACTGTCTGTGCCGGTCGGCAATGGTGGCCGTCAGCGGACGCCGGCCGATGAAGTCAGTGAAGTGCTGCAGGATGTTCAGCGGCGGGGCAGAGGTGCGGTGCGGACGGACAGGCGCGATGACATTCAGTCCCTGGTGGACGATTTCCACTTTCAGGTCTTTTCCCCCCATGGTGGGGTCGCCGTCGAAATGGAAGACCCCCTCGTGCGAGCGGTGGATGACGATGCTCTTGTCCTTCATGGTCTTGATCCGGCTGTTCTGGTCGATTGTCTTGTTGAACAGCTGGAACGAAAGCGAGGGGACATCAAGCACGGTGAACGGTTCGAGCACGGTGATGTCCATCATCCCGTCGGTCAGCGAAGCCTGGGGGGCGATATAGGCATTGTTCCCGTATTGCGAAGCGTTGGCGCAGGCTATCAGGAAGGCTTTGTAGTGTATAGTTCCGGAAGAGTTTTCTATCTCATACGTCTCCGGCTTGTAGTTCAGGCTTTCATGAAGCGTATTCTCCAGATAAGTCAGCAGTCCCCTTCTCCCTGAGTCGGCGAATTTCAGACTGATGAAGGCGTCGAATCCCACCCCGCAGGTGCAGAAGAACGGATGCCCGTCGATGATTCCGTAGTCGATAGTCTTGCGGAAACTGTCGTTGATGACGTGGATGGCCCCTTTCGGGTCCATGGGGATATGCAGGTGGCGCGCCAGTCCGTTGCCCGAGCCGCACGGAATGATGCCGAGGCTTGTGCCCGTATGTACGAGCGAGCGGCCGATTTCGTTGATTGTGCCGTCGCCTCCGATGGCTATCACGGCATCAGCTCCCCCACGTGCGGCTTCGGCCGCTATTTCCGACGCATGTCCGGCATATTCTGTCTTCCGCACGGAAAAATCAAACTTGGATTTGTCCAGCAGTTCGTCAATCAGTCTGACAATGACATCCTTGCTGTGTGTCCCCGAGATGGGGTTGACTATAAATATGATCTGTTTTTTCTTCTCCATTCTTTCGGGTCCATGATTTGGGCGCACAAAAATAACATTATATCCTGTATGATTGTTCTGTTTGCGGCTATAATTGTGTCGGGACGCATTTTTTTTGGGGCTTTGATGAAACGGATTCGATAATTTATTATCTTTGCGCATTCTTTTGCGAATTAAGCAGATAAAGACAGAAACGAGAATAACTATTTATATAAATGTAAGCCCAGGGTTATCCTGCTTGTTTATTATTGGAATATGGGATTATTACAGGAAAAACTAAGTAAATTCAGACTGCCTCAGATGTATATGGAAAGAGGCGTTTACCCTTATTTCCGTGAAATTGACAGCGCTCAGAACACGGAAGTGATGATGGATGGGAAGAAGGTGTTGATGTTCGGTTCCAATTCGTATATGGGATTGACTTATGACCAGCGGATTATCGACGCGGCGATTGAAGCTACACGCAAATACGGTACGGGATGTGCGGGTTCGCGTCTGCTGAACGGTACGCTCGACATTCATGTGGAGCTGGAGAAGGAACTGGCCGAATTTGTAGGCAAGGATGAAGCGCTTTGCTTCTCGACCGGGTTTACGGTCAATGAGGGGGTGATTCCTCAGCTCGTGGGCCGCGGCGACTACATCATCTGCGATGACCGTGACCATGCCTCTATCGTGGACGGACGCCGTCTTTCTTTCGCCACTCAGCTGAAATATAAGCACAACGATATGGAAGCGCTTGAAAAGGAACTCCAGAAGTGTGAGCCGGAGGCCATCAAGCTGATTGTGGTGGACAGTGTGTTCTCCATGGAGGGCGACCTGGCCAATCTTCCGGAAATCATCCGCCTGAAAAAGAAATATAACGCAACTGTATATGTAGACGAAGCCCACGGTCTCGGAGTGTTCGGACGCAACGGACGCGGCGTGTGCGACCATTTCGGACTGACTGACGAGGTGGACGTCATTATGGGAACCTTCAGCAAGTCGCTCGCTTCCATCGGAGGATTTGTGGCCAGCGACAAGGATACCATCAACTGGCTGCGTCACAATGCCCGTTCGTATATATTCCAGGCCAGCAACACGCCGGCGGCTACAGCGGCGGCACGCGAGGCTCTTCATATCATCCGCACCGAACCGCAGCGCCAGAAGAATCTGTGGGACATCACCAACTATGCGCTGAAGTGTTTCCGTGAAGCCGGATTTGAAATCGGTGACACGGAAAGTCCGATCATTCCGCTTTATGTGCGCGACACGGACAAGACATTCGAGGTGACCAAGCTGGCTTTCGACGAAGGGGTGTTCATCAATCCGGTGATTCCGCCTGCCTGCGCTCCGCAGGATACGCTCGTGCGCTTCGCGCTGATGGCCACGCATACGAAAGAACAGATTGACTTTGCCATTGAAAAGCTGATAAAATGTTTCAGACAGCTTGACCTGCTGAAGTAAAGACGCTTTCACGATAACAGATGCAGAGGCACGGAAACGCAGAGCTCTATCTTGTCCGGCTGACAGGAGTCTCCAGGTTTCCGTGCCTCTGCCTTTTTGTTTCCCTACAAATGAAAAACACTTAATACTATACAGCTATGATTCTGAATGAAAGAGACAACCGTCATGAACAGGTGCTGCAGGTGGCTCAGGAAATGATGACGGCCGCCCGCACGGCACCGAAAGCGAAAGGTGTGGACATCATCGAAGTGGCGATGGTGACCGAAAGCAATATACGTATCCTTTCTGACACGATGAAGCAGATGTATGAGGAAAACGGCTTCAAGTTTTTTCTGCGCGATGCCGACAACATCCTTCAGGCAGAATGCATCCTCCTGATCGGCACTCACGGACATCCGCACGGGATGAACTGCGGACATTGCGGTTTCGAGACTTGCGGCGAGCGGTTCGAGGGAGTGCCGTGCGCCATCAACTCGGTGGATGTGGGCATTGCCATCGGCTCAGCCTGTTCGGTGGCGGCCGACCATCGGGTGGACACCCGTGTCATGTTCTCGGCCGGACTGGCCGCCCAACAGCTGGACTGGCTGGACGGATGCACGCAGGTGTATGCCATCCCGGTGAGTGCATCGTCCAAGAATCCGTTTTTCGACCGCAAGCCTAAGACAGAATGAATTTCTCCACCGCGTGGGCCACGCCGTCTTCATCGTTCGACAGGGTGATGAAGTCGGCGCTTTCTTTTACCACATCCTGTGCGTTGGCCATGGCTATGCCCATTCCCGCAAATTCCACCATCGAGCGGTCGTTGAACCCGTCGCCTGCAGCCATCAGCTCTTCACGCTTCAGGCCCAGTTCTTCCAGCAGGACGGAGAGCGAACGCGCCTTGTCGATGCCCTTCGGCACAAGTTCCAGAAAATAGGGCTCCGAGCGGAACACGCCCATCCGGTCTTCCAGATGTCCGTACATCTCTTTTTCCAGCACGGCCAGCCGGGTAGGCTCCCCTACAATCAGGCATTTGGCAATGGGATGTTTCACCGCTTCCAGAAAATTGTCCACTTTCTTGATTTTCATTACGTTGAGCAACGCCTCTTTCAGCACATACTCGTCGTCGGGCTTCTCGGTGAGCACATATTCGTTTTCGTAGGTCACGATGGCGAAGTCGTTTTTCCTTGCACATTCGTAGAGGTAGGGGAGCACATCGTGGTCAAGCAGGTTCTTGTACATGATTTCGTGCGTGCGCCAGTTGATGATCTCCCCGCCGTTGTAGGCCAGGATGTATCCCCCGAACCTGTCCAGTTGGAGCGCATCGGCCAGCGGTGCGACGCCGTAGGTGGGCCGTCCCGATGCCAGGATGATTTTCAGCCCTTTTTCCTGTGCCCTGATCAGCGTGTCACGGGTATGGGCGGTGATTTCTTTTTTCGAGTTGGTGAGCGTTCCGTCAAGGTCGAGTGCTAAAAGTTTGTATTCCATGTTTTCTTCCGTTTGTTAGATTGTTAGTCGGCCTGCTTTCCGGCCTGTCGGAGAAAGGCATCCGCAAAAACGTTTCGGCGTTCGGGTCAAAACGCTTCGGCGTTTTATTTCAAACGCCGAAGCGTTTTCCGGAAACATCTCCTTTTTTTGTGGAATGAATCTTTCCGTATTCCGGTACAAAAATAATGCAAAAAAGGAAATCTTGGGTATGTTTTGAGCAAATTGCCGGAAAAATTGCACCAACGGGCTTGTTAAGCCGGGATATGATTGCTATATTTGTAGACAAACATCTGAGGGAATATGAAATACGACGTTTTTATCAGCTACTCTACGTGCGACCAGAAGGTTGCCGATGATATATGTGCCTATCTTGAAAAAAACGGCATTAAATGCTTCATTGCATCACGTGACATTCCAGCGGGGGTGGCGTTTGCGGATTATATAGTAAAAGCATTGAAGGAAAGCAGCATGATGGTGGTGGTGTGTTCTAAGAATGCCAATGTATCGGAGCATATTCCGCGGGAAGTAGGGTTAGCATCGAATGAAAAGAAACATATTTTGCCTTTTTTAATTGAGGATGTTCCTCTTGCGGGGAACTTGCAATATTATCTTGTACTTAATAACCAAGTAAAAGCCTTCCCGAAACCGGAGGAGCATTTCGAATTTTTATGCCAGAATGTGCGGAAGTTATTGGGCATAAAAAAAGATAATGGGCCTACCGATGCTGTGGAGCAACTCCGGTTGGGTGATAAATATGCTATGACTCAAGACTGGGCGCAGGCTATCAAGTGGTACCGTAAGTCTTCAGAGCAGGGTAATGCCGATGCGCAATTTAATTTGGGATGGTGCTACAAAAATGGCTATGGTGTACCCAAAGACTTGGTGCAGGCTGTTGAGCTGTATCGTAGATCCGCTGAACAGGGTAATGCCGCTGCGCAAAATAATTTAGGTATTTGCTACGAAAATGGCGATGTTGTACCTAAAGATTTGGTGCAGGCTGTTGAGTTGTACCGTAAATCTGCTGAGCAGGGTAATGCCGCTGCGCAAAATAATTTAGGCGTTTGCTACGAATATGGTGCTGGTGTACCTGAAAATTTGGAACAGGCTGTTGAGTTATACCGTAAATCTGCAGAACAGGGTCATCCTTTTGGACAATTCAATTTAGGTGTTTGTTATGAAAATGGCGATGTTGTACCTAAAGATTTGTCGCAGGCTGAATATTGGTACCGTGAATCCGCAGAGCAGGGGAATGTAAATGCACGTAAAGCATTGGATAGACTGACGAAATGAGTCCGGAATATCCAAAAGCAGGACAAACAGTCTGGTAGTGACGGACGTTTCCGATGGCAAGTTGCGTGATAGTTGCCGAACGCTCCGGTTTGAATTTATCCCCGCGGACTGTAGCGGATTTGCCGGAATTTTTGTATCTTTCGGAATAATCAAGAAAATGTGTCTTATGAATCTTTTTTTGGATTTTACCCTCAGACTGTTTGTGGCCGGACTGATGGGCGTGCTCATTGGGCTGGAACGGGAATACCGTGCCAAGGAGGCCGGCTACCGCACCCATTTTCTGGTGGCGTTGGGGAGCGCGCTGATGATGATTGTGTCGCAATATGGATTCTCGGAGGTGCTGGAGAGAGATTTGGTCCGTCTCGACCCGAGCCGGATTGCCTCGCAGGTGGTGAGCGGCATCGGTTTCATCGGGGCTGGAACCATCATCCTGCTGCACAAACAGATAGTGAGAGGACTGACCACGGCTGCCGGAGTGTGGGCTACCGCCGGTATCGGTCTGGCCATAGGAGCCGGCATGTATGCGGTGGGCATAGCCGCCACCTTGCTTGCCCTGGCGGGGCTGGAGGTGCTGAGCCGCTGTTTCAAGAGCATTGGAATGCGGAGCATGATTGTGGAGTTTACGGCCGACAATGAAGAGGTGCTGAAAGCCGTCTCTTCAAATTTCAGTACGGAAAACTACCGCATCTCTTCATACGAGATGAACAAAGTGGTGGAGGACGGACGGATAAAATGGCATGTGACGCTGGTGGTGAAGGCGAAGAGGATGAACGAGGAGGGGTTGCTCCTGCTTCTGCTGCATGATTTTCCGGGAATAACCGTCAACAGGATTCTCTGACAGGAAGAAAAACAAAAAAGGTATGCCGCCGAGGCATACCTTCTTTTTATTTAACCGATATAGACATTTACGTGAAGAAACAATCTGTCGTGACCATTGTCGATGTCAAAGTCTATTTTGTCTTCGCGTGCGAGCCACCCGATGGCGGCATTCAAGTCTCTGTCGGATAAGCCACAAGCATCTTTCAGCTTTTCGTAGTCCCAGTGAGCATTGTCTGACAAGATTCGCCATACAATGCCGGCATTTGTTCCGATTTGATTCTTGTTCATCATAACTTAAAAAATTAGTAGTTTGTTGTAGATTGTTATTGATTTAGCAAATATAAGGACAATTTGTTTTAGATGCAAGCGATTTGCCTTTTATTTGTCCGGGAATTTTGTCGTTCCGAACGAATGGAACATAATTTCCGTCAAACGGACAAAGTCTTTCCGCCCTTTTGTCATCGTGTTGAAATACCGGCAGAAAGGCTTCAGATTCGGCTCCGGTGCATTTTTTGGAAGGATGGAGTGTGTATTTCCATTTTTTTCTTATAACTTTGCGTGACCAAACAAGTATGAAGTGATGAGGAGAAACAGAATAAACTGGAGGGTGCCGAAAGGCGCGGAGCTGACAGAACTGGACAAGAAAGTGCTCTATTACCAGGACAGGGGCCATCTGGTCCCCAGCCGCGACCTGATAAAGACACCCGAACAGATTGAGGGGATCCGCCGGAGCGGAATCATCAATACAGGAGTGCTCGATCTGGTGGAAAAGGAAATCCATGCAGGAATGACTACAGCCGACATCGACAAGCTGGTGTATGACTATACGGTGAGTCATGGGGCGGTTCCGGCCTGCCTGGGTTATGAAGGCTTCCCGAAAAGCTGCTGTACGTCTGTCAACGAGGTGGTGTGTCACGGGATTCCCAACGATGTGGAAGTGCTGGAAGAAGGTGACATCATCAATGTAGACTGCACGACCATCCTCGACGGTTATTATGCCGACGCTTCGCGGATGTTCATCATCGGGAAGACCTCTCCCGAAAAGGAAAAACTGGTGCGTGTGGCCAAGGAATGCCTTGAAATAGGTATGCAGGCCGCCCAGCCGTTCTCTTTCGTGGGCGATTTGGGCCATGCCATCGAAAAACATGCCAAGAAGAACGGGTTCTCGGTGGTGCGCGACTTGTGCGGGCACGGAGTGGGGCTGGAGTTCCATGAAGAACCCGACGTGGTGCATTACGGAAAGAAAGGTACGGGCATGCTGCTGGTGCCGGGAATGGTGTTCACCATCGAACCGATGATTAACATGGGCACATGGGAAGTGTTCATTGATGAAGAAGACGGATGGACGGTGGTGACGGAAGACGAGCTTCCGTCGGCCCAGTGGGAGCATACGTTCGTGATGACGGATCACGGTGTGGAGATATTGACCTATTAACAACCAAAAGACATCTATGAGTACAATTATATTAGGAATAGAATCCTCGTGCGATGACACGTCGGCCGCTGTCATCAGGGATGGCGTGCTGCTGTCGAGCGTAATCGCCAGCCAGGCTGTGCATGAAGCTTACGGAGGAGTAGTTCCGGAGTTGGCGTCGCGGGCACATCAGCAGAATATCGTGCCGGTGGTGCATGAAGCGCTGAAGAGGGCCGGAGTGACAAAGGAAGAGCTGAGTGCGGTAGCCTTCACCCGTGGACCCGGACTGATGGGATCGCTGCTGGTGGGCGTTTCGTTCGCAAAGGGTTTCTCGCGGGCGCTGGGCATCCCCATGATTGAGGTGAACCATCTGCAGGGGCATGTGCTGGCCCATTTCATCCGTGAAGAAGGGGAAGAATCCTGCCAGCCTCCGTTCCCGTTCATCTGTCTGCTGGTTTCCGGCGGAAATTCGCAGATTATCCGCGTGAATGCCTATAATGACATGGAAGTGCTGGGACAGACCATCGACGATGCGGCCGGAGAGGCCATCGACAAGTGTTCGAAGGTGATGGGACTGGGATATCCCGGCGGACCGATTATCGACAGACTGGCCCGTCAGGGGAATCCGGAAGCTTTTGCGTTCAGCAAGCCGCATATCCCCGGCTATAACTACAGCTTCAGCGGACTGAAGACCTCTTTCCTTTATTCGTTGCGCGAATGGGTGAAGGACGATCCGGATTTCGTCGAGCATCATAAGGAGGATCTGGCGGCTTCGCTCGAAAAGACCATCGTCGACATTCTGATGGACAAGCTGCGTAAGGTGGTGAAGGACACAGGCATCAAGGACGTGGCGGTGGCCGGAGGGGTATCGGCCAACAACGGTCTGCGCAACGCGTTCCGCGAACATGCCCGCAGATACGGATGGAACATCTTCATTCCCAAGTTCGGCTATACGACCGACAATGCGGCCATGATTGCCATTACAGGCTATTTCAAATATCAGGACAAGGAGTTTTGCTCAATAGACATGCCCGCCTATTCACGGGTGACAATCAAGTAATACATTAAGAAGAAATAACTATGTCAGTAGAAACCAAAACATTAAGTAAGTTAATCAGTGAATTTTTCTGGAGAGAGGGATTCACTCTGGCAACCGCGGAAAGCTGTACGGCAGGCAATGTGGCGGCAATCATCACAGCGGTTCCGGGCAGCTCCCGTTTCTATAAGGGGGGAGTGGTGGCCTATTCCAACGAAGCAAAGGAAACCCTTCTGCATGTGAAGAAAGAGACGCTCGAAGCTTTCGGCGCCGTAAGTGAAGAAACCGTCGTGGAGATGGTGAACGGGGCAATGGAGGCTCTGAACGCCGATTATGCCGTGGCCACTTCGGGCATCGCCGGCCCCGGCGGAGGGACTCCCGACAAGCCGGTAGGCACAATGTGGGTGGCAGCCGGCACGAAGGGAAAAGTGCTGACCGCCAAGCTTTCGGAAGATGAAGGCCGCGACAAGAATATTCAGGCAGCAACCGCAAAAACGCTCCAGCTGTTGCTCAATTTGTGTCAAAAGCAAGAAAATGAGGCGTAAAAGAACAATTTATAGGTGAAAAACTTGTGTAAGTCGAATAAAATCGCTTACTTTGCACTCCGTTTGGAAGAACCATGAAATAAAACTATAAAAACTAGATAGAAATGTCAAGAATTTGTCAAATTACCGGAAAGAAAGCCATGATTGGCAACAATGTTTCACACTCTAAGAGAAGAACTAAAAGAACGTTCGATGTGAACTTGTTCAGAAAGAAATTCTACTATGTAGAACAGGATTGTTGGATTAGCCTGAAGCTGAGTGCTAAAGGATTGCGTATTATTAATAAGAAAGGCCTTGACGCTGCATTGAACGATGCCGTAGCTAAAGGTTATTGTGATTGGAAAGACATCAAAGTAATTGGTTAAAAATTAAAAGGAGAGAAAGACTATGGCAAAGAAAGCTAAAGGTAATAGAGTACAGGTAATCCTTGAATGCACTGAAATGAAGGATAGTGGTATGCCGGGCACTTCTCGTTATGTAACAACTAAGAACAGAAAAAATACCACTGAAAGATTGGAATTGAAGAAGTACAATCCTATTTTGAAAAGAGTAACAGTTCACAAAGAAATTAAATAATAAGAGACTATGGCAAAGAAAACAGTCGCAACCCTCCAGACAGGCAAGGAAGGTCGTTCTTATACAAAAGTTATCAAGATGGTTAAGTCTCCTAAAACAGGTGCTTATATCTTTGATGAAGAAATGGTTCCGAACGAAAAGGTGCAGGACTTCTTCAAGAAATAACAGATTTTATCAGTATACAATAAAAAAGGGACAAGCTCAATGCTGTCCCTTTTTTATTTCTCTGAAAAAGAATCAGAACAGAGGTTGCATGTGAGCGGCGGCCTCCCGGTAGTCTGCAACGAGTTCTTTCATCACTTCGTCCACCGTTTGCAGCTCTCTGAGCATGGAGGCTGCCTGTCCGATTTCCATTTCTCCGTCGAAGATATCCCCTTCAAAGATGCCCTTCTTGGCCCTTCCCTTGCCAAGCAGTTCACGCATTTCATCGGCAGAGGCTCCTCGGCTTTCCGCTTCCTCTATTTGCTTGTAGAAGTCGTTTTTAATCAGCCGGGTGGGGGAGAGCTGCTTCAGCGTAAGTACCGTATCTCCTTCGTCAAGCCGCAGACAGCGGTCCTTGAACGAGAAATGTGCCGAGCTTTCGCGCGTCAGGGCAAAGCGTGTGCCCATCTGCACGCCTTCCGCGCCGAGTGCCTGGGCGGCCAGGATGCCTTCGCCAGACACAATCCCCCCTGCAGCAATCAGTGGCACAGTGCAGATTTTCTTGACTGCAGGAATGAGACAGAATGTGGTTGTCTCTTCCCGTCCGTTATGTCCTCCCGCTTCAAATCCTTCGGCTACGATTGCGTCCACTCCGGCTTCCTCACACTTTCCTGCAAAGCGTGTGGAAGAGACTACATGCGCCACCTTGATTCCTTCCGAATGAAGTGTTTCAGTCCATTTGGCCGGACTTCCGGCAGACGTGAATACGATTTTTACCCCTTCGGAGATGATTATGTCCATTATTTTGTCCAGTTCCGGGTACATCAGAGGTACGTTTACGCCGAAAGGCTTTTCTGTGGCCGCTTTGCATTTCCGGATATGTTCCAGCAATGTTTCCGGATGCATGGAGCCGGCTCCCAGCAGTCCCAGGCCGCCCGCATTGCTGACGGCAGATGCCAGTCTCCAGCCGCTGCACCATACCATTCCTCCCTGGATAATGGGATAGTCGATTCCGAAAAGACGGCAGACTCGATTTCTTGGTTTCATTTCTTATACTTTTTGATTAAGTCAGCAGCTACAGTATCTCCCAGCTGGAGGGCTTTTTCCAGATTGGCCATCCCTTCTTTCTGGTTGCCCAGCTTGATTTGTGCGTATCCCATCATCCGGTAGGCGGACCCATTCTGCGTGTCGAGTCCGGTCGCTTTCTGCAATGCCTTCACCGCTTCTTCCAACTGGTTGACACGCAGGTGTACGCTGCCCTTCTCTATCCAGTATCCGGCATTGTCCGCATCCATCTCTACAGCTTTGTTGATATCGTTGATGGCCTGCTGGTACATTCTGCATTGCATTTCGCTTTGTTCGCGGATGAGATAGAATTCGGCGGTGACCTGTCCCATCATGGCTTCGTAGAAAGCGTTGTAATCTTTGACCGCCTCCCGATACTGTCCGTCTTCCGATTTCATGCGGGCCCGTTCATACAGATATGGAGCCGCGTCACTCCCATAAGGCGTGTTGAAACGTGCGACAACGCTGTCCATCAGTGCGATGGCTTCTTTTTTGCCGTCCCCTCCTCCCATCAGTTCTTTCGCTTTTGCGGCTGAGTAGAACGAAGTGGCTGAAGCCAGTGGGGAACGATTGACGGCGTCATAGCTGGCAAAGGCTTCGGGATATTTCTGCAGGGCGAAATAAATGTCTCCCTGCAGCTGTGAATAAAGTCCCTGGTTGTCGATTCCGAGTGCTTCGTTGACCTCCGCCAGGGCACGGTCTAATGTCCAGTTGCCATAAGGCTCTTCCCCGTTGAGAGAGAGCACATAATTGTAAATCTGTTTGGCGATGCCGTAATGTCCCTCAGCTTTGTTTTCCGAGGTATCGAGCATTTTCTTCAGGTCTTCGTCGGCAAGTTTGCGGTGCGCTTCGTCATCCATGCTGATATAAAGGTTGGCACGGCGGGAATAACCTTCGCTGTTTCCCGGATATTTGCGGATAAATTCGTTGAGCAGTTCCAGATATTCATCGCTGCTGAGCTGTGAGGAGGCCATATACAGGAACACCAGTGCCTGCGACTCGTCTTCAGGAAGTCCTTTCCGTATGCCGATAGCGTGGAGTGTGGGGTCATTGACGGACAATGCGCCGATTGAAAGGCTTTTCGCATAGTTTATTCCGATGGCATAGCTCGATTCGCTTGTCTCGTCCATGTTCTTTTGGATGAGTCCGAGCACTTCACCGGCTTCGTTCATTATCGGACAGCTGACAGTCTTGTCAGTTGTCGTCATTTCCAGTGTATAATAGAAAGAGTTGTTTTCTATACTGTCCGTTTGGGTGATGGTTCCTTTCTGTCCGTCCGCTTTGTTTTGGGTGGAATAGGGGAGCAGGTAGACGGTCTGTCCGTTTACTCCAGGTTGGGCGGCCGGGGTGAGTGCCGTGCATTTCTTGTCGGTTGCCGTCTGGAACTTCACCACATCAAACATGTCGTTGGCCCCGAGAATGTAAGTGACGGGCAGTTCTTTTCCGTCGGCTGTAACCACCACTGCATGGTCAGCTCCTTTAAACAGGCTATAGTCGGATACAGCCGTACCGTTTTCGTCAATGTAGAAACCGTTGCCCGTGTTCAGTATTTTGTTGTCTTTCCCGTAGGTGATGACGGAGAAAACCGCTTTTCTTGCTTTGCCGGCCCATTTCGGGAGTGTCTGTGCGAGTCCTGTCTGGAGAGTCATGCCGCAGACGAATACAAGGGGGATTATCTTTTTCATATTCTTATGTCTTCTGATTTCATTCCACATTTATCTTACGCTGTTTGACAGCCTCATAGATCAGGATACCGGCCGCCACGGATACATTCAGCGATTCGATGCTGCCGAATAGAGGGATTTTTATCCACTCGTCGCAAAGGGCCAGATGTTCGTAAGGCACTCCGGTATCTTCCGCACCCATGATGATGCATACCGGATCCTTGTAGTTGGCTTTTGTGTAGTCGTAGTCTCCCTTTTCGGTAGCCGCAACTATCTTGAAACCGCTTTCCTTCAAGAACTTGATGGTTTGGGTAAGGTTGCTTTCCCGGCATACAGGGAGGGTATGGAGAGCACCTGCCGATGTCTTTATCGCATCGGCATTGACACTTGCGCTGTTTTTTGACGGGATGATGATGGCATCGACTCCCGCGCATTCACACGTACGGGCAATGGCTCCGAAGTTGCGTACGTCGGTGACTCCGTCGAGCATGATCATCAGCGGATTTTTCCCTTCCTCAAACAAGAACGGCACCAGGTCTTCGGTACGCTGGTAGGCAATCGGGGAGATAAAGGCGACAACTCCCTGATGGTTCTTTTTCGTTATCCGGTTAATCCGCTCCACCGGTACCCGCTGTACGGGGATGAGTGTATCCTTTACTGCGGAAAAGAGCTCTCTGGAGAGTTCGCTCTTGATGTCTTTCTTGACAAGAATCTTTTCAATCTCCTTGCCTGCCTGTATGGCTTCGATGACGGCTCTGACGCCGAAAATCATTTCATTCTTTTCTAACATATTGCTTGTTTTATTTGTCAAAACCTAATAAGACGCGTGCGTTCTGTACAGCGGCCTCGGTCAGGGTCGAACCGCTGAGCATGTGGGCTATCTCCTGCACGCGTTCTTCGTTGTCCAGTTGCCTGATATGGCTGTTGGTTCCCGTATCAGTGTCTTCCTTGTACACTTTGTAGTGTGCAATGCCCTTGGCTGCTATTTGGGGCAGATGGGTGATGCTGATGACCTGCCGGTTCTGCCGTCCCATATCTTGCATGATGAGTGCCATTTTTTCGGCGATGGAACCCGATACGCCTGTATCTATTTCATCGAATATGATGGTAGGAAGTTTGACGGCGCCGGCAATCATGGCCTTGAGCGAGAGCATCACGCGTGCGATTTCTCCGCCTGAAGCGACGGATGCCACGTTCTGCAGTGCACCGTTCTTGTTGGCCGAGAAGAGGAAAGTGACCGAGTCCATCCCTTTGCTGTCCGGCTCTTTCCGTCGGGCCAGTTCCACGGCAAAACGGACGTTGGGCATTCCCAGCGGAATGAGCAGCGATTTCATTTCCTTCTCAATATACCGGGCAGAACGGGTACGCAGACTGGTCAGCACATCAGCTTGTGCCAGCACCCGGCAGTATAAATCCTCCTTTTTCCGGTTCAGTTCTCCGATCCGGTCATCGAACGAGACGATGGCATCCAGTTTTTTTCTATAGTCTTCCGCCACCGCCATCAGTTCTTCCACCGAGTTGACATGATGTTTCTGCTGGAGTGAGTAGATCAGGTTGAGCCTTTCGTTCACGTAGTCCAGCCGTGCCGGATTGAATTCCACTTTTCCCTCGCCGTCGGCAATTTCGCGGGCGATGTCTTTCAGCTCGATATAGCAGTTGTCGAGCCGTTCTGTCCATTCCTGTGCCGGGCTATAGACCCGTGAAATCCCTTGGAGAGTCTGCATGCATTCTTTGGTGAGCTGCAGGCTTCCGCTTTCGTCTCCGTCAATCAGCTGCTGCGCCTTGTAGAGTGCCGCCTTGATGTCTTCCGCATGGCTGAGAGTCTCCGATTCCTGTTCGAGCTCTTCCTGTTCCTCTTCCTTCAGGCCGGCCTCGTCGAGCTGTTCCAGCTGGAAGCGGATGTAGTCTTCATCCTGCCGGCTTTTTTCTGCCTGTGCGACAAATTCTTCCAGCTCGCGCCCCACTTCTTTGTATTCATCATACACTTTACGGTAGGCGGCCGTTTCTTTTTCATCCTGAGCGAGGATATCCAGTATGTTCAGTTGGAACCCTTCCTTGTTGAGCAGGAGATTCTGGTGCTGGCTATGCACGTCGATAAGCTTCTCGCCCAGCACCTTCATCTGTGTCAGCGAAGCCGGGGTGTCGTTGATGAAAGCCCGGCTTTTGCCGCTTGCCGCCACTTCGCGCCGGATGATACACTCTTCAGGATCGAACTCGATGTCGTTGTCGGCAAAAAACCGTTCCAGCCCGTAGGAGGCGATGCGGAATTTTGCCTCGACGATGCATTTGGATGCACCGTTCTTGATGGCTTTCACGTCGGCACGTTGCCCCAGCAGCAGGCCGATGGCACCCAGTATGATGGATTTCCCCGCACCTGTTTCGCCCGTGATGACGGAAAAGCCCGGCACAAAACCGATGTTGAGCTTGTCTATCAGCGCATAATTCTGTATGTATAAGGACTGTAGCATATCAAACTTAAATAAACAGACTAACCAGCTTGTCTATGATGTCATCGGCCACTTCCCTTTTGCTCTTCAGCGGAAAAGGAGTGATGCCCTGCCGGTCGATGAGGGTAATCTTGTTCGTGTCCACACGGAATCCGGCACCTTTGTCATTGAGCGAGTTCAGCACGATGAAGTCGAAGTTTTTCCGGGCCAGTTTCTCTTGTGCATGTGCCACTTCTTCGTTCGTCTCCAGCGCGAATCCCGCCAGCAGCTGCCCTTTGCGCTTCTGCTGCCCCAATGCCGCGGCAATGTCCTTTGTCGGCTTCAGGCGTATCACCAGGTCGTCTTTTTCCCGTTTGATTTTAGTTTCTGCCACCGTTTCGGGGGTAAAGTCCGCCACTGCCGCACATAATATGCCGGCGTCCATATCCCTGTAGGATGCCATTGCCGCCTCATACATTTGTGCCGCACTTTCCACGTCGATGCGCCGGATGGCCGGATGAACGGTTTTCAGGTTTACCGGTCCGCTTATCAGGGTCACATCCGCTCCCCGTTCCGCACAGGCTTCGGCCAGCGCGTATCCCATCTTGCCAGAGGAATAGTTGCCCACAAACCGTACGGGATCTATTTTTTCGTAGGTAGGTCCGGCGGTAATCATTATCTTTTTGCCCGACAGCTCCCGGCCGGCCTCGAAGAAACGCTCAAGCACTTCCACGATTTTTTCCGGTTCTTCCATCCGTCCCTTCCCCGTCAGGTGGCTGGCCAGCTCTCCGCAGGCCGGCTCGATGATGTGGTTGCCGTAGGAACGGAGCACATCGAGATTGTGCCGGGTGGAGGGATGGGCGAACATGTCGAGGTCCATGGCCGGTGCCACAAATACCGGTGCCTTCATTGACAGATACGTAGTGACCAGCATGTTGTCGGCCACTCCGTGGGTCATTTTCCCTATTGTGGAAGCAGTGGCCGGCGCGATGAGCATGGCGTCCGCCCACAGCCCGAGGTCTACATGGCTGTGCCACGTGCCGTCGCGCTGGGAGAAAAATTCGCTGACAACCGGTTTGCTGGTCAGTGCGGAGAGGGTGATGGGGGTGATGAACTCCTTGCCGGCAGGTGTGATGACAATCTGCACTTCCGCCCCTTTCTTTATCAGTGCCCGGGCCAGTACCGCAGCCTTGTATGCGGCGATGCTTCCCGTAATGCCCAGCACTATTTTTTTTCCTTGCAACATATTCATTTTTTGTCAGTCAGTCATTTCAACAAGTCGCTTTCGCGGAGACGGATTTTTGTCAGCACATTTTTCGTGTTCAGCGTGAAGTCGCCGTTCATCATCCACCCGTAGTATCCCATGTCGCGTTTCAGTATTTCTGCCACCGGCATACCTTTGTATTTGCCGAAATTGAACACTTCCACGCCGTTGCTGTCATAAACGATGCGTCCGGCGAAGTCCACGTTGTGCGAATAGCTGGAATATTCCGACAGGAAGTTGATGTCGTTCTGCAGCACGTCCGGGTAGTGGTCGAGCTGAGCCTTCAGCACCTCATAAGTGGCACGCGTGTCGGCTTCGGCGGTGTGCGCGTCTTCCAGGTTCTTGCCGCAGTAGAATTTGTAGGCCGCCGAGAGTGTCCGCTGTTCCAGCTTGTGGTAAATGACCTGCACATCGATGAATTTGCGTTTGGTGAGGTCGATGTCGATGCCGGCCCGCAGAAACTCCTCCACGAGCACAGGCACATCAAAACGGTTGGAGTTGAAGCCGGCGATGTCGGCGCCTTCTATGTCCTTGGCGATTTCCTTGGCCACCTGCTTGAATGTGGGGCAGTCGGCCACATCTTCGTCGTGGATGCCGTGGATGGCGGTCGACTCTTCCGGAATATGCATTTCCGGATTGATGCGTATCACTTTTGACGTTTCGTTTCCGTTCGGGAAAACTTTCAGGTAGCAGATTTCTACGATACGGTCTGAATTTATGTTGGTTCCCGTTGTCTCCAGATCAAAGAAGACAAGCGGATTTTTCAGGTTCAGTTTCATCGGGTGGTTTCAGTTAGTCGTTCAACATCATCGGCATCAGCAGCATCAGCAGGTCCTCGTTCTCGTCCTGTTCTTCCGGCAGAATCAGTCCCGCTCTCGACGGGTCGGCCAGTTCGATTGTCACATTCTGCGAAGAGATGTTGTTCAGAATGTCGATCAGGAATGTCGATTTGAATCCGATGCCCAGCGGAGTGCCGTCATACTGGCATGCAATCGTTTCTTCGGCTGAGGTGGAGAAATCAATGTCTTGTGCCGAAATCTTCATGGCGTTGTCCGAGAGGCTCAGCTTGATGAGGCTGATGGCCTGTGAGGAGAAGACCGACACACGGCGCAGTGCGCTGATGAAGAGTTGCCTGTCGATGGTGGCGCAGTGCGGATTGTGTTGCGGTATCACCGAATTGTAGTTCGGGTAGCGTCCTTCAATCAGCCGGCATACCATCCGGTAGTCTTCCAGCACGAACGACGCGTTGCGGTCGTCGAAACTGATCTGCACGTCGCCTTCCTCCTTGGGCAGCAGGTTCTTGAGCAGGGTGGCCGGTTTCTTGGGCAGGATGAAGGCCGCCTTTTCGTTCCCGTGTGCCAGATATGATTTGCAGCGCACCAGCCTTTGTCCGTCTGTGGCTACCAGAGTCAGATCTTCGGGGGTGATGTCGAAATAGACACCGTTCATTACCGGACGCAGCTCGTCGTCGGCGGTGGCAAAGATACATCGGTTCACTCCGTTCATCAGCACGTCGGCCCCGATTGTCACCTGTGTGGCTCCGCTTTTCACCTCAGAGGTCTGCGGATATTCGTCGGCGTTCTGTCCCATCAGCGAATACTTCCCGTTCTGGTAGTGTACGGTGATTTCCAGATTGTCCATGTTTATTTCGAACGAAAGCGGCTGCTCCGGAATTTCCTTGAGCGCGTCGAGCAAAGTCTTTGATGATACGGCAAACGAGCCTTCCCCTTCATATTCAGAAGTTTCGATGGAAGTGGACAGGGTGGTATCATTGTCGGATGCTGTCATTGACAGTGTGCCGTCGGCAAGCCGGATAAGGAAGCAGTCGAGCACGGGCAGTGAATTTTTGGAGTTGATGACCCGACTGATAGCCTGAAGATGACCGAACAGAGCGGTACTTGATACGATAAACTTCATAGTGTTTGTTAATGTTATGTTTTTATTTTGTTTTTACTTTTGTTCCAATCATACTAATTGCCAAAGTTACGAAAAGATTGCGTATGCCCTGCAAAAAAGGGGCGAAAAAATTAGTTTACTTCTGCAGAAAAGCTTAATTTCGTTGCCGAATTTAAACGATTAGATATGGAATTAGCAGGAAGAGTTATCGCCGTTCTGGAACCCAGAAGCGGTGTTTCCAAGACGGGCAATCCGTGGAAAGTACAAGAGTATGTGATTGAAACCCACGACCAATATCCGCGCCGCATGTGTTTCGACGTGTTTGGAGAAGACAAGATAAACCAGTTCAACATTCAGATAGGCGAGGAATTGAACGTGTTTTTCGACATTGACGCACGCGAGTGGCAGGGGAGATGGTTCAACAGTATCCGTGCGTGGAGAATTGACCGTGTGAGTCCGATGCAGCAGGCTCCGGCTCCCGACCCGTCGTTCCCTCCGGTAAATGCGGCTCCCGTTCCTCCGGCTGATTTCTCCGCCGGCGACGAGAAGGACGATCTGCCGTTCTGACGGGTACGTCCGGACGCGGAATGAAAAAGGGCAGAACGGACAGGGGCTGTCTCAAAATGAAATCTGGTTTCTATTTTGAGACAGCCCCTTTTCCGTTGTTTCAGCCTTATGTCATGAATTCATGCTCATCAGGAACTCTTCGTTGTCTTTCGTCTTTTCCAGTTTGTCCTTCACCAGCGTCATGGCCTCGATGGAGTTCATGTCGGCAATGTAGCGGCGCAGAATCCACATGCGGTCGAGCGTGGTCTTGTCAAGCAGCAGGTCGTCGCGGCGGGTGCTTGAAGCCACCAGGTTGACAGCCGGGAAAATACGTTTGTTGCTCAGCGTGCGGTCGAGCTGCAGTTCCATGTTGCCCGTACCCTTGAATTCCTCGAAAATCACTTCATCCATCTTCGAGCCGGTGTCAATCAGGGCCGTGGCGATGATTGTCAGCGAGCCGCCTCCCTCGATGTTGCGCGCCGCGCCGAAGAAACGCTTGGGTTTGTGGAGCGCGTTGGCGTCCACACCTCCGGAGAGCACTTTTCCCGATGCGGGCGACACGGTGTTGTAGGCCCGGGCGAGGCGGGTGATGGAGTCGAGGAAAATCACCACGTCGTGTCCGCATTCCACCATTCTCTTCGCTTTTTCCAGCACGATGCCCGCGATTTTCACATGGCGTTCGGCCGGTTCGTCGAATGTGGAGGCAATCACTTCCGCTTTTACGCTGCGGGCCATGTCGGTCACTTCCTCCGGACGTTCGTCAATCAGCAGCATGATCATGTAGACTTCCGGATGGTTGGCCGCGATGGCATTGGCGATGTCCTTCATCAGAATTGTCTTACCGGTCTTGGGTTGTGCCACAATCAGTGCGCGCTGCCCCTTCCCGATTGGAGTGAAGAGGTCGACGATGCGTACCGACAGGTTGTCGCCGTGGCCTTTGCAGAGCTGGAACTTCTCTTCGGGGAAGAGCGGTGTCAGATGGTCGAACGGGATGCGGTCGCGCACCAGTACGTGGTCGAGTCCGTTGATTTTTGAAACCTTGACCAGCGGGAAATATTTTTCTCCCTCCTTGGGCGGACGGATGGTACCTTCCACCACATCGCCCGTCTTCAGTCCGAAAAGTTTGATTTGCGACTGTGACACGTAGATGTCATCGGGCGACGAAAGATAGTTGTAGTCCGACGAACGGAGGAATCCGTATCCGTCGGGCATGATTTCGAGCACGCCGGTACCCTGCAGGATATTGTCGAAGTCGTAGGCTTTCTCCGCCTGTTTGGGAGGCTGTGGGGCGGCAGAGGGCGTGTTGGCCTGCGAGTCGGGCTGCGCCTGGTTCTGCATGCCGTATCCCGTATTGTTGTTGTTCGGATAGTTGTTGTTGCGGTTGTTGCGGTTGTTCTGCCGCTGCTGGCGTTGGAATTTCTGCCGCGGTTCTCTCTGCGGCATCACGGGCGGCTCTACTTTGGTAGCCTCAAATTTTCCGATCAGTTCGGTCGGGATTGTTTTGTTTTCTGAGGGGAGATTTTCGATGGGGATGAAATCGTTCGCCGTGTTCAGGTCGAGAGGAGGGAGTTTTTCATCGTCTGCGGCCGGCAGTATGTCCGTGTCGCTTGTCTCGGGTCCGGCTGCATTGTCTGCGGCCAGTGCTTCAGCCTTTTCTCTGGCAATTGTCGCTTTGTTTTTCGAACCCGGCTTTCTGCCGCGTCGGGCTTTCGGCTTTTCCTGAGCCGCTTCCTGCGGGGCTTGTCCGTTGTTTTCCGTGTCGGTGCCGGCCGTTTCGGCAGAGGGGGTGTCCTTGAACAGCGGAGCGGGCGAAGGCAGTGCGGGAGGCATGTTTTCAAGCCTTACCGCCTTGTCTTTCGTGGCGGTGTAGATTTTGTCTCCGTCTTTCTTTACGCTGATCCGTGAACGTTTCCGCGGCAGTCCTTCCTTACGCTGGTCTGCGGCCGCTTTTTTGACTGCGCCGGCAATGGCTTGTTCGTCCAGAATTCGGTAGACCAGTGCTTCTTTGCTGAGCGAATCGGTCTTCTCCAGGCCCAACTCTTTGGCAATCTGTTGCAATTCGGACAAGTTTTTGTCGTTTAATTGAATGATGTTATACATAAATTGGTTTGTAATGATTTAAGCTATGTGTGGACAATGCGCAGGCACATGCCTTCTCAAACGGGATACTCTTTTTCCGTCAGTCCGCATTTCACAAAAGCATTATAAAAATAGATTGTTTTTATTGTTTTTATTGTGAGGACGAATGATAAGGAGCTTTCCGCACACAGGCGTGCGTCCGGCATCACTTATGCTTTCCTGAGGACAAAAGTAGATATTTTTATTTTATGGTACAACATTTGGCGAGTTTTTTTGCGCAAACGGCCGGTAGATTGGAAGAAAAGTGCTAATTTAGCGGATGAATAATTAACCAACTGACAGAATTGTATGAAAAAAGTGATTTTTACAGAAAAAGCTCCTGCCGCCATCGGGCCTTACAGCCAGGCTGTGGAAGCCAACGGCATGGTGTTCTTGTCGGGACAGCTCCCGGTGGATCCCGCTACAGGCAATGTGGTGGAAGGGGGAGTGAAAGCGCAGACGGCCCAGGTGTTCGAGAATATCAAGAACGTACTTGCGGAAGCGGGGCTGACCACTGCCCATATCGTAAAGACAACGGTTTTCCTGGCCGACATGTCGCTGTTTGCGGAAATGAACGAGGTGTATGCTTCTTATTTCGGCGGTGACTATCCCGCGCGTTCGGCTGTGGCTGTAAAGGCGCTGCCGAAGAATGCGTCGGTAGAAATCGAATGCATTGCCGCGAGATGATTTCTCCGGCATCCCGAAAAAACGCCGAAGCGTTTTGACCGGAATGCCTAGGCGTTTTAGGTAAAACACTTCGGCGTTTTCTGAGAAAAGGTCCGCCGGGGCTTTTGCGGCTGGCCGGACGTTTACAGCAACTACATGAAAAAGAACAGGACAAAAACAGTCATTCCGGGACACTTTCTTCTGCAGGACTGCCGCAGATGGAAGATGACCGCCTACGCTCTGCTCGCACTAATTGTGTTGGGCACCGTCTTATATATTTATCGGTACGAACCTTTTTCGGCGAGGGCGGAAGTGACCGACGAGCTGGGCGGTAACATTTTTCCTGTAACCATCCTTTCTACGGCCACGACGGAGGCCAATCTGATTGTTCCGGCCGACAGCAGTTATCTGGGCAATCCGAAATCGTGTATCGCCGTGAAGGTGAAAAGCACCCATGCCAACAGCAGGCTGCATCTGGAAGTGGCCGAAACGCCCTTCTTCTCGCATTCCGTTTCCGAATTCATCCTTCCCAAGGCCGACCGTGAGTATTGGGTTTTTCCCGACATCGTGTGGAACTACAAGGCATTGCTCGAGAACGAACAGGCTATGCCGGTCAGTGTCTCCGTGCAGGTGTGGCTCAACGGGAGGAAGCTGAACTGCAGGGTGCGCACGCTGTCGGTGCGCAGTGTCAACGAGTGTCTGCTGGGCTACAGGGACAGCCGGATGAAGTTTCATGATACGGGCGACTTCTTTGCCGCCTATGTCAACGAAGACAATCCGAACATCAACCAGATTCTGAGGGAAGCCCTCGACTCACGCATCGTGAACCGTTTCTGGGGGTATCAGAGCAAGGACCCCAAGATGGTCGACGATCAGGTGTATGCCCTGTGGTATGTGTTGATGAAGCGGAGGTTCAAATACAGCTCCATCAGCAACAGCAGCCTTTCTTCGAACGTGGTGTTCACACAGCGCGTGCGCACGTTCGACGATGCCCTGAAGTCGGCGCAGATTAATTGTGTGGACGGCAGCGCGCTGTTCGCCTCGCTGCTGAAGGCCGTCAACATCAATCCGATTCTCATCCGTGTGCCAGGTCACATGTTCGTGGGCTACTATACCGACCGCCAGCACAGCCACATGCACTTTCTGGAAACATCGATGATAGGCGATGTGAATCTGGACGATTTCTTCCCGGAAGAGAAGCTGGACTCCACGATGGCCGGCAAGTCGCAGGAAAGCATCTCCCGTCTGATGTTCGAGAAGTCGAAGGAATATGCCACCCGCATCTACAACGAGAACAAGGAGCGCATCCATTCCGGGGAGGTGAACTATATGTTCCTGGAAATCGACAAGGCCACACGGGCGATGATTCAGCCGATCGGGAAATGATGATTTCTGCCAGGGGCCTTGTTTGTGTGTGGGATAATTTGTATATTTGAAAAGTTAAATCAAAAGTTTGCTAATAAATTAATAGCTATGAAAAGAAAAATGCTGTTTTCAGTTATTATGTTTGGACTTATTTTAATTGCAGTAGGATACAATCTTATTTTATAGTATCATATGGTGTGTAACAGATTCTATATATTTGTCAAACATTGAAGCTCTAGCATAAAATGAGAGTGATGATTTCTTTATCTTATTCATAATATATTTAACTTTAGTAAAACCCTAACTGCTAATAATGAACAGAATATTATTTTTTTTTACTATAGCCTTGTGCTTAGCTTCATGTTTGAATCATAGGGATATAAACAATACAGTATATTGTCAAGCTGATAGTGAAATAAGTGAATTCCCGGATTCCAGTTTCTTCTCTGATATAACTTGTATGTATCATTATAAAGATAAGGTCTATATTTTAGATAGGAAACGAGGGGATGTTGTGGCGCTAAGTGAAGATTTTAATACAATGAAATATGTTTGCCGTCATGGTGGAGCTCCTTATGAGACAGTATGGCCTTTTACTTTTAATGTATGGAAAGATACTGTATATATTGTTGACTTTGGTACTAAATCCATGAAAATGTATTATGAAGGCAAATTCAGTGGTAGCTTTTTACTTTCGAATGCAAATGAGAATCGTTTCAGTTTAAATGATTCTTTAATATATTTGTCGGCGACAACAGATTCTTCAAGTTTTCTGTTAATTGACAGACGTTTTCATGAAAAACAGATTCCCCAAGGAAAAGTTATATTTGAAGAAACTCCATTCAAAACTATTATATCTAACAAAAACCACATTCTTTACAATAAAAGTAGAGGACTATTTACTGTTGCATGTTGTTATCCTTATATTGAACAGTATACGCCGACTGGAGAGTACGTCAAAACTTTTGATGTCTCATATGTTCCTATTATAAAAGATGCTATTAAAGAGGCGGAAAAATATTCCTCTAAAGAAAAATCGGTCTATCGTTATATTTGTGATGCTTATTTGGCTAATGATTGTATATACATATTATGTTCATTACGTGATTCTCAAGATAATTATAAAGTAAATACTATTTTAGTATTTTCTATTAATGATGATATGAAACTCATTTCAAGTTATATTCTTCCGCATGATATTTATTCTTCTTTTTGTGTCTCTGATACTTATATTTTTGCGGCAAGAAAAGTTACAGGTGCAACTATAGAGAAAATACCATTACGTGATGCAAATAAATAAATTTCTCATATTACTGCTTGTCCTGTTGTCTTCTTTGATTGGGTTGTAACCATTGAAAAGTAACCAGAAATGATGGGGATATGCCTGTTGAGGACATTTTTAATTTGAGAGGGAAAAGAATTTTTTACGCCAGTAGTGATAGGTTGAACAGCTTACACCTGCTTGTTGCAGGAACGACTTCAAAGGCAGGTCGCTTTGTTGTACCTGCAGTTCCAGTTCTTCAAATTCCAGTCTGTTCATAACAATTGAGGTTTGCTTGTATTCGCTGCCGCAAAACTACAACCAAACTTCATGGTTTAAAAGGTACGTTTGTTCGAATGCTTACGTCCGTTTCATAATTTAAGTCCTTCTTGTTTGAAAATAATTGGAAATCTTCCTGAAATTCTATATGGTTAAATGTTTGAAAGCCTGCAAGTTGTTGTTTTTTCAGATTATTTTCAGCGAATTTTCGTTGCTTTTTGCTTACCTTTGTTTCGGAAGTACAAAAAATTAAAGAGGTAATGAACTGAAACTACTTGAGATGAATCAACTGATGTTGAGTAATGTGGAAGCCTTGGCCAATGATGGAAGGGTCAATTATTTTTTTGATGGAGTTGTTGCTTGCTGCTGGAATGTTGGGCAGTTGCAGCGGAGAGAAAAATGATGCTTCCGGAAAGGAGGGAGTGGAACCTCTTGCAGTCATTCTCGACCTGCATCCTGACAGTTGCTTTTTTCATGTATTCACCTATCCGGAGTGGAGGTATGTCGCTTCTTTCGGCAAACGTGGTGAAGGTCCTGAAGATATTCTTTCGGCCGAGCGTGTAAGGATATGCTCTCCCGACTCCGTGTGGGTTCTTGACTCCAACCGTCGCCAGATAACACGCTGGCGCATATCAAATGGTAATGCGGAACGTGTGGAGGAAATATCTTTGGATGACAGACTTATACGTATTCTGGACTTCTGTAAGACAGTCGAGGGATTTCTGGTAACAGACTATACCGGCAATTACCGTTATCATGTACTTGACCAACGTGGAAAAATCATACAAAGTGTTGGTCATGTACCAAGTGAAAAGGACGTTGATGATTCCGATAAGCCGGCTCTATCTCAGGCATGGCGCAGTTTTATGGACTATAATCCGAAGAATGGCGTACTGGCTATGGTAACCCAACTTGGAGAGGTTGTCGAGTTGTTTAATCTAAAGACCGGAGAGCACAAGGTCTATTACGGTCCGGGAGGTGAGCCAGTGTTCTCCGTCTTTGCTAGTGAAGCTATGCCAAAAGTTAAAGGCTTTAATGATGTGGTGGTTTCAGATTCATGTATATATGCTATTTTTGATGGTACACCATTCAAAGACCGTATTAATTCGTTGCGTTCAGGCAGGAAACTTCCAGCAGGAGGCAATAATATTTATGTATTTAGCCTTGATGGCTGTCCACTGAAAAAAATGTCAACAGAATGTTCTGCTTTTGGTATTGAGTTTATAAGTGGTAACATCTATACTGTAGGCAATGATAAAGATATTCCTTTGTATTCATATAAATGTCCATAAAATAAAATCGCAGATTAAGATAAAATGCATAAAATATTCCTCTTTTATGTTTTTCTTTGTAATAAGAGTCTTTGATGTATACTTATATAGTTCTTAGGCAGTAATTTTTTGAAAGCCTTATCTTGTTACTCCAAAGGATATCGGATTAAAACTCTGTACTTTCTATGAATCCTCGCATTCTAATTCGCTGAGTTGGATTGAGTTATCCTGATTGTAATCATTATAATTGGCATGAATCACAATTAAATTCTAATTTGTAACCTTTTCCTCTTATGGATACAACATTGATGCCCAGAATTGCGATACATTCTTTTAGCGACTTAATCAGGTGATAAGCCCGATCTTTTGTTTCTCCACTTTCTACTTTTTCATATAGTTTGGATATGTCAGTATGTGATAAGAAGAAATCTTCCTTTGAAATGAACTTACGGAAAATTCTTATATTATTGCCGCTTAGAATAACTTGTGTATTGTTGTACCTTAAAGTATTGTGATTATTGTCCCAGTAATATCCTTCATGAATTTCAATCCATTTAGTTGATTGGTATTTTCTTTGTTTTATAATGCTTCCGTCCTCATTATTTATATCTTTTGAAAGATTTTCTTTTTTGTTTCTGCTATAGATAATGTAGCAGATTATTGGAATTAGCATAACAGCAAGTAGAATATATGTATATATATTATTCAGTAAAAGTACATATGCTGGTGTATATATATAGGCCTGTAATGTTATATCAGATTTGTTATTATAGTCTTTCCTAAATTTATATTCCTGTACGAGTGTAGCTTTTCTGATAAATTTTTCAGTGCGTGAATTATACTTTTTTCCGTTGTATGTATATCCAATGGCTGTATTAGTGTGTTTGTTTATTTTATGCATTTCATACCTGAACAAGCTGTCCAAATGATTTCTTTCTGAGTCTTTTGCAATAAAATAGGCCTGATCACTCCAGCTTCTCTTTTCTTCACCTTTTATTTCGTTTGGAGACTTCTTTTGATTATACTGTACGTTAATCTGCGAGATATACAGTTTTTTTTCCTCGTTGATGGCATTTATAAAAGCATTTTTTGCACTTTCAGTAATATGCATCTTGTTTGTATTGAAATTTATGCAGATTACAATCATTGTTATTAATGCGTATGTAATATATGCAAAGATACGTTTTGGTTTAGCCCATTCCATAATTTGAGTCTTCTTTTCTGAAAATAATCTGAAAGTAATTGGAAATCTTCCTGAAATTTCATATAGTTAAATATCTAATAAACAGATTGTTATGATTTTATTCAGAAAAATTTCAGCAATTTTTTGTTGTTTATTACTTATCTTTGTCGCAAAAATACAAAGATTTTAAATGTTATGAAAGCGTTGTTATTTTTAATTTTATATGTATAGACACGGAAGACATTTTCAATAGACTAAACCGTTTTCCTGGGGAAATGATGTTCCAGACATTTCTTGTAGATTCTGAAAACCGTGTGAGGGTGATAGGAAACCCCATCCACAACCTGTCGATAAAGGACCTTTACCTTAAGGAAATAGCCGGAATAGAAGCTGTTTCGCAGCCAGTCACCACGATTGAGGCTGATTCTGCAGAGTACCATTATGGTGTGGTAGGCGAAAACATGACAGCAAGCAAGAAGATTATCCTTCAAAACACCGGAAGAGAAGTGTTCCGCATAAAGGGAATAACAACCTCATGCGACTGTATGACTGCGGAATACGGCTGGGATGAGATTCCACCTGGAGGGAAAGCTGCAATGACGGTTGAATACAAGGCGGAAGAGCCAGGTGATTTCTGGCGTACCATAACCATATACGGAAATGTTCCGGGCAAGTCCGTTACACTGGACTTTTGGGGAACAGTCAGAAAGTGAGAGATAAAAAAAGAGTGAAGATATGAAACCTAATGTCTAGCAAACGTTTGTATCCATATTCCACTCCATGTTAAAGTACTTAAAATAAAGGAGGTGTTACCAATACAATTATTATTTTTAATGCCACAAATTGGAGGGTGTTCTTCCCTGGAGATTATTAGAACTATAATTAATTAAAGTAAAAATTGTGAATTACAAGTTGTGTCAGAATGAGAATTGACTATCAAAAAGCAATGCCATCCCAAGTAAATGAGATCCTTCACTCCGTTCAGGATGACAAAATGAAAGTGGATTTTTGTTTTGAGACAACCTCTAGTGGTTGTTGAAATTTTTTGTGATATGAGAATAGTTAGTTTTATTATTTGTTTGTTTTTAGTGAGTTGTGTCAGTAACAGTGGAGGAAATATGCCACATAATAAATATGGGGATTCAGTAGCGTATAGTTTGAAAGAAGTGAATATATCTTCATCAGAAGTACTTCAGTTGAAGGATTATCCCATAACAGGATTTATAGGTACTGACTCTTTACAGAGTATTGTGGGATATAATTATAGAACTCATTCTTTAGACAAAATAAGATTATATGGTAACCCTTCAATATCTTCATTGCAATTGAACAAAGAAGGGCCGAATGGTATATTTGTCCGAGTGAAAAGCATCTGTCCGGTTTCCGATGATTCGATTTGGGTGTATGATGGAACTTTCATTTCCTTGTTAAATGATTGTGGTGAGATATGTCGTAGAATCTCTTTTCCTTCAGATGTACAGGTACTGCTGGAAACCAATTATGCCATGCATACAGCCAAGCTTTGTTATGATAAAGAGAAAGCCTCTTTATATTATCCAGTGTTGAGAGCAGATTCTGTATATGTTGAAGAATATGATTTAAATAAAGATATGGTTGTCTGTTCTTATTTTCTGAAACCATCTTTGCTTAACCCTGATAACGCAGCAGAGTATGGAGATTTACGCTTTCCTAACGTAAATGTTGCAAATGGGAAAATCATTTATAATTATCCTTATGAATCTACTATCTATCTGTTGGATATGAAAACCGGAAAGTATTCCGAAATCGGAGCAGCCAGTAAATATACTTCTAATACGGCTCCACGATGTGATTCCCAGACAGATTATTCTGTATGGCAACGTTACGGATTGGAGAATACACATTTTTATGATGTTATGTATTTGCCAGATGTGCAAATTTATGCTCGTTTCCATGTCGAAGGAAAGAGTATGAGTGCATCAGAAAAACTCACACAGAGTTTTTTGGACAGTAAATCATTGTATCTGATGCTGTTTGATTCCGATTTTCATATAATAGGAGAGACAAAAATGAAAGCTCATACATATAGTCCTTTTACCAGTTGGTGTGCTTTATCCGATGCAATCTCATTGTTTAAGAATAATAGTTTGTCTGATTCCCTGGATTATGAAGTGCTGAGTTCAGACCTTATTTTACCCGACAAATACCTGGAAAGAAAAGCTGAAATACGATAGAAGTCTGTCTCAAAATAGAAGCGTGAAACTGAGAGTCTCATGGTAGTTTAAAACTAAAATGAGAATTTGTATATAATAAAAAACGCTAAAATAAGGAGGGGATGTTGTGGTTTGATTACAAGCAGGATTGTCTCATTTCTTCTATTTTGAGGCTACTTTTTGTTCTTGTCAGTATTACTAAGTGATTATTTTATCCCAATGAAAACATTTATTTACAGTTTGTTTTGGGGGCTTGCACTCTCTTCATGTACCAGCTCTTTTGTTTCCATGTGTGATTTGTTTCCCGAATCTCCCAAAGTGGAAGTGCATAAACCATCTTTTGATGTAGACAGCATACGAAAGCCGATAGACATGTATTATGTTGATGGAAAGCTTTTTCTGGTAGATATGTATTCATCTCCGCTGGTTACAGCTTTCGATTGGAAAACGGGGAAATACATTGGTCGGTTTGCAACAGGGGGCAAGGCCCTCATGAGCATTTGTGGTTCTCGGCAGCCAGTTCATTTGAAGGAAGGTTGGGTCTGTATGATGAGAGTAAGAAGGAATTTGTCTGGTTTCCTATAAAAAAACGGAAAGTTACTTGCACGGTTGAACGCATTCTCAGGGTTTATGGTCTGATTTCTTATTTTTGGAGAATCCGGAAAACTTCTTAAGATAAAGGTAGATTAATATGAGGATGAAACGATGTTCTGATATACTGTTGAACTTGGGATTTGCAACTGTATGCCTGTTTCTGCTGTGGATTCTGGCACAAGTGTTTGTGTTTGCATCCTTCCGTATACCGAGTGATTCCATGTCGCCGGAGCTCAGGGAGGGGGATTTCGTGCTGGTGTGGAAACCGGTTGTGGGGGCACGGCTGTTTAATTTGAACAAATCGCTCAATCTGGAACAGACGGAAATATACCGCCTGCCAGGGTTCAGGAAGATAAGGCGCAATGATGTGTTGGTCTTCAATTTCCCGCATCCCAATGACTGGAGCCGTATAGAAATGCACATAATGAAGTATTATATCAAACGCTGTATCGGACTGCCGGGAGATACAGTTTCCATAAGAAAAGGTATGTTCAAGGTGGAAGGGGTAGACATGCCTTTAGGGGACGTTGCCTCACAGAAGCGCATAGGGCTGATGCATGCTGAGGATTTTCCGGAGGGCGTTTACTGTTGTTTTCCATACGACTCCCTGGTGGACTGGAACATAAAGGAGTTCGGACCTCTGTTTGTTCCCGGCGAGGGGGATGTGGTGAAGATGGACCGTACGGGTGGTGTATTATACCGAAAGCTCATTGAATGGGAGCAAGGGGGAAAAATGCAGGTAAAGGGGGATACTGTACTGCTTGATGACAGTATGATAACTTCTTACCGTTTCTGCAAGAACTATTATTTCGTGGCAGGAGACCGTGGGGAGAACTCACAGGATTCACGTTACTGGGGCCTGCTTCCGGAGGAGTATATAGTTGGAGTGGCTTCAAGGATATGGAAATCCGTGGACAGCTATACAGGCGATATTTGCTGGGACAGGGTATGGAAGAAGATTGAATAGAAAGGAATATGAAACTTTTTTTTTGAGCGAACTATGCATATAATGAATGTTGAACTAAGGAAATGGTTATACAGAGTCATGCCGTGGTTAGCAGGGGTACTCCTTACCGGACTTGTGGGTGGAACCGTGCTGGTAACAGACGGAAGTTTGCCGTCCGACCTGCAGGGGGAGCAATGGATGTGGCTTTCTGCCGTGATGACTGTTGTATTACCTTTGTGGCTTGCCGGATATATTGTGAATCCACAGCGGATTACCCTTATCGTGTCGGAGACAGTGCAATGGGTGCTGATGGGATTCGGAGCAGTGGAGGCCCTGCATGGTCTGGGGCAGATTGCAGGTATATATCCGTCAAACCATTCGCTTTTTGTCCTTACGGGAACATTCTATAACCCGGGGCCATATTCAGGCTATCTGGCAGCAGTTCTTCCGATAGCCCTGTACCGGATGTCAGTATTGAAGGGAAAGAAAGACCGCCTTTCGGTCGTGCAGTATTATTTCTCGATGTGTGTACTGTTGCTGATATGCTGTGTGCTTCCGGCGGGCATGAGCCGTGCGGCATGGTTTGCTTCCCTGGTTTCGTGCGGATATGTGGTTCTCAGGGTTTACCATGTAAAAGTAAAATCGTTTGTATCGGAACACAGATATGCCGTATTTGGCGTGCTTATACTCGGTTTGCTGTTTGCCTCCGGTGCGTATTTCATGAAACGTGACTCGGCAGACGGCCGTTTGCTGATAGGAAAGATAACTTTCCAAGCCATTGCCGGCAGTCCGTGGGGTGAAGAAAACGGGAGGACATTTTCCGCCATTTACGGTGATGCCCAGGAAAAATACTTCACTGATTGTGAATATTCGGAGTCGGAGGCATGGGTTGCCGGAACACCCGATTTTGCCTTCAACGAATATCTGCAGATAGCAGTTGAATATGGAGTGTGGGTATCCGTATTGTTTATAACTTTAGTACTTGTGTTGTTGAAGATAGCCGGGAGCCGTAAATCTCTTGCGGGAATGGGCGGATGTCTTGTATCACTTATGGTATTTGCATGCTTTTCCTATCCACTGCATATCCCGGCTATTGTTTCCGTATGGCTATTGGCGGTAATGGCGCTTTGTGGTGAGGGTCTGGTGATGATAAGGCGCAAACCGATTGCCGTGGTAATTCTGCTGCCGTTTGTTGTGGCTGGACTAACAGTTTCGGTGAATATGCTTGGTATGTACTCCGCACGCACCCGGGCTGTTCGCGAGTGGATGCCGGTCAGGGTTATGTATCATTCCGGAGCATTTAAGGCGGCTGCCGAAGAATATGGAAAGCTTTATGATAAAATGTCCTGGAATAAAGATTTCTGCTTTGAATACGGAAGGGCATTATACAAAGCCGGAAGTTACGGCAAGGCAGAAGAGGTTCTGCTTAAAACCATGATGGTAAGCGGAGATCCGATGATATTGAATATTCTGGGACGCAATGCACAGGAAAGCGGTGAGTATGGGAAAGCAGAGAAGCTTCTGCTACGTTCAACCCGAAGATTGCCGGAGCGTGTATATCCCCACTATTTGCTGGTAAAGCTTTATGCGGAGCATGAGTATTTTGACAGGGTAAAGCTTGTCAGGGAGGCAGAGTATGTGCTTAACACTGAACCTAAGGTGAATTCTACTGCTATAAGGGAAATGCGACATGAAGTGAAGAAAATATTGGAAGATAAAATGTGTTTATAAATAAAGCAATAATATATAAATGAATATTATTGCGGAAAGGAGGTGTGTCCAGTGGAATAGTAAGTATTAATCAGATTTGAGAGAATAGAGATTAATTTTTCTCTAATGTAACAATTAAAACAAAATTAAAAACGTATTTTTTATGAAAATTATCAAGATTTTATTTGTGGCTACATTTACTTTGGTAGCCGCTTTTAGTATGTACTCAACACAGCAGAATGCTGAAATGTCGGATTTAGCTAAGGCCAATATAGAAGCTTTGGCTAGTGGGGAAAGTGGAGGTAACCACATAACATGTTATAGTGGAAGTGGTAGCTCCTTTTTATGTAAGTGTTCAACTTGTACTTGGCAGTATATAGGAACATCAAGTAAAGGTAAATGCTATTAACTTATTCAGTTGAACACAAATTTGAAGTGCAGGGGAAATTTAATTTTCTCCTGCACATATATATTACTTATCAAAGAATCATTATATGAAAAATTTTTGTTTTTTTGTCATTCTCATAATATTAAGTTCATGTAAGGGAACTAACCAAGTAAAAGAAATAATTACAGAAAATAATATTGTAAAACCTGTTGTCCATCGAGTTGAAGCAGAACAGTTATTAAATGTTGATAAAATAGGAGTTTATGATACACTATCTGTTTTTATAAATAGGGGTACTGATAGTATTTTTTATATGTATGACTCTTCAGATTTTACCTATAAAGGAGCTTATGGAGTTATCGGGAATGGGCCTGAAGATTTCCAGTTCCCATTTTTTTTAAAGAAAGTAAGCAATAATAATGGTATTATAAACCTTTACGATGTTAATGCAGCAGCCTTTAAGGATATCTATGTAAAAAAACTACTTCAAAAAGAGCCCAATGCAATAATGTCAATGAAAATGCCAGCTTTGCTTATAGGTTCGCCTGATTTACATTTAAAGAATGATTCTTCTTTCATAGGGAATATTGATTCTGGCAGTGGATTATATTTCATTTATGATCCATATAAAGATAAAATAAAATGGGTTGAATTTCCAAAAATCTTACAGTCACCCCAGGGGGATTTTACAGTTATGAATATGAATCGTATAACTCTAAATTTTGAGTCAAATAGAATTGTTTCTGCAATGGGATATTATAATCTATTATTTCTTTATAATTCGAAGAATGACCTAATAAAGACTATTCAGTTAGGTCATGATGAAATCAGTCCAACGGTGGTTGATGGTTATCATATAAGTGGAGACAATTTTATTTGTTGTAGAGATATAACATCTTCAGATAAAGCTGTATATGTGTTGGAACAGAATATAAGAGAAAAAGATTTTGAAAAAGTAGATAACGCTCCTTCTAGAATTGTTGTTTTTGACTGGGATTTGAAGTATTTAAAAACTTATCTTCTTCCCCATTATTCTCTTGGTTTTGTGTATGATAAATTTCACAATAGGATTTTGTATACTGCATTAAATTCAGAGGGAGGAACTGATATTTATTTCTTTTATCTTGATGAAGGAAAATAGTAAATAATATAGAACAGTAATATTTAATAGATAACTTAAATAGGTTTTCTCTGAATGCTTGTTATTTAATTTGAATGGTTTACTAATGATCAATTTAAAAAATTTTGGGTAATATGTAAGATTGTTGATTTCATAAATTTCTTCCATATATCTTTATATCAGATTAAGGTAAATTTGTGTAATTGTGTAATGATTCTAAATGTCTTTGGTCCATTAATAAAAATAAGCAATATCAAATGTTTAGTAGATAATTATATATCCTGTTTTGTAATATTAATATTTATGATGAGAACATACTACGTATATGTGCTGCTTGCCGCCGGAATGCTGGCAGGCTGCGGCGAAAAGAAAGACGATACTTCCGGAAAGGAAGGAGTGGAAACAGTTTTGCCCTCGCAAGCGAACGAGGTGACGGTCATGACGCTGAAAAAGACCATGTTCAACCATGAGCTGGTTAGCAACGGCAAGGTGACGGCCTCACAGTATGCC